>NZ_JBLLVA010000017.1:0-102752 GCF_047739745.1 Borborobacter xinjiangensis | reverse complement strand
ACTTCCCCCTCACCAACCCCGCGCAAGCGCCGACAAACCGCTCCCCCAAACCGCCATATTGGATAGCGGTTGCGGATCAGCCAGCGCGAGACCCGAGGACGAGCCACCATCGTGCCGTGCTCGGCCAGTTCGAGCAGGTGATATCATCCTTCTCGGCCACCCGTCCCATCAGGAAGTTCCGGGCGGATCGAACTTGGAAATAGCGCCAGCCGCCTTCCGGCTTCGCCTTGAGGCTGCCCGTCTTGCAGTATGCCGCTATCAGCTTCACCATGCAGGAGACAGACACACCAAAATGCGACGCCGGCCCGTCCCGCGAAGAACCGCCACCGTCAACAAACCCGCGTCACACGCTCCCGAAGATCAAGCGATAGGATCCGGTCGCAAAATCACCTTCAATGAAGTGAACCACGAAATCCCCATCAAAGAATCCTTATCGATTCAGTCAGAACGCCCGCCGCTCTAAAGACGCCGGCGGCGCCTTTGAACGTCCGAATCACGTTGGCTGTCGACATCGAGACATATGGATGATTCGCCCCGTCCCTTTCTGTTTGATCTGAGGTTTTGCTGGCGGGGGCGCTTGTTCGGCAGGTTAGGCTGGTTGCCGGGGTAAGATTTGGACTTGCGCCCTTGAGCCCGTGGTCCGCAGGAGGGGGGCTTGCCTCGCCAGGGAGGGCGAGCGCGCCGCCTTTCCGCCGGCGTTTCGGGCTGTCTGCCTGTGCGGGAGGTGATGGCTTGCTGGCTGCGCAACCGCCGTGTCGTTGCGGCCGGAAACGCAAACGGCCGCCCGGATGCTCGGACGGCCGCGCTTGTTGGTTAGGAAAGTTGGTTGCGGGGGCAAGATTTGAACTTGCGACCTTCAGGTTATGAGTTCGTTTTTTGGCGTTTTCCGATTTGCACGCCACGCTATCCGGACCCCGCCGAACTCCGCATAACCCTCTGTTACACCTTGCATTTTTGACCCGGAAGACTCATCCTTTTTCGCGATGATCTTCGCTACGATTTACCCCCCAGCGCTTCCACGACGCTTCCACGGGATCGGATCGGAGATCGCCCAGATTGCAAAGAAAGGGTGATACCGAATGGCAAAGGACAAACTCACAAAGCGCTTCGTCGAGGGACTCGATAAGCGGGAAAAAGACTACATCATTTTCGACACCGAGCTCCCCGGTTTTGGTATCCGCGTGATGCCAAGCGGCAAGCGCTTCTTCCTCATCCAGTATCGTCGGCATGGCCGGACGCGGCGCGTGATGATCGGGCAGTTCGGTCCCGTTACAGCAGAGATCGCCCGCAAGGAGGCCATCCGCATGCTCGGCGATGTCCGTGGCAACGATGGCGACCCCGCCGCCGTGCGCGATCGCGAGCGTCAATCGGCAACCCTGACCGAACTGGGCGCCCGTTTCCTCAAGGAGCACGTCGCCGTTCGCTGCAAGCCATCCACCCAGGCCGAATACAAGCGTTGCGTCGAACTGTTCATCAATCCGTTCTTCGGCAAGCAACGCGCTCGATCCGTCACCACGGCCGACGTCGCCGAGATGCACGGCGCTCACGCTCATATCCCTTACCAAGCCAATCGCACCCTTGGCGTCCTGTCCAAGATGATGAACCTCGCCGAGACCTGGGGCATTCGCGACAAACACACCAATCCCTGCGAGGACGTCGAGCGCTATCCCGAACACAAGCGCGAACGCTTCCTTTCACCCAAGGAAATGAAGCGGCTCGGTGAGGTGCTGTCGCAATTCGAGGCTGACGGCTCTGAAAGCAAGTATTCCATCGCAGCCTTCCGTCTGCTGCTGCTCACTGGATGCCGCCTGAGCGAAATCCAGACCCTTCGCTGGGAGGACGTGGATCTGGACGAAGCACAGCTCAATCTCCCAGACAGCAAGACCGGCGCGAAGACCATTCATCTGGGCGACGCCTCGGTCAAGATTCTGGAGAGCCTGCCTCGCGTCGATGACAATCCCTATGTCATCGTCGGCAAATTCGAAGGTTCGCACCTGACCGATCTTCAGCGTCCGTGGCGGCGTATCCGGAAAGAAGCGGGCCTCGACAATGTCCGCATCCACGACCTGCGGCACACCTTCGCCTCTGGAGGGCTCCTGGTCGGAGAAGGCCTCCCTATGATCGGGAAGCTCTTGGGACACACCCAGGTTCAGACGACAGCCCGCTATGCGCATCTGGCGAATGATCCGCTCAAGGCCGCAGCTTCGAAAATCTCCGAGCGCCTTGCCGCCGCTCTCGGATAACGACCCTGCTCACGCCTCCGGTGCCCGGCTTTTCCTTGAAATCGCCGGGCACTTTATATATATTCCGAACCATCGGATGATTTATACGCGGAGGCAGCCATGCCAGCTACGGAAATGCTGAAAGCCACAGAAGCGGCCGTCGTCGCGCGCGTCAGCCTGCGCGACGTCAACCGCGTCATCGATGAGCGCATTCTCCCGGATACGCTCGTATCGGTCGATAACGGCCGATACGTGCTCGCGGCCGCCTGCACCCTGATCGCCTTCTATTTCGAGAGCGCCAAACGCCTGACCTCAGAGGAGCGCCTCTTCGCGATTCGCTCGGCCGAACCCCGTCTGCGTCGCTGGAACCGCGCCGCAACGAAGGCGATGCTGGCGGCCGACTGGACCGTTCGCGACGACTTCCTGACAATCGACCTGCACCCGTTCTTCAAGCGCTCTATCGAGCGCCTGGCGTCACTGGATTCAGCCCGCGATATGGTCACCGTCTCCGACGAGATCATGGGCGGCGCCCCAGTCATCAGCGGCACGCGCGTTCCTGTTCATGACATTGCTGCTGCCGTGTCTGCAGGCGTGCCGACCAAGGAAATCCTGGAGGATTACCCCTCCTTGACGGAGGATAAACTGGAGCTTGCGGTTCTCTATGCGGATGCAAACCCGTTGCGGGGCCGTCCGAAACCTGTGCTGTCCAGTCTGCCAAAAGGCACACGGGTCATCTCCGAGCATCGCGTGCCACGCCGGCGGGCCGGATGAAGTTTCTGATCGACGAATGCCTTAGTCCAAAACTGACGGAGCTGGCCCTGGAAAGGGGCTTTGGCGAGTCGTCACACATCGTCTGGCTCGGTCGCGCCGGGGCAAAAGACTGGGATCTGCTCCCCCTCATCATTGACGGAGACTGGACCTTCGTCACGCGCAATTCGGTCGATTTCCGAGGTGCCGCTGACCGCCCCGGACAGAAGGGCCAATATACTCGCGTCGATCTGCACGCCGGCCTGATTTGCCTCAATGGTCCGGACGGCATGACCCGCGATGTCCAGATCGAGCTGTTCGAACAGGCTCTGCGTGAACTCGACGCCGCTCCCGATCTCGTCAATCAGGTTCTGGAAGTCTCGCTGGAGGACGACGGATATCTGCGCGTTGTTCGCTACGCGCTTCCGGCCTAAGCCTGTGACCAGCAAAGGAACGGCTGGTCGCTACGTCAGGGCCGTTGGATGCCCCCTACCGGCCCGCCCTTGCACGAGATCGCGATGCCTCATCGATCGCGACGATTTCAGCCATCGTCGAAACGGGAGCTTGGATCTGGCGACGCCCGGCCAGCAGGTCGGCTGCTGCCTCGCTGTTCATTGCCGAAGCAAAAGCAAAGCCCTGGCCCAGCCTACAACCCATCGCCCAGAGCTGCTGCGCCTGTTCAGCCGTCTCTATCCCTTCTCCGATAACCTCAATGCCTAGCCGGTGCACCACATCGATCAGGCCGCCCACCACGATCTTGCCTGGTCCTTCCTGGCCGAGCTGCGAGATAAACCCTCGTCCGACCTTGATGATGTCGACCGGAACGTTGATGAGCTGGGCCAGCGAGGCATAGTCCCCGCCGAATTCGTGGATCGCGACCCGCACGCCGCGCGCTCGAAGCTTTCCGATCTGCCTGGGTATGGCTGGATCACGCCGACCCAGATGGACGGCTTCATCGATCTCCACGACAAGAAGTTCAGGCGGAAATCCCGCTTCGCCGAAAGCAGCTTCCAGCTTCGCGTCGAGATCGCTGACGTGGAAATCCGCAGCCGAAAGATTGAGGCCGATCGCCTTGATTGGAAGCCCCTGATCCCGCCATCCGGCAAGATCACGCGCCACAAGCTCCAGCATCCGTCGCGTGAGGTCAGCCGCGACCCGCACATCGCTCGTCGCCTCGCGAAACTCGCTCGCAGGAATGAGTGCGCCGTCATCGGCCCGAATCCGGCATAGGGTCTCGAAGCCTTCCACACCACCCGTATCGAGGCGCACGATGGGCTGATAATGCGCCTCGATCCGCCCTTCATCGAGAGCGGCGCTGACCTCGCGGACGGCGTTGATCTGCCGTGTCATCCGGGTGCCGATCCCGGGCCAGTATCGGACAAATCCACCGCGCCCAGTCTCCTTGGCGTGATACAGCGCGAAATCCGCCGCCTCGATGACGGCCTTGGCGGTCTGCTCGTCGCCGCCAAACACCGCACCCCCGATTGTCGCGCGCGGAACGATCATATGCCCGGCGCAATCGGCAGGTTTATCGAGCGCTTCGATAATCCAACGCGCGACCGCATCCAGATCGAAAAGGGCTCCGGCCCGTTCGATGATCACGCCGAACTCATCGCCGCCGAGCCGGAACACCCTGTCTGGCGCCGAAGCTTCGGCAATCCGCCGTGCAGCCGTCTTGATCAGCGCGTCACCCGCAAGGTGACCGAAGGTGTCATTGGCAAGCTTGAGATTGTCGAGGTCGACTAGAAACAGCGCCCAGGAGCCATCAGTGTCGCATGGCAAAAGACTCATCGCGGTGTTGAAGGCAAAGCGGTTAGGCAGCCCCGTTAGCGCATCGACAGTAGCGCCCCTCTCCCGTGTCGCAACACGCTCGTGCTTCTGGATCGCGATGCCGCACAGCTCTGCACAGTTCTCGATATAGGCACGCTCCGTCTCTGTCGGTTCGCGCCGCTCCGGCAGATGCACCACGAACAACGCGGCCATGTGCCCGTTTACGTCTGTGACAGGCAGAACCCAACACGCTTTCAGTCCCAGAGTCGCAAAATAATCGCAGACACGCTCGCTGCAATGACACAGCCTCATGTCGAGGATCACGGCAGGCGTTCGCATTTCTTCTTGCGTGAGTTGCACGCCGATCGGCGCATCAGTCGCCATGCCATTAACGAGCGTCCTGTAGTCGTCCGTAAAACGCGGAGCAGCCAAGACGTGAAGACGGCCAGCCGCGTCCATCTTCAGAATGCAGCAGCTTGCGCCTTCAAAGAGGCTATCGACATTCAGGCAGATTTGCCGCGTCGTATCCTGCAAAGAGGCTCCCGTCGCAATCATCCGCAGTATCTGATTTTGAACCTGCAACAAACTGGGCCCATCCCATCTCCATTAAAGTGCGACTATAATAGTCGTTTTCGTTTAATATTGCATGTCGAAAGACAGTAAACGCTAAGCAAATGAACTGGCGCGTTTTGGGGGAAAGCCTTCCCCTGCGGTCGAGCCTGTAGTCTCGACCGACCCCTTCTGCGGGGAGACCCCGCAACGCCCCCTGAGAGTGAGAGTGCGGACGGGTTTTCCGTGACGGGTTGAGGGCTGGAGAAGAGGTCTCCGGCGCCCGTCGCGGAGATCATCCCGATGGCCAGACAGGATCGCGCCGCCTTTGGCAGCGCCGCGCGCAGCAATCTTTACGACGACATCACCAGCACGATCATCGCCGAGCTGGAGGAAGGGCGGCTCCCCTGGGTCCAGCCCTGGGGAACAGCGGCGGCGAAGGCCCCGCTCGCCATGCCCAGGAACGCCAGCACGGGCCGGCAGTATTCCGGCATCAACGTGCTGATTCTTTGGGGCGCCGTGGTTCAACATGGCTATCCCACCCAGCATTGGCTCACCTTCCGCCAGGCGCTGTCTCTCGGCGGCAATGTCAGGAAAGGCGAACGCGGCACGACCGTGGTCTATGCCGACCGCTTTACACCCGAGGACGAAAAACGCCGGGCGCGGGACACCGGTGAAGAACCGGGGCAGATCCCGTTCCTGAAGCGCTTTACCGTGTTCAATGCGGCGCAATGCGAGGGGTTGCCCGAAGACGTCGCCGTCGAGGCGCCCCCGCCGCCCCCTGGCTTGATCGAGCCGCGCGTCGAGGCGCTAATCCAGGCCACCGACATCGACTTCCGCATCGGCGGTGATCGCGCCTTCTATGTGCCCGCGCTCGACTACGTCCAGGTCCCGCCTCCCCAGGCCTATTTCGAGCCGATCAACTGGCACCGCACGGCCCTCCACGAGATGGGTCATTATGCCGTAAGCCGGATTATGCCGCATGGCCGAGCTCGGTGGCTGGTTTGCGGGAGTTGGACCATGCGGCGGTTCGGCATAATCAGAGGGCTTCGAGGAACGCGAGCAGTTCGTCATCGGGACGATACCGCCCGGGATGCGTTTCAGGTCTGGAGACCTGAGAGAGGGCTTTTTCCTTCAGGCGCATATCGGCGTGGATATAGATCTGGGTCGTTTCCACGGATTCATGTCCGAGCCACAGCGCGATCACGGACTGATCGACACCATGATGGAGCAGTTCCATCGCCGTGCTGTGGCGCAGCGAGTGCGGTGTGACGCGTTTTCTTGCGAGACTCGGACATCCCCGCGATGCCGTTAGGCAATGCTTGCGTACCAAGTGCTCCAACGCATCTCGACTGAGCTGTGAGCCCCGGATCGAGGAGAACAACGGTCCATCGCTGTCGCGGCGCTCGCCGATCCAGGTCTGGATCAGTTTCGCGGTATCGCGACGAAGAGGCGTGCTGCGTTCTTTTCGCCCTTTGCCGATACAACGGATGTGAGCGCCGGTGCCGAGCACTACGTCCTTACAGCGCAGGTTGATCAGTTCTGACGCCCGCAGCCCGGTCTGAAGTGCAAGCACCAGCAGAACATGATCACGTCGCCCCGCCCACGTCGTTCGATCCGGCGCAGCCAGCAGCGCCGCGATTTCTTCTGCGTCGAGGAACGTTACGCTGCGCTTCACATACCGCTTGTTCGGCATCGAGAGTATCCGCTGACAATGAAGAAGCCAGCTCGGATCGGTCAATGCAACGTAGCGGAAGAATGAGCGGATGGCGGCAAGCCGTGTATTGCGGGTGCGCGCTGTGTTGCCGCGTGCCGTTTCCACATGGGTCAGGAAGTCGGCGACAAGATCAGCATCGAGATTTTCTATGGTCAGCTTGGTGGGCGGCTTTCCACAGCGCGCGCTCGCGTACCGGATCAGCAGCCGGAACGTGTCACGATAACCGGCTATGGTATGTCGGCTCGCCTCCATCTGGGTGCAGAGCCGATCGGTGAAGAAGCACTGGATCAGCGCGGGGAAGTTGCTCGTCTTCATCGAACTTCCACCTCCGCCGCTGAGCCGGTTATACGGGCAGAAGCCAGTTCCAGCAGCTCCGGGACTGCTTCCAGATACCAGTATGTGTGAGCGGGGTTCGCATGACCGAGCCATGTCGTGAGCTTGATCATTTCGCGGCCGACGTCCTTGCCCGATCGGTACCAACTCAGCATGGTGCGCACCGCGAAGGTGTGGCGAAGATCGTGGATACGCGGTCCACGACCGTGCCGGAGATAGAGCTGCGGTTCTCGCAATCCGATCTGCTGGCAGACATGCGCGAAGTTGTAGCGTGCACTGCAATCGCCAAAGCGTCGCCCCTCACAGGTCACGAAGAATGCCTCTGGTCGGCGGCCAAGCAGTCGATCCCGCTCGCGACCGTAGCTTTGCAGCCGATGCACAACACTCGGGTCCAGCGGCAGCAGCCGTTCCTTGCCGAGCTTGCCCTGCCGGATGCGAAGCACGCCGGGTTCAACATCAAGGTCGGCAAGGTCAAGAGCAAGAGCTTCGCTGATCCGAAGCCCGGTCACAGCGATCAGGCCGAACAGCGTCGAACAGGTCAGGCCGCGAAGGCCATAGACGGAAGGCAGCATTCGCGCATGCTCGATGATCGTAACGATTTCGGCATCGCTGTAGATATAGGGGTGAGAACGCTGAACACGGCCCGGCACCATTCCCCGCGGAGGTGCCTCATGCCTGGGGTCCAGACCGTGCAACCATTCGGCAAACTGGCGGGCGACCCTGAAGCGCGTCGCCCTGGTTCCGGAGCTGGCGAGAGGCAGGCTTTCGAGCCAACGCATGACAAGGCTTGTGCTGATGTGCTGCGCTCTATCTCGGTCGGCAAACGTGACGAAGCGGCGCAATATCCGTTCATCGGTGCTCAGGTCGGCGCCGAGCTGCCGCCTGATGGTGAGGTATCGTTCCATTTCGGTGAGGAAGCTCATCGTGCCACCTCCGCGACCGGCCAGGGCTGGGCAATGGAACGCAGACCGTCCGTGTCGAGCTTTGCGTAGATCATCGTCGTCGCCCGCGACCGATGTCGCAGCAGATCGCCGATCTCTTCCAGCGAGGCACCAGCGCGAACCATGTTCGTTGCCAGGCTGTGCCGCAGAACATGCGATCCGACGTAGGGGGTTGGCGGCTTCACACCCGTCGCCGCGAATGCCTCCTTCAATATGGCGTTGATGACTTGGCTGTCCTTGAACGGGCGATTGGGCGCTCGATGCGTCACGAACAGCGCGCGCGTGGTTGCGGAGGAGCGATCCTCGCGCAGATATTCGCTGATCGCTTCGCCGACGTCCGGCGGGATAGGTAGACGATCATGTTGCTGGCCTTTCCCACGAACCATCAGTTCGCCGGCGCGCCAGTCTATATCATCTAACTGGATCGCGATGATCTCCGGTGCACGCAGGCCGAGACGGGCCATCAACAGCAACATGGCGTAGTCCCGGGCCCCGCGCCGCGGATTGTGGCGCACCGAGGCCACCACGGCCTCGACCTCATCAGGCGACAGGTATCGGGGGAGCCTCGCGCCCCAGGGCTTGTGCGCCCGAGGGACGCAGAGCGACAGGTTGGTCGTCGTGAGGCCCTGAGCGAACAGATACTGGAAGAAGCTGCGCAGATGCGTGGCCGGTGTCTTGTCGCGGAACGGACGCTTGCGCGTCACAAGGTACTCCATGAACGCTGCGACATCACGGGCGTTCAGCGCCAGCATGTCGAGCATATGGTCGCCGAAGCGATGATTGAGAAAGCGGTCCGCGAACCGGAGCACATGATAGATTGTGCGCGGGCTGAGACCGCGTTGCCGGATCAGATATGTCTCGAAGTTGCCCAGCAGTTCAGCGCGCTCAGCTTGCGCAGGTGTCTGTGGCGGTCGTGTCGCGATGCCTATTTCAATCAGATGCGCGACGAATAATCTGGCAAGATTCGGCAACTTGACCTGGCTTTTCGGCGTGGCCGGCAATCGCTGTCCCAACTCGATGGAAAGCTCCGGCGTCAATGCCGACGGCGCAATGCCCTCGGCGTCGAGCAATTGACCGAAGCGACGCAGTAGGCAACGATAGTTCTTGAGCGTGGCTGGTTTGTAATTCCTGGATGAAAGACTTTTCTCGAACGACACGAGGTAGGGATCAAGGCAAGTAGGCTGGTCGGATATTTCCATTTTCTGTGCTCCATGTTGTTGGAGCACCAATTCTCACGCGAAACCCGCATCTTGTGACAGATTTCGGCAGCTTCCGACCCCTTTTCGGCCGTTCGGCTTGGGCTGACCGCCCCCCGAAACCCGCCGGAGAACTGAAGGAGGCCGCTGCCGGCTGCGGGGATCGAACGGCAGGCGACCCGAACAGCCCAACAGTGGTACCATTTTTCATTCGGCTGAACCCAGACCGCGATATCACGCCTGGAAGAAGCCGATCAGATAATCGGCTGCGAACACGCTTCCGCCCAATATGACGAAGCCACCTGCGAACCCGGCCGCGGCGAGAGCGCCATCCTTCTGAACCATGCCAACGGCCATCAGGAGGACGCAGATCGCAGGCGGCAGATTCCCGAACGGAATTGGTAGAGCGATCACGGCGGCCAGCAGAAGACACATAGCCGCGAGGATCCGGCTTCTGTCTGCCACGATCCTCAGGCGCGGCTTCGAAATGCGCTCGACACGCTTGAGGAAGGATGAGGCCCTGCCTGCCACGACCCTGACGAGCGATGCCGGCAGTTTTCGCCTTTCCAACGATTTTGGTATGCCTCCTCCCGCGCCGAACGCAGCCATGTGAGCCGACACGATGATCAGCGGGATCGACAAAGCCGTCGACATGCCGACGACCGGCAGCGGCAAGGCTTCCGGCAACGCGACGAGGGCGAGTATCGCGGCGTGCGTTCGTCGACCGGCAATGTCCGCGATGTCCGCGACCGAGACCTCGCCCGCTTCGGCTCTCTCCGCCAGGCGGCGAAGGACTTCGGACGTCGGGAGTACATCCCCCTCAGGCTCCAAGCGCGAGACCCACACCGCCGACTGCTGCAACGATGACAACCAACCATGGCGGAGCCTTCCATGCCATCAGCAGCACGAAGCAGGCGAGCGCGAGCGCAAAGTCCCGCATGTCGCCAATGGCGCTGGTAAACACCGGAGAATAGAGCGCCGCACCCAGAATGCCGACGACTGCGGCGTTCGCACCCTGCATCAGTGACTGGGCCGACGCCATGGCGCGGAACCGATCCCAGAACGGCAACACACCGATCAGGATCAGGAAGCCGGGCAAGAACACGGCGAGAAGTGCAATGAGTGCCCCGACCACGCCATTTGGCTCTGGCCCAAGCACCGCGCCTAGGTAGGCTGCGAAGGTAAACAGCGGTCCAGGCACCGCCTGCGCCGCACCGTACCCGGCAAGGAACTGATCCGGAGTAACCCAACCAGGCGCTACCACCTCGGCCTGAAGGAGCGGGAGGACCACGTGACCGCCCCCGAACACCAGCGCGCCTGCACGGTAGAAGCTGTCGACCACCGCCAGAGCTTGGTTTTGCTCGGCGAGAACTGGAAGGAGGAGGAGCAGCATCAAGAAGGCGATGACCGCCGCCGCCGCCATCCCTCGGGATACTGGCATCGTGACATGCCCACCGACTGGCGCCCCCGAACCGCGTCCCAGCGCGAGGCCAGCAAGTGCGCCCAGAACGATCGCGCCCACCATCCCGATGGCGCTGGGTAGGAACGCCAGCATGACGACCGCGCCGACTGCAATCGCGGCGCGCTCACGATCGGGGCAGAGATTCTTCGCCATGCCCCAGACTGCCTGGGCGACGATCGCGACCGCGACGATCTTGAGCCCATGCAGGATTCCCATCCCGACGGGGCCGGAAATGGACGCTGCGGATATAGCGAACACGACGAGGATGACCGCGGATGGTAGCGTGAACGCCGTAAAAGCTGCCAGCGCACCGAGCCAGCCCGCGCGCATCATTCCAAGCGCGAAACCGACCTGGCTCGACGCCGGTCCGGGCAGAAACTGGCAGAGCGCGACCAGATCGGCGTAGGCGTGATCGCTCAGCCATTTGCGGCGCGAGACGATTTCATCACGGAAATAGCCGAGATGCGCGATAGGCCCGCCGAAAGATGTCAAGCCGAGCTTGAAGAAGGTAGCGAACACCTCTCCGGGCGTACCCTGTGCTGACCTAGCCTCGGTCGCGTCCGTCGTGTCCATCATCCCGTTCCTGCCTCGCCCTTCAATTCCCGCAACCGAACCCGCGCTACCGCAAGCCCTTCGCTTCCCTTTGCCGTAATGGTGTAGAACTTCCGTGACGTCCGCCCGTCGCGTTCGGTGACACTGGTCAGGTAGCCGTCCCGCTCCATTTTCGAGAGCATCGGATAGAGCGTGCCGGGCGACAGGCGGTAACCGTGCCGTGCCAACTCGTCGATCATCCACTGGCCATAGACCGGGTGCTGCGCCGCATGATGCAGGACGTGCAGACGCACAAGTCCGGACAGCAGATCGTGATGCTCCATCTGGTCTGTCAAGAGAACACCCACGCTTTTCGATATCGGTTTTCGATAAATCAGTTCACGGCTTCGGCGTCAATCCCCGGATGTCCAGCTTAACGGTTGGCTGCACTTCCTGTGTCTTGGCCACGATGACGGAAGCTCCTGGCGTTAATGAGCCGCCGCCAGGACTTCGATCCCAGGTCGAGCATTGGGGGATCTCGTCGCGCATCCCCCCGAACAGCGATGGCATGAATGGAGCTGACCTCCAGCGATGTCAGCTTTCCGAACTTTCTCGCCCAGAAGCAGTCTGGCAGGAGTCCACCCCACAAAAGTCATTCTGGATGGCTCTGATTATGCCGAACTATCGCGTGGCCAAGACCTGGCATATCAGTAACCAAGCTCGGCCATGCGGCATAATCCAGTTTACGGCATAATGACCCTTATGCCGATATCGGCATAAGGGGCACGCGACGGGCCATGCATCCCGGCTCGGCCGGGACTTCTCGGGCAGTTTCGGCACCAAGAAATACGCGTTCGAGGAACTGGTCGCGGAGATGAACGCGGCCTTCTGCTGCGCGTCGCTGGGCATCGTGCCGACGGTTCGCCATGCCGATTATATCGGCTCCTGGCTGGAGGTGCTGCGCGAGGACAACCGAGCGATCGTTCGGGCGGCCAGTCAGGCGAGCAAGGCCGCCGACTGGCTGCTCGGATTCCTGCCGGACGGCGGCAGTCTTGGCGCGGTCGATGATGAGCGGGAGGCGGCGTGATGAACGCGCTCGCTTTTCCCGGCTTCGTCCCCAACCCAGAACAGGCGGCCGAAATCCGCCTGCGCATCCTCAGCCTCGGCGCCGGCGTCCAATCCACCACGCTCGCCCTCATGGCCGCGCACGGCGAGATCGGCCCCATGCCGGATTGCGCGGTCTTCGCCGATACCGGCTGGGAGCCGAAGGCCGTCTATGACCATCTCGCCTGGCTGCAATCGTCCAATGTCCTGCCCTTTCCCGTCCACATCGTCTCGGCCGGGGATTTGCGGGCCGACCTCCTCGCCGGCGCGCGCGGTGAGCGATGGGCGTCAATTCCCGCCTTCACCCGCACCGTAACGCCGGCCGGAACCGAGTTGCCCGTCTATGACGAGGATGAAACAGGGGAGCTGGTGGTCGTTGGCACCCGCGTCACGCCGACCGAGCGGGTCGGCATCGGCATGATCCGCCGCCAATGCACCGGGGACTACAAGATCGTCCCGATAAGGCGAAAGGTGCGCGAACTGCTCGGCATCGCCGGACGCCGCTCGCCGCGAACGCCGATCTCGGAGCAATGGATCGGCATTTCGCTCGACGAGGCGCTGCGTATGAAGCCGTCGTTTGAGGAGTGGCAGGTCAACCGCTGGCCCCTGATCGAGAAAGGCCTGACGCGCCGGGATTGCCTGCGCTGGCTGGAGCGGCACGATTATCCAATCCCGCCAAAGAGCGCCTGCGTCGGCTGTCCGTTCCATTCCGACGACTATTGGCGGCACTTGCGCGACCATGATCCCGAGGCCTGGGATGACGCCGTGTCGGTCGACGCCGCCATTCGCACCGGCTTCCGGGGCATCCGCGGCAAGGTCTATCTCCACCGCTCGGCCGTTCCGCTCGATCGCGCCGATCTTTCGACCGCCGCCGACCACGGCCAGCTCGATCTCTGGCCCAACGAATGCGAAGGCATGTGCGGCGTGTGATCCGCTTAACAGCCGCAAGCGCGTAGACCCGGATTTACAGCTTTGCGGCTCCTCGGCTTTCCGGATTTGCGGAAGTCCGGCAATGCGGAAAAGTTCATTCCAGCTTGTCCGGCTCTCCTTACCAAAGCCTCAGAGGCTCTCCTTCATCATGCCAGCCCAACCGGCGAGGATGGTGCCTTCCAGATCGTCGTCTTCGCTGACGACGACGCTGAAAACGCCGAGCATATCGGCGAACTCGCTGGTTTGGATATGGCCCCGAGCCTGCAAGGCCGTCACCAGCATCATCAGCGCTTTGCCTTGCGCACCGACCAGGGCGCGCTCTGTCCGAGACAAGCGATACCGCCGCTGCTTTCCGAAATCCCTCAGAGCCCGCAACCCGCGACAGGGCGCCAGGCGATCTCCGGCTGCTAGACGTGTGTCCATAGACGCTCTCCGCGCTATCCGCGGCCTGGCGCCGGGACGGTTGAACACGCGTGAACACTGGGAACCGCGCCCCACGTATTTCCCACGCCGCGGCGAGCCGCAACGCTGACGGGTCTTCTATTCCGTGGGCCGCCCGACATAGTCGGAGGCCCAGTGTTCATGCGCACGATGCGGTCGGAGCGGTGTTCAAGCCGAAGCCGACATCGCCCTATGGCACAGGATTTCCGTCCTGGACATATGTTGCGCAAGTCCACGGATCTTCCTGCGGTGAACCGGGAGAGGTCCGCGACGATGGTCAGCGCAGCCGGATCGGCCCAACCTTAGCGATATAGAACGCACGGTCCCTCCACGATCCGCTGCCCCTTTAGAGGAAGAGGGCGGCGCTTCGCTTCGTGACGGGTTTGAGGTCGAGAGAGAGGCTCTCGGCGCCCGTCGCGGAGACTACCACGATGGCTACTGCTGCTCAGAAAATCACCCTGTCGTCCTCGCGCGACATCCCCTTCAACAAGCTGGTGCTCAGCCAGTCGAACGTCCGCAAGGTCAAGGCCGGCGTGTCCATCGAGGAACTGTCGCAAGACATCGCCCGCCGCGGCCTGCTGCAGGGTCTGAACGTCCGCCCGGTTGTTGACACGGAAGGCAACGAGACCGGAATGTTCGAAATCCCCGCCGGCGGCCGCCGCTACCGGGCACTCGAACTGCTGGTGAAGGCCAAGCGTCTCGCCAGGACCGCGCCGGTGCCCTGTGTCGTGCGTGAGGCCGGTAGCGACATTCTGCTGGAAGACGACAGCCTGGCCGAAAACATCCAGCGCGCTCCCCTCCATCCCCTCGACCAGTACCGGGCCTTCCAGGACATGCGCACCAAGGGCATGTCCGAGGAGGAGATCGCCGCGGCCTTCTTCGTTTCGGTCAATGTCGTGAAGCAGCGCCTGCGCCTGGCGTCTGTCGCCCCCTCGCTGCTCGAGCTCTATGCCGAAGACGGCGTCACGCTCGAACAGCTCATGGCTTTCACCGTCAATCCCGATCATGCCCGCCAGCAACAGGTCTGGGACGCGATCAAGGATTCATGGTCGAAGGAGCCCTACCAGATCCGCAGGATGCTGACCGAGACCACCGTCCGCGCGACCGACAAGCGGGCGCAGTTCATCGGCATCGAGACCTATGAGGCCGCAGGCGGCGTCGTGCTGAACGACCTCTTCCAATCCGATGATGGCGGGTGGCTGCAGGATGTCGGCCTGCTCGACCAGCTCACCGACGACAAGCTGAAGGCGGAAGCCGAGGCGATCGGCGCCGAGGGTTGGAAATGGGTCGATGCACGGGTCGAGGCGCCCTATGGCTATGGTCATGGCCTGCGTCGCCTGATCGGGGTGACCACGCCCCTGACCGACGAAGAGCAGAGCACCTTCGACGCCCTGACTGCGGAATATGAGGCCTTGGAAGCGCAGTATGCCGAAGCCGAAGAGTACCCTGAAGAAGTCGATGAGCGTGTCGGCGAAATCGAAACCGCGCTCGCTGCCTTCGAGGATCGTCCGGTCATTTACGAACCGGCCGATGTCGCTCGCGCCGGCGCCTTCATCAGCATCGACCGCGACGGCAATCTCTCCATCGATCGCGGCTATGTTCGCCCCGAAGACGAGGCCCCGGAGATCGTCGAGGGCGAGAGCGACCCCGATGGCGCCGAATCGAACGGTTCGGCTCCCGCCGTTCCGGCCATGCAGCGCGCCGTGATCACGGTCGGCGGCCAGCCGTCCGAGCCTGAGGAGGAAGATGGCGATGTCATCAAGCCTCTGCCCGAACGGCTGGTCTCGGAGCTGACGGCGCATCGGACGCTGGCCCTGCATGATGCCCTGGCCAACAATCCCCATGTCGCCATGACGGCGCTGCTCCATCGGCTGGTGACGGAGCGCTACCAGTATTCCGCACCGAACGGATGCCTGGAAGTCACCGTTCGCCATCACTTCTTCTCGGCGCAGGGAGCGGACCTGAAAGACAGTCCATCCGCCAAGGCCATCACGGCTCGCTACGAGGATTGGAAGGCTGATCTTCCCACTGACGACGGCGCTCTTTGGGATTGGATCGCAGGTCTGGACGACGCCAGCCGCATGGCGCTGCTCGCCCATTGCGTCGCCTATGGCGTCAACGCCCTCTATGAGAAGCCGAACCCCTATGGCGGCAACGGCGTCTCGCAGCATGGGCTGGAGACGCGGATGTCCCACGCCGATCGGCTGGCGCGCGCGACGGGCCTCGACATGGTGGAGGGCGCCGGATGGCGGCCGACGGTCGACAACTATCTCGGCCGTGTGACCAAGCCCCGCATCCTCGAAGCGGTGCGCGAGGGCGCGGGCGAACGGGCCGCCTCGCTGATCGAGCATCTGAAGAAAGGCGACATGGCCAAGGAAGCCGAACGCCTTCTGGCCGATACCGGCTGGCTGCCTGAGCCGCTCCGCCTGTTCGAGGACGCCCAGGCGCCTGAACCTGTCGACGCCCAGGACGAGACCCAGGTGCTGCCGGACTTCCTTGCCGGGGACGCCGACGAGGACGAACAGGCCGAGGACCACGCAGCCCATTTGATCGCGGCTGAATGATCGTCACCAGCGGGGCGGCGCGAGCCGCCCCGCTTTCTCTTTCCAAACCTTCATCCAGGCCCGGCATTCGCCGGGCCTTCCCGTTTCCGGAGATCATTTCATGACCGCGCATATCATCCACGATAGCGCCCCGCTCGGGGCTCTCGTTCGCTACACCGACCATGCCCCGAAGCCGCCGGCTCGTTTCACCAAAAAACTTGCAGCCTGGGAACGCCGCAATGGGATCGGCAGACTCGTGCGCAAGGAACCGGCCCGGCAGCGGCCGACCTATACATCGCCTGCATCGATCACCTTGCATGAGGGCAACTTCGCCAGCGAAGGCGTCATCCTCGTCATGGTGATGCGCACCCATTCGGTCGATAGCGATCTCTCCTTCGAGGTGGTGGAAGAGCCCCGGATCGGAATGGTCCGTGTGCTGCAACAGGTCGGTGAAAACCGCGAACTGTTGCACCTCGCCGAGAATCGCGAGGCGGCCGAGCTATGGCTCGCAAGAAATCCCTACGCCCAGGCCGTTCTGGAAACCTATGCCGGCCACCAAGTTGAGGACATCGCCCCAGAGGCGCCCCAACAGTCAATCTGAACCGACGACCGAAGGGCTCCCTGCCAAGGCGGGGAGCCCTTTTTTCTTGGCGCGACATCGGAGATCAAGGCTCGCCCAATCGCTGCTACAGGGGCGCCAGCCTCATGATCTTTGAAACCGAAAGGCGGCCACTGCGCCGGTCGACCTGGAGATCGAAAGAAACGGCTTCGCCGCTGATGAGATCGGTCAGGCCGGCGCGCTTCAGCACCCTGGCGTGAATGAAAACGTCCTTGTCGCCATCTTTCGGGGTGATGAAACCGAAGCCTTTGCTGACGTCGAACCATTTCACCACGCCGGAGCCCCGACCCGCTGCTTCTAGCCCGCTGCCGCTTCGGAAAGACCGCCCGGTCGACTTTCCGGTGGAGGGTCGGCGCGCCCTTTGCAGCAGCCTTACCCGCAGGGCGAAGTTTCGCCGACCATCCTGTGGCTGGCCCAGTTCGAACTCCACAAGATCCTGCTTGTCCAAGGCCGCGGTTTCAGGGCCTTCCACCGCAGACACATGGACGAAGACATCGGGTCCGCCATCATTCGGCCCGATGAAACCATAGCCCTTCTCAGCGTTGAAGAACTTCACGGAGCCCTTCTGGACATCCCCGGGCTGAACGGCGCTCATACGCATCTGTCTTGTCATATCCATTCCAACAGGCGCGCGAGAATGAACAGCGCCCCGCCGACAAGCAGGAACATGATCATCGCCATCACGCCGACGAACTTCTGATGGTTTGTCAGTTTCATTTATTTCGAGCGGCAATGTCGGCGAGTCCGCCGACCTCTGCATCTTCCTCGCAAATGGCCAGCCGGTTCTGCTCACTCAATGAGCTTTCCGGTCCTGGACGTGATTGAGATTGTCGGCCTGATGCTGGAGGCTCCGGGCCAGCTTCGCGGCTGCCGCACGGCTCGGAAACGCTCCCGTGGTCACACCGTTCAGGCTGATGCACCACCCCGAGGACTTCTCGACGACCGTATACCGACGTCGCTTGACGCCCGCATTCGCCGAGCTGTGTGTCACATAACCACTCATCATGAGCTTCGACCGCCGCGTTGGTCTTGGGCGTCAGGCTTTTCCCGCACCCCAAAGGCGACGCCGATGATGGTCATCGCCATACGCCACGCCGAAGGGGTGTTCGTGTTCGTCTTCATGGTTTCCCGCAAGAGTGCATTTCTGCTCATGGTGTCACCTCAACTAGAGGCGGCATCAAAGCTTCAAGCGTCTAGGAAAGCCATTCTGAGGTAAGCCTCGCCTCATAGTATTCTCATTAATTCGAACGAATATCCTTCGCCTCATACGCCGCCGTAGCGCACCAAAGGTCGTGTTCGATCGGCACGAACCTACGAGCATCCCGACTTCATCATCGCGCGCAGGCGCAAGCTGGGGCAATGCACAGAGATTGATGATCCGGCTGCCTTCAGAGGCAAAACACCATCCCCCGCTTCCATTCGCCAACCTTGGTCTGATCCGTCTTCTTTGCATTCAACCCGCGAGGGGTCGGCTTACGCGAGCGTGCCGCCCTTGCGGATTCGGACAGGCCGAACGCGCAAGGGTGATTGCAGATCCGGTCAGACACTTCGGGCGCCTGTTGCGGCGGGGGATGGTCCCCCGCCTCCAAAAGACAGGAGCCGGAACAATGTCCTATGCAGATGCCACCGCTTTCGCCGCCAGCCTCGCCTCGACCCTGATGGTCGCGATCATCGTGTTTCGCGCCGGTGACGGAACCCACAGCGCCATGGTGGCGAGCGAGTTCGACGGCGACGAGGACATGGTTCAGCTCGAAATCGACCCCTGGCAATGAGGCGTTTACGCCTCAAGCCAGAAGCCCGGAGCGACACGCATCCGGGCTTTGTCATGCCGGCTTGCGCCACCATTCCAGAAACGGCCGAGCGCCCCTTGGGCGCACCTTCAGATCGAAAGAGTGAGAGGAAGGCTGGGCGTTCAGTGACGGGATGAGGTGCGGGAAAGAGATTCCCGCCGCTCGTCGTGGAACAGCACCATGACCTATGTTTCTCACTCCAGCACCTTCGCACGCACTGAGGCACTGCCGTTCGATCGCCTGATCTCCCGCCTTCACAGCGCCTCGAAATATCCGCTTCGCATCACATGCTTCGGAGTCGCGACCTTCATCGACGATGACCCCGACGCCGAAGCCATCTCCTTCGATCACACCCTTCGGATCGCTGAGCGCCGTTCGCACGGTGACGCCATCGCCGAAGCCGAACGGTGCATTGCCGAAGGGGACTTCGGGGCCTCGGGCAAAAGCGCCTGGACCTTCGCACCGCGCATCGTCGCCATTCTGGACGCCGAGGGCGGCCTGGTCGCTGCCGGCGAAGTTCGCATCGACATCATTCGATGGAGTGAACCCGTCTCATCCGATGGCGAAGCCCGCAAGATCGTAACCACCGCCAGCCGCCTGCGCGGACAGGCGTTCAAAGAGGCCGTTCAGAATTCCGATGCCGCCAGAGAGCTGCGCTTCAGCGCCAGCATTCTGGAGAGCCGGCTGGTCGACAAGTTCTGGCGCGAACCCACCCGCACAGCGCTGGCTTTGGCCGCCTGACCACCACCATCGTCCACCCCAACGTCCGGCCATCGCGCCGGATTTTTCGTTTCAGGAGCCTGAGATGGCCGACTATTTCACCCACTTCTCCTGCCTGCTCGATGTCGGTACGCCCGACAACGCCGCGCGCGCACTCGATCTCTACAACCGCCTCTCCAAGGAGAGCGCATCGGAAGACCCGCCGTCCGAGGGCTTCCTCCTGTCAATCCAGCCCGAACATGGCGGCACGCAGCTCTGGATGCGCGACGACGTCACAGGCGATCCGGAGAACCTGATCCGGTTCGTCAAAGACTGCGCCACGGCATTCGGCCTGACCGGTCTCTGGGGTTTCCAATACGCCAATACCTGCTCCCGGCCCCGATTGGACGGTTTCGGCGGCGGCGCTCACGTCCTCGACCTCGCCACCGGCGAAACGATCGCATGGACCTACACCGATGGCTGGCTCGCCCAGGTTCTCGATGGAGGCGATCCCGATGCCTGAGATCGTCCAAACCACAGTCTTCAGGCTAGACGAGCTCTCCGACGCGGCGAAGGAGAAAGCCCGTGCCTGGTATCGCGAAGGCGGCTTCGATTCCGATTGGCATGACGCCGTCTACGAGGATTTCCAGCGGATCGCGGAAATCCTCGGCTTGGCGCTCAAGACGCGGACCATCCGCCTCATGGGCGGCGGCGCCCGCCAGACCCCCTGCATCTGGTTCCGCGGATTCTGGAGCCAGGGCGATGGCGCCTGCTTCGAGACCTTCTACTCCTACCAGAAAGAGGCCCCGCGCAGGATCAGGGAATACGCCCCGCAAGACACCGAGCTTCACCGCATCGCCGATGGGCTTCAGGCCGTGCAACGCCGCAACTTCTACCAGCTTCGAGCCGAGGCCAGCCATCGCGGCCACTATTATCACGAATATTGCATGTCGATTTCGGTCGAGCGCGACAGCCCGTCCTGGCAGGACATGACGGCGGATGCCGAAGAGGCCATCACCGAAGCGCTGCGCGATCTGGCCCGCTGGCTCTACCAGCAACTTGAACGAGAGTACGACCACCTCTCCTCGGACGAGGCCGTGGACGATTCCATCGCGGCAAACCAATACACCTTCACCGAGACTGGTCGTCGCTTCGGATGATCAAGGCAAGCGCCCCTTCGGGGGCGCTTTTGCATTCCGACCGATGCCGCGTCTTGAGAGGCAGAGGAAGGCCGGGATGGGTTTGAGCTGGTGCGGTTGAGAGAGAGCGCCGTGCGGCTCGATCCATCCGCTCTCCCGAGGTCTCCCCATGAACATGATTTCTGCATCCGCAGCGGTTTCGACCGCGCCGTTGTCACTTGCCGCTGAAAAGAACACCGCGGCCGCCCTATACATCGCGGCGGGACTGCTGCTGCCGCATCTCGAACGCGGCCAACGCGTTGACGCCCCCACGCTGCGCGGCGCAATGGAAACCGCCTTTGGCGCATCCGACGCCACCGGCTCCTGGGATTGGAAAACCGCCTACGAAGCCTGCGAGGCTGCGACCGTTCTCTTTCTGCGCAAATACGGAAAGGCGCTTTTCCGGAAAGCCGGGTCTCACGCCGCCAGCCTGCCGCTTCTCACAAAGATCGCCGGGCTTCTTCCCACCCACACGCGCCGCTCCGAAGAGAGCCAGACCTTCCAGCAGTTTTCGACGCCGATCCCACTCGGGCTGATCGCCGCGACCGCCGCCGCGATCACGCCCGCCGACAGGGTGCTCGAGCCTTCGGCCGGCACCGGACTGCTCGCCATCCTGGCCAAGATCGCCGGCGGGTCGCTTGTGCTCAACGAACTGGCGGAAACCCGCTCCGCTCTCCTCGCCCATCTCTTTCCGGACAATCCCGCCACCCGGTTCGATGCCGCGCAGATCCACGACCATCTGCCCCCCGACATCGTACCGAGCGTCGTGCTGATGAATCCGCCGTTCTCCGTGGTGGCGAACGTCTCCGGCCGCATGGCTGACGCCGCCTATCGCCATGTCGCCTCGGCGCTGGCGCGTTTGGCTGACGGCGGGCGGCTGGTGACGATCACCGGCGCGAACTTTGCCCCCGATGCTCCGGCCTGGCGGGACTCCTTCATCCGCCTTCAGGAACATGGTCGCGTGGTGTTCACCGCCGCGATCGACGGTTCGGTCTATGCCAAGCACGGTACGACCATCGACACCCGGCTGATCGTCATCGACAAACGACCCGCCGATGATCCGGCCGCGTTCCCGGCATCCATTGGCGTCGCGCCCGATGCCGCTACGCTGATCGGCTGGATCGGCGATCATGTTCCGGCCCGGCTGCCGGTCGAGGTCGCGCTCCCGGCGCCGGCGGCTCCCCCTGTCGCCCCACGCACCGTTCGCGGCTATCTCACCCGCGTCGCCGCATCCGCTCCTGTGCATCCCGTCGCTGAACCCGAAGGCGTCGAACTCACCTATGAGACTGTGCACTGGACGCCCGCCGAGGACGGCCGCATCACCGATGCGATCTACGAAGAATACGGTTTGCAGGCGCTCCGTATTCCCGGTTCTCAGGCTCACCCGACCAAGCTGGTGCAATCGGCCGCCATGGCCTCGGTCGCCCCACCGAAACCCAGCTACCGACCCCGACTGCCGGCGACCATTACCACCGATGGCATCCTCTCCGACGCCCAGTTGGAGACCGTCATCTATGCCGGCGAAGCCCATTCCGACTTCCTCGCCGGGTCCTGGACCGTGGACGAGACGTTCGATGTTGTGTCGGCGGCGCCTGAAGATGTCGAGGACGCCATCCGCTTCCGACGCGGCTACATGCTGGGCGACGGAACGGGCGCCGGCAAGGGCCGTCAATCGGCCGGCATTATCCTCGACAACTGGATGCAAGGCCGCCGCAAAGCCGTCTGGATTTCCAAATCAGACAAGCTTCTGGAAGACGCGCAGCGCGATTGGTCCGCACTGGGCATGGAACGCCTGCTCGTCACGCCTCTCTCGCGCTTCGCCCAGGGCAAGGCCATTCGGCTGCCGGAAGGCATCCTGTTTACAACCTACGCCACGCTACGGTCCGACGAGCGCGGCGAGAAGGTTTCGCGTGTCCGCCAAATCGTCGAATGGTTGGGCTCCGACTTTGATGGAGTTATCATTTTCGACGAAAGCCACGCCATGCAGAACGCCGCAGGCGGCAAGGGAGAACGCGGCGACGTCGCCGCGTCGCAGCAAGGGCGTGCGGGACTGCGCCTCCAGCACGCCCTGCCCAATGCGCGCATTGTCTATGTCTCGGCCACCGGCGCGACCACGGTCCACAATCTCGCCTATGCTCAGCGGCTCGGCTTGTGGGGCGGCGAGGATTTCCCCTTCTCGACCCGTGCGGAGTTCGTCGAGGCCATCGAGGCCGGCGGCGTCGCAGCGATGGAGGTCCTCGCCCGCGATCTGCGCGCCCTCGGTCTCTATACCGCCCGGTCGCTGTCCTATGACGGTGTCGAATACGAACTGGTCGAACATCAGCTCACCGCTGAGCAAACGCGCATCTACGACGCCTACGCTGGCGCCTTCGCGGTCATCCACAACAATCTCGACGCCGCCATGCAGGCCGCCAACATCACCGGCGGCGACAGCGGCTCCGGCACATTGAACCGACAGGCCAAATCCGCCGCCCGCTCGGCCTTCGAGTCGGCCAAGCAGCGGTTCTTCGGCCATCTCCTGACGTCGATGAAGACCCCAACCCTGATCCGGTCGATCGAGCGCGATCTGGAAGACGGCCACGCCGCCGTGATCCAGATCGTGTCCACGGGAGAAGCCCTGATGGAACGGCGCCTGGCTGAGCTTCCGGCCGAGGAGTGGAACGACGTGCGCGTCGACATCACCCCGCGCGAATACGTCCTCGACTACCTCGCCCACTCCTTTCCGGTTCAGCTCTATGAGCCCTTCACCGACAGTGAGGGGAACATGTCCTCCCGCCCGGTCTATCGCGACGGTCAGCCCGTCGAAAGCCGGGAAGCCGTCGCCCGTCGCGACCGCCTGATCGAGAAACTGGCTTCGCTGCCGCCCGTTCCTGGCGCCCTCGACCAGATCATCCAGCGCTTCGGGACCGATGTCGTCGCAGAGGTAACGGGGCGTTCAAGACGGATCGTCCGCAGGACAAGCCCTGGCGGTGTCGATCGCCTCGCTGTCGAGAACCGCGCCGGCTCCGCCAATCTCGCTGAAACCGCCGCATTCATGGATGATCAGAAGCGCATCCTGGTCTTCTCCGACGCGGGCGGCACCGGGCGCTCCTATCACGCCGACCTCAACGCCAGGAACCAGCGCCTGCGCGTTCACTATCTGCTCGAGCCCGGCTGGAAGGCCGACGCCGCCATCCAGGGGCTGGGTCGCACCAACCGCACCAATCAGGCGCAGCCGCCGCTGTTCCGTCCGATCTCGACAGACGTGAAGGCGGAAAAACGCTTCCTGTCGACGATCGCCCGGCGCCTCGACACGCTGGGCGCGATCACGCGCGGCCAGCGCCAGACCGGCGGCCAGGGACTGTTCCGCCCAGAGGATAATCTGGAATCCCAATACGCCCGAGACGCCCTGCGCCAGCTCTATCTTCTGCTGGTCCGCGGTAAAGTCGAGGGTTGTTCTCTCCAGATGTTCGAGGAAGCCACCGGCCTCAAGCTGATGGACGACACCGGCATCAAGGACGAGCTCCCGCCGATCACGACTTTCCTCAACCGCCTTCTGGCGCTCACTATCGAATTGCAGGGCGTGTTGTTCACCGCGTTTGAGCAGCTTCTCAATGCGAAGATCGAAGGCGCGATCGCCAGCGGCAACTACGACATCGGCCTGGAAACACTGCGCGCGGAAAGCTTCGTCGTCACCAACCGCCAGACCATCCACGTCCATGCCGCCACCGGGGCGGAGGCCCGGCTACTGACGATCACGCAGCGTGAGCGCAACCGTCCAGTGTCCCTCGCTGACGCTCTCGATCAGCTTAACGATCCTCGGGCGAAGCTACTCATCAATGAACGCTCAGGCCGTGCGGCCGTGCAGATCCCGACCACCAGCGTCATGCTCGACGATGGCGAAATCGAGCGCCGCATTCGCCTGATCCGGCCAATGGAGGCGCACAATGTCCCGGTCAAGATGATGGGCGAGACCCATTGGGTTGAATCGGACCGGGCCGCTTTCACATCGGCATGGAATGCCGAGGTCGCCGAGGTGCCGGAGTTTGTCGACAGCACGATCCATGTCGTCAGCGGCTTGCTGTTGCCGATCTGGAAGCGCCTTCCGACTGATTCGACACGAGTTTACCGGCTTCAGACCGACGAGGGCGAACGCATCGTAGGACGCCGCGTATCCCCGGCCTGGGTCGCGAGCGCCATGACGACCGGCACGACGACGCTGACCTCCGATGACGCCTTTCTGGCACTGACGGACGGCAAGACCATCCTTGATCTCACCGAAGGCCTTCAGCTTCGCCGTAGCCGCGTCATGGGCGCCAACCGGATAGAATTGTCCGGCTTCACCGATGTCATGCGAGATCGCCTGCGAGCTTACGGCCTCTTCCACGAGATCATCTCGTGGAAGCTGAGGATGTTCGTACCCACCGATGCCACCGGCCCCGCGATCCTCGCCAAGGTGCTGGAGCGTTACCCCGTTCAGCGCATCGGCGAACGAGAGGCGGCGTAAATGGCTCGCTACGACGCTTCGGAACTTGCGCAACGTCTCGGTCGGCAGGCCGAGGCGGTGTGCAAGCATTATCTCTCGAACGGTCACCGCGAGGGCCGCTACTGGTTGGTCGGCGATGTCCAGAACACCCCCGGCCGCTCGATGTTCGTACGCCTTACCGGACCCGAATCCGGCAAGGGCGCAGCAGGAAAATGGACCGACGCCGCAACGGCCGAACATGGCGACCTGCTCGACGTCATCCGTGAGAGCTGCGGCCTCGTCGACTTCAAGGATGTCGCCGAGGAAGCCCGATCATTCCTCAGTCTGCCCAGACCCGAGCCTGAACCGCAGCCTGTTTCCCGGCCGGTAACAGCACCAGCCGGATCGCCGCAAGCGTCCCGGCGTCTGTTCGCGATGGCGCAGCCGATTGCGGGCACAGTCGTGGAGACGCATCTGCGCAAACGCGGCATTACGGCTTTGCACGAAACCGGAGCCCTTCGTTTCCATCCACGCTGCTACTATCGCCCCGAAGGTCACGGCCCCACCGAAACATGGCCCGCCATGATCGCTGCCGTCACCGACCTTGGCGGCGCCCAGACCGGCGCGCATCGCACCTGGCTCCTGCCTGATGGCGCTGACAAAGCCCCTGTCGATACGCCTCGGCGCGCGATGGGCCATCTCCTCGGACACGGCGTCCGCTTCGGCATGGTGGACGATGTTCTCGCGGCGGGCGAAGGGATCGAGACCGTGCTGTCAGCACGCTCGGGTCTGCCGCGTATGCCGATGATGGCGGCGCTCTCGGCCGCGCACCTCGCAGCCATCCTGTTCCCCGCAACGCTACGGCGGCTCTATGTCGTGCGCGATTCCGATCCGGCGGGTGATGCCGCACGTGACTGCCTGGTCGAGCGAGCGCGAAACGTCGGTATCGAAACGGTTGTCCTGTCACCGGCGTGCGGGGACTTCAATGAGGACCTGCGCCATCTCGGCATCGATGCGCTTCGGGCAGCCCTACGGGCTCGGATCATACCTGAAGACGTCAGCCGCTTCATGGAGACATGAGGATGGCGGTTGAAGAGGGGTTGAGCATGGGAACCGTCTTCTGTCTCAGCCCAATCCGGTCTGGCGCTCCCGCCTGCCATCGGAGAGTCCGCAGCCCACGGCCTTCTTGAGAGGGCGATCGGCCCACAAACGGGCCAGGCAGGCAATGGCCGCGTCCGGCTAATTTCCGCCGGCGGCAGAGCCGCCTTTGCAGCGCGAAACAAATTAGCCGGACCCGGCCATCAAGGCCCTCGCGCGAGCGCGAGGACTGCCAGCCCGTCCCGCCCGTGGGCTTTCGTCGCCATGAAGGCCGCGATGGGCGCGGTCGATCCGACGAAGGAAGCGCCATGCAAACCGAATATGACGAGACAGGTTTCGAGCCGGTCCACACCTCATCCCCGACCGACCACATCCTCACCGAGCTCCAGCTCTATGGCTACCGTCCGTTTCAGGATGAACCCGATCCAAGGCCGCTTCCTGAAGGCAATGCCGTCGCCGGCGCAGTCGCCGACATCTTCGACGCCCTGATCGCCACCCTCGGCGACACCCGCCTTGAACCCGATCTCGACGAGCTGCTCTGGGGAACAGCCAATCTCTTCCATCGCGCCACCGCCAGAATCGAACGCGAACTGGACGACAACGAGCAGGCCCAGCGCAGCAGCCAGCGGGAACAGGATGGCAGTGAGGTCAAGTCCGTCGAACTGGAGCGCCTGACATCTGAAGGCCAGACCCTGATCGAGCGGCGCAACAGCATGGAGCTCTTTCGCGACGTCGCCGCCGAGCAGTTCGAACGCCACACCGGTTCAGCATGGCGCCCGCGCTCCGGGTCGATGGTCAACCACCGCAACCTGACCTCGGCGATGATCGACAGCCGCGACTTCCTCGCCGCCAAACGCCGGGCGGAAACCGAGGTGATGCTGCCCGCCGGTCCCAAGGTCGCCTTCACCGGCGGTCTCGATTTCAACGATCATCGCCTGATCTGGGCCCGTCTCGATCAGGTCCATGCCAAGCATCCCGACATGGTCCTGCTTCACGGCGGATCTCCGAAGGGCGCCGAGCTGATCGCGGCGAAGTGGGCCGACAACCGCAAAGTCCCGCAGGTCGCCTTCAAGCCCGACTGGACCAAACACGCCAAGTCCGCGCCCTTCAAACGCAATGACGCGATGCTCGATATCCTGCCGGTCGGCGTCATCGTCTTCCCGGGCACCGGCATCCAGGAAAACCTTGCGGACAAGGCTCGCAAGCTCGGCATCCCGGTCATGAAGTTCGACGGCGGCGCATAAAGCGCCGCCCAAAGGCGGCTCCAGCAGCCGGCTTTGCTTGACTGTCAAAGCGTCTTCTGGCTCAATTCAAAGATTATTGGAGAAACGGCGAAGTAGATTAGTCGCAGGCGGAATTATCCTTTGGCAGCCTGTCGTGACCCACAGACCTTTGTGTGGAGGCTTCCATGACCCTGATCCTGCTCGCTATCTCCCTCTCGATCGCGCTTTGCATCATCGCCTACAATTTCGCCATCTATGCCCTTCCATTCATGGTCGGTCTGACCGCGTTCCAGTACGCCTATGGAACGGGCGCTGGCTTCCTCATGTCAGGTCTCGCCGCCCTCGGCGCCGCGTTGCTGTCGGTCGGCCTGGTCATCGCCGTGCTTGGCTTTGCAAGAAACCCGGCACTCCGCCTTATCGCTCTTGCCATCTTCGCCGTGCCCGCCGCCATCGCTGGATATGCGCTCGTCTACGGCATCACGAAGAACGCGATCGACTCGTCGATCGTGCTCAATCTGCTTGGCGGCGCGGGGGGCCTGTTTATCGGTATCGCCGCGATGCTCAACCTCAACGCGCTTGGCACCGCCGTCCTGTCGCGCTGACCAAAGCACCTACGATTAGGTGCCGACCCAAAATCAGCGCGCTGCGGCGAGCTTCCTTCCGCTCAGAACAATGACGCTCAAAGTCGCAAGTGCCCATGCGCACAGCGCTCCGTAAAGCATCACCCAGGTGAAGCCGTTCGCGAGCGCCTGCCGGGCGGCAGGCTCGCCAATTCCTGCGCCTTCCCCCACCTTGAAATTTCCGGCGGCGATCGCTTCGGCGATTGCCGTGAAGTGCGGCTCAGCCACCTGATCAGGTCCGAACCCGCCCCGAATCCCATAAAGTAGGACAAACCCCATCACAGCTATGCTGATGGCGAGCACAATCATGCGAACGCTCATGTCCATGCCTGACGCCATCCCCGCTCGCTCCGCCGGCACAGCCGCCGCGGCAGTGTTAGCGACCGGCGTATTGATCAACCCCACGCCAATTCCCGCCAGAACACAACCGGGCAGCATCGTGATCCAGCCTGCACCATCGCCGTTCGCCGCAAACCGCATGAGCATGAAACCCGATCCAATGACGAAGAGGCCAGCCGTGCGTTGGTCGGCCCAATTTCATCAGTCCATTTCGCAATAGCAGTGGCTGGACAGGCCATCGACCATCATGCGTTCTTCGCAATCTGACCCGACGCTCCTGCGGTTTAATGATGCTGGTTCCATTCAAACGGTCTCCTGCACCCGGTAACCCTTCGCAATGAACAGCTCGGCCAGGAACCGAGTGGCGGAAGCAGGATATTCGGCTGCATGATGAGCGCGATGATACCGCAGGGAGGCACTGGGTTTTCCGGGGGAGCCCGTCATTGCCTATGATGAGGAAGGTTCTGCTGGCTGTCCCCGTCCTGTGGCTTCTCTGAAGAGACCAATCCCTCCTCCTGACTGATCCCCTAATCCCGTTCGGTTTCTGACCGCAACCCGCGCGGCTCCGGACCGAGTTGTCGCTGAAGCGACTGCCCGCACCACTCCGGGCCTTACGGGTCAAGCTGACGCGAGCGTCAGTGCAGGCATCTCCCGCCGGTCTTGGCCGGGCATCATCGGAGGGACGGTCCCTCCGGATGAAGCAACGGAGAACTACCATGCAGAACATCGTCATCCTCGCAGGCAACATCGGCCAGGATCCTGAAGCCCGCACCACCCAGGGCGGCACCAACATCACCCACTTCACTCTCGCCACCTCGCGCCCGCGCTACTCCGAAGGCCGCGTCGTCCGCGACGAGAAGGGCTACCGGGTGCAGGACACCGAATGGCACCGCATCACCTGCTTCAACGGCCTCGGCAAGACGGTCCAGGAACACTGCGAAAAGGGCATGAAGGTTCTGGTCCGCGGCCGTCTCCACTACACGAAGTGGACCGACCAGCAGGGCGTTGACCGCTACGGCTGCGAGATCATCGCCGAGACGGTGGACTTCCTGAGCCGGGCCAAGCAGACCCAGAACGACGACGGCAATTTCATCGACGACGATGACATCCCGTTCTGAGCGGGAACGTCGGAGGGCCCGGCGGTAAAAGCCGCCGGGCCTATTCATGTTCCCGCCCGGCAGTCTCAAGAAACAGGCACTCCAGACCGGATCGACCGGCCTGGAGTCCTACGAAAGGGGGCAAGCCGCCCTCTCGAACTCTCCCCTGAAGGGGCAGGGCAAGCCCCGCCCCCTCCAGCTCCCCCACCCATGGAGGGGGTGGACCACCCCCTCCAAACCGCCCCATCCCAGTACGGTCGCGGCCCCTGATCGGGACCGCGGGCTATCTCTCTCTGACTTGCTATTTTGCACTCGCCACTCCGGCGTCAAGGACATCGCGGCCCCTCCAATTTTCAGCCAACGCCACGAGGGCGCTGTCAGAAAATCGGTTCCTCCGCTCGCCGGCTCCACCGGTCGCTAACGCGATCCCTGACCCCTCGCGCCTACAGTGCGGTCTCTTTTTCGTCAGAACGAAAAGGAGGCTTCTTATGTCTGATATCGATTTCCTCAATCTGTTCGCCAAGTTCTCGGGCTTTCGCATCCTCGTCCTTGCAAACCGTCTCGATTGCACGAACGATCTCGCGCTTCGGGCGCACGATCGTCTGGAGCAGGAGTTGCGCCAACTATCCGATGACATGCGTTGGTCCATAACTGCCCAGCGCCGTCTCCTCCTCAATACCGATCCCGCCAAGAGCGAGGATCTGGCCGAGTGGCTTTGGAACTGCGAACACAAGTTCATGGAATTCTGGTGCGATCCCGAAGGCAACGATCTCCTTGAAAACAGAATCTACATCGATCACGGGTCGCGCGAATGGTACGATCCGCGCAGCCAGGTGTGGGTGTCCTTCCACGATGCACACCCGCCCATCCAGGACGTCGCTGGCGACGAACTGTGCGGCCTCGACAAGATCATCGCGCAGATCCACGGCGAAACTGGCGTGCGCTTCACCACCTACCTCAGCGGATGGGACATTGATCGTCCCGATCCAGACGATCTCGATCCCGAATGCTACGAGGACCTGCATGGTCTCGACAGCGAAGATCCGCTGTCGGCCATCCATCACCGTGTCCATGGGGATACTCTGGGCAAGCAAGCCTGAAGATCAGGCGAGAGGCGGCAAAGGCCGCCTCTCGCCTCTTCCTTTCAGTCAGGAGCCAGGTCCGCCGGCTCGACCGGCAGACCTGGCTATGAAAGAGGGGCTTCGCCGACCCCTCTCAAACTCTCCCCTCGAGGGAAGGGCAAGCCCCTCCCTCGAACCCTCCCATGGGGAAAGAGGGACGGTTCCCTCCTCCTCTTTCCCCAAACCCCTATCTCCTCTCCCTCGCGCTCCGGAAAGAGCACACTAACTGCGACCGAATCAGTCGGAGTTGAGAAGCCTGCTGAATCGCAAACGAACACCGATTTTAGGTCGCATTCCGAGCAAACTACGTCTATAATAGCCGTAGTTCTGGCGTGACGGTTACTGGCTGTGGAGGTGATCATGTATGATCACCGCCCGACAAACACGGGCCGCGCGCGCATTGCTGGGTTGGACACAGGAGATGCTCGCTGACAAGGCCAAAGTGTCGCTGACCGCGCTTAAACGCATGGAGTCGGCTGATGGTCTTCGTGTGTACGAAAGCACCAGCGATCAGGTACGCAGGGCGCTTGAGGCCGAGGGCATCGCCTTCATCAAATCGGGACGCAATGAAGGAGTCATGCTTGTCGATGCGCAAGAAGCTGCCCAACGCAGATAAGCACAGCCGTTCGTCATATTCCCTGCCTCCTGCTTGTCATCATCATGCTGTAGTGGCGAGTGAATCTGCCACGGCCATTCAAGGACGCTGCGTGTTTTTTAATGACGACAATTGATTTCCTCGACGAAGCTCCAACAAGTCTTGCGCTCACTGAGTATGACCGTCAGCACGTCAAGCTCTATGCCCGCCTGCTTGATGCCGAGGCCGATGGTGCGGACTGGCGCGAAGCCGTAGAGATCCTCTTCGGCATCTGCCCTATGACTGAACCTGAACGCGCGCATCGCGTTCACGACAGTCATTTAGCTCGCGCTCACTGGATGACAGAACACGGTTATCGACAGCTTAGACGCGGCCGTCCACACTGAGCGTTGCCCGCTACGCAACACGCGTTGCTAGCCATGGCCTAGAAAAACATTCGAATCCCCGGAATCAATTCGCACTGTACGCGTATTCGCTGCACGGGGAGGATCAACATGACGCCCGACACAAAAGAATGGCGATCATCATCTACCTATGACTACTGGAACAACGCCGATGTAGATGCGCTCGCGTGGGAATGTTTGCGGCGCAACCAAAAATACCAGGAAGACTTTGCTGACATCGTCAGAACACCCGTGAACGCGGAAATCAAAGCCGAAGAAATCGGCAATCGCTGGGGCTTGCGATTTCCCCGCTCGCCCAAGCCTGAACGCTCTCGAGCAGCCCGTCTTCTGGACACCGGAAACTGACACCAGCGTTCTGCATATCGGCGCCGCGCCAGGACAGCCCCAGACTCCGCGCGTTCTCGCAGATCTCGACACCGATGTTCACCGAGCTTCGTCTGAAGGCCTGCATATCTCGGTTTTCACCGAAAGTGGCCGCCTCCATCTGATCGCGCTGAAGGGCCTGTGGCCAGGTCAGCCGATCGCGGCAGTCATACCGATCGACGCACACGGTCTCGATCGAGCCCAGAGCCTCACGCGCCTGTTGCGAAGCCTCTACGGTCTCGCGGTCCCAAAGGACACCCGCATGACCGCCCAGCAGCGCCGCCGCCTCAAAAACATGATGCGGGCAGTCGACGGCCGCATGAACGATGCCGACTACCGCCAGATAGCCGAGGCCATTTTCGGTGTCGAACGCGTGGCCAGCGATCCCTGGAAAACCTCAGCATTGCGCGACGCCGTGATCGATCTGGTCAAGGATGGTTTCGCCATGATCGATAGTGGCTATCGCAAGTTGCTTCGCCACCGCCGCCGTTCCTAACCTTTCCTGCGATTCAGGGTGTGCGATTTTAGCCACCCTAAGTTCGCACTCCCCCCTGCCAATTCTTCTTCGCCAACGTGGCCTTCGTCCGCCGCTGATCACCAGCGGCTCCCGCGAAAACCACGGAGGCCACCATGAACGCCAATCTCGCGACCCTGCCGCCGCGCTTCCTCCGCACCAAGGAAGCCGCCGAATTCCTGAGCCTCTCGGCCCGCACCCTCGAAAAGCACCGGACCTACGGCACCGGACCAGCCTATCGCAAGCTCGGCGGACGCGTCGTTTACTCCGTCGACGAGCTGGAAGCCTGGGCTGACCGCGGCTCCGTGACGTCTACCTCCGATCCGCGGGGCAGCGTGCTGCCCGCGAAACGCCACGATCCCGCACCGACAGCCCATGTCGGTCGTCACGCCCGCTGATCGGCGCGGTCTTCTCAATGACGGCGCGGCATCGCCCATCCCCGGAGCGCGGACAACTCGATCTGTTCCACGCGCTCCCCGGCGACTTCGCGCCCCGCGACGCGCAGGACCTCATGGCCTATCCCTTCTTCTCCCTCTCAAAGTCACACCGCACCGCGCCGATCGATTTCGTCGCCGGCGACGTGAGTATCCGCGTCGAGGCGGTTCCCGATCATGGCATGGCCACGATCTGGGATGCCGACATCCTGATCTGGGCGGCGAGCCAGATCGTCGAGGCGCGCGACAAGGGTCTTCGCACCTCGCGCCTGATGGCCGCGACACCCTACGAGATTCTCAATTTCATCGGCCGCGGCGTGTCGATGCGCGACTATCAGCGCCTGAAGGCCGCGCTCGACAGGCTCCAGTCGACCACGGTCGCAACCTCGATCCGCCAGCCGGCCGAGGGCCGCCGCCACCGCTTCTCCTGGATCAACGAGTGGCAAGAGCGCACCGACCGCCAGGGTCGGCCCGCCGGCATCGAACTGATCGTGCCGGACTGGTTCTACCGCGCCGTCCTCGACGATGCGCTCGTGCTAACCATCGATAGGGACTACTTCGGCCTCACCGGCGGTCTTGATCGCTGGCTCTACCGCATCGTGCGCAAGCACGGCGGCAAGCAGCGCAACGGATGGCGTTTCGACTTCCGGCATCTGCATCAGAAGTCCGGCAGTCTGTCGCCGTTCAAACGCTTCGCCTTCGAGCTTCGCGACATCATCCGGCGCCAGCCTCTGCCTGGCTACAGCCTGTTCCTGGAAGTCGAAGTCGGCGGCCGGCTGCTGCTTGCTTTCGAACCAGCCGCGACCTGTGGACAACCTGTGGACGGCCTCGTGCTATCGGGAACCCGGCCTATCGTGCTATCGGGAACCGACGGCTCGTGCTATCGGGAACCGAAACAGGGTGTAAGCTACGGACGCAAAAGACAAAATCGCGCCCTTAACTTAGAGTCTAACCAAGAATCTAACTTTGAAGAGCGCGCGCGCGATGTGGAAAACATCGCCGCCAGGCCAGAACAGGCCGAAAAAACACAACTGCAAAAGACTACACCTGATCAGTCTTTCCGTAAATCCGCGTTTACGGACCGCTCTTCTTCCCGTCCTCCGCACCTCTCCTTCGGCGACAAGCCCGGAGGTGCGGAATGATTATCGCGCTCCTCAATCAGAAGGGCGGTGTCGGCAAGACGACGCTGGCGCTGCATCTCGCCGGTCAATGGGCTAGCGAGGGCAAGCGCGTCACCCTGATCGACGCCGACCCGCAAGGGTCGGCCCTCGACTGGTCGCAGCAGCGCAGCCGCGAGGGCCTGCCGCGCCTATTCGGCGTCGTTGGCCTGGCGCGCGACACGTTGCACCGCGAGGCGCCCGAGCTCGCGCGTGACGCCGATCATGTCGTCATCGACGGACCGCCGCGCGTTGCAGGGCTCATGCGTTCGGCACTGCTCGCCGCCGATCTCCTCGTGATCCCCGTGCAGCCGTCGCCGCTCGATGGCTGGGCCTCGGCGGAAATGCTGACGCTGCTCTCCGAGGCGCGCATCTACCGCCCGCAGCTCGTCGCGCGCTTCGTCCTCAACCGTTGCGGCGCACGCACCGTCATTGCCCGCGAGACGGCCGAGACGCTGGCCGAGCACGACCCGCCGTTGCTATCTGCGACCATCGGCCAGCGCGTCGCCTTCGCTGACATGGCGCAATCCGGGCGCCTGGTGTTCGAGGCCGACCATAACAGCGCGGCCGCACGCGAGGTCACTGCGCTCGCCGCGGAAGTGGGGAGGCTCGCGCCATGAGCATCCCCGCTCCCGCAATTCTTGCAGGCAATTGCCGCCGCCTCATACCGTCGCATGGCCCGTTCGACATGATCTTCGCCGATCCGCCCTACGGCGACACGTCGCTCGTCTGGGATCGCCGTGTTGAGGGCTGGCTGCTGCTCGCCAGGGCCGCGATGCGGCCGTCCGGCTCGATGTGGGTCTTCGGCTCGCTGTGCTGCTTCATAGCGACCGCCGCGTCGTTCGACGACACCGGCTGGAAATGCGCGCCGGAGATCGTCTGGGAGAAGCAGAACGGCTCCGGCTTCCACGCCGACCGCTTCAAGCGCGTCCATGAACTCGCCGTCCAGTTCTACCGCGCCAATGCGCCATGGGGCTCTGCCTGCAAAGTCGTGCAGACGACGCCCGACACGGCCGCGCGCGCCGTACGCCGCAAGAAACGTCCGCCCCATACCGGCCATATTAACGCCACGCACTATGTCAGTGAGGACGGCGGGCCGCACCTGATGCGCTCGGTCATCTACGCCCGCAACGCGCATGGCCGTGCCATCCATCCGACCGAAAAGCCGTCCGGCCTGATCGATAACCTCGTCCGCACAAGCTGCCCGCCCGGCGGTCTCGTCGGCGATTGGTTCGCCGGATCGGGCGCGGCCGGCGAAGCCTGCCGTTTCTCCGGTCGCCGCTACATCGGCTGCGAAATCGATCCGGCCACGGCGCGCAAAGCCGCCGTCCGGTTCGCCGCGCTGCTCCCGTTTTCCGGGGGAGACGCCCAATGACGAAACCGCCTCGCAAGCACGGCTTCGCCGCCCGCCCAACCGATCCCGACGACTGGATCAAGGCCGCCGAGCAACCGTCGTCCAAGCCGTCATCCGGCCCTGGTTTCACCGCCCGGCTGACGATCGACATCACGCCGGACCTGCGCGGCCGGATCAAGATCGCCGCCTTCCAGCGCGGCGTCACCGTCGCCGACATGTTGCGCGACCTGCTCGCGCGCGAATTCCCGCAAACCCCAGGAGATCCTTCATGACCGGCATCGCGGCACCCCGCATGCGCGGCGGCCCGATGCCGTCGTCAGCGCCATCCGACCGTCTCACCCATGTCGAGCTGACATGGGTGGAAAAGCAGATCGAATACTGGATCAGGTTCGGCGACCACGCGCAGGAAACTATCCTCGACCGCCGCCGCCGTGTCCTTTCCTTCCGGCCGGACACCATCTTCGCCTTCGTCCGCTGGGCCTCCAACGACTTCGGCACGATCATCTCGCGCATTGACATCGTGCGCGCGGTCGAGCCCGGCGAAGCCTACCAGACGCTCCCCTTCGTGCGCCCCGGCGGCGACATACTGCTCAAGATCGAGAGCTGGCCGAAGGTCGAGCGCGTCCTGCAACTGATCGACGGAATCGAAGCGCTGAAGCTCAATCCCGCTGCCGCCGCGCCCGACTACTGGCGGCACGTTCACAACCGTCTCACCGCCAGCCACGAGCCGCGCAGCTACACGCGTGCGCAGCATCAGGCGTGGATCAAGCGACGGAGGATCGCTCCATGATCGATCTCAAATGGGCCATGGCGACCCTCGTAGCGGCAAACACCATTGCTATCTCGTCGTGGATCGAAACACCCACCAAACTCATCTGGAACGCGTCGGCCAGCACGCCGATCGGTCTCTACTCCGTCGAGCCAACAGGCCGTTTGGAAGTGACCGATCTGGTCGCGGTGGATGCGCCCGAACCGATCGCCAGCTTCCTAGCCAATGGCGGATATCTGCCGCGCGACACACCGCTGCTGAAACGCGTACTCGGTCTTCCCGGCCAGACCGTCTGCCGCTCCGGCCTCCTGATCACGGTCGATAGCGTGGAGATGGGAACAGCGCTGGAACGTGACCGCACCGGCCGTCCGCTGCCCGACTGGCAGGGCTGCCGTGTCGTCGCCAAGGGCGATGTCTTCCTCATGAACTGGGACGTGCCCGACAGCCTCGACGGGCGCTATTTCGGTCCCATCCCAACCAGTTCGGTCATCGGCCGCGCGGTTCCCTTGTGGACCGACGAGGACGGCGAAGGCCGCTTCGAATGGCGGGCGCCAACGCGGTGAACGCCCTGCCTTCGGCGGGCTGACCGCTCGCCGCCACCCTCTTCACCGCTTCACGAAAGGAAACCATCATGCCACAGATCGGCGAATTTACCCGCGAGGAAACCGGCTTCACCGGCCGCATCCAGACTCTCGCACTCACATGCGAACTCAGCATCGTTCCGGTCGATCCGTCCGATGTCGAGAACGCGCCCAACTACCGCATCCATCTCGGCTCCGACGACAACGGACCGGAGATCGGCGCGGCCTGGACCGAGTCCAGCGAGAAGGCCGGCGAGTATCTGTCGCTGCTGATCGACGATCCCAGCTTCCTGCAGCCGGTCCGCGCCCGCCTGTTCCAGAACGGCGCGGATGCGACGTCATGGTCTCTGCACTGGAGCCGCCCGCAAAAGCGCGGCGAACGGGAATAGATCATGCGGATCGTTCGTGCGAACCCCGAATCGCCGATGTCAGCCGGGCGGCCTCGCGCTGCCCGGCACATCATCCTCCTTCTCCTTTCCGGCCTGACCTTTACCGCCGCGCCACCGCTCGCCGTTCTGGCGCAGAGCGCGCCGTCGGCCGCGCAACCGTCTCGCGATCCCCATGCCGCCTTCGTGACGGAGGCCTCGCAGCGCTTCGGCATTCCCGAACACTGGATCAGGTCGGTGCGCCGCGTCGAAAGCGCCGATGACGTGCGCGCCGTCTCTTCAGCGGGCGCGATGGGCCTGATGCAGGTCATGCCCGCTACCTGGGCGGAACTACGCGTCCGCTACGGCCTTGGTCGCGATCCGTTCGACCCTCGCGACAACATCATCGCAGGCACGGCCTACTTGCGCGAAATGTACGATCGCTACGGATCGCCGGGCTTCCTTGCGGCCTACAATGCAGGCCCCGGTCGCTACGAGGAATACCTCGCTGGTCGCCCCCTCCCGGCGGAAACCCGCGCCTATGTCGCCACGCTCGCGCCGTTGGTCGGCGGGGGAAATCTGTCGGCAACTACGTCAGGGACTGTCGCGGTTGCCGCCGCCGATCCGCACGCCTGGCGACGTGCGCCGCTCTTCGTTACGCCGTCCGCCCACAGCCTGGATGCCGGTCAACCGACATCCGAACGGCAGCACATCGGCGCTGCGAATGCGCCGTCATCAGGCGAAGATTCCGCCCGCACCACGCAAACCGGCGGCATTTTCGTCGCCCGCGCCGATGAGGGTGACCGGCCATGACCACGTTCGCACCATGGCGCAGCGTGGCGCGGTCCGGCGAGGGATGGGCGGAAGGCAGGGAGGATCAGAGAGCAACGACAGCAGGACGGCGAGATAAAAGGCCATCACCAATTTCGCACAAGCCATTGATATGGCTTGGCTTTTGGCGTGCCGGTCGGTCGGGTCGCGTGCCGCGATTGTTGTTTTCTACAGCGATTTCAATGGCATTTCCGGCACTGTGCCCGTTTGCCCCTTCGGAAAGGGCCCTCTCATGAGCGAGGGCGACAGCGATTTCCGCATCCGGCCTGGCCGTATCAAATCCACCCGCGCACCCAAGACGAAGAGCTTCATCAACCAGGTGCTGAGGGCGTCGAAGAAGGCCGGGCACAGTTCCGGAGAACGGCAAGCGGTCAAGCGAGGGGCCAGCCGAGGGCATTCGACCTTTGGCCGTGGCAGGACCAGCTTCAGCCGTTCGCGCATCTTCAGCGCTTCGCGCCGCGTCGTAGTCAAGGTGCGCGTCGTGCGCCACCAGGGCAAATCGTTCCGCTCAGCGCCGCTCTCGGCCCATCTCTCCTATCTCAAGCGCGAGGGCGTCAGCCGGGATGGAGAGAAGGGAGTGATGTTCGACGCGGCGAACGAGCGCGCCAACGATCTCGCCTTCTCCGATCGCTGCAAGGATGACCGGCATCATTTTCGCTTCATCGTCTCGCCCGAAGACGCGGGCGACATGACCGATCTACGGGCGTTCACCCGCGACCTCGCTAGCCAGATGGAATCGGATCTCGGCACCAAGCTCGACTGGGTCGCCGTCGATCACTGGAACACCGACAATCCGCATGTGCATCTTCTTGTGCGCGGCGTCGATGAGACCGGCGCCGACCTGGTGATCTCGCGCGATTACATCAGCCGCGGCCTGCGCTCCCGCGCCGAGGATCTCGTCTCCCTCGAGCTCGGCCCCAAACCCGAACACGAAGTTCGCAACGCCCTGGAGAAAGAGGTCACCGCAGAACGCTGGACGCGCCTCGATGTCGAAATCCGCATCGCCGCCGACGAGACCGGCTTCATCGACCTGCGCCCCGAACCGAACGGCAAGACCGATCCGTCGCTGCGTCGCCTGATGGTCGGCAGGCTCCAGCACCTCGAAAAGATGGAGCTCGCTGCACAAGGCGCTCCGGGCGAGTGGACCGTCGGGCTGCAGGCCGAACGCACGCTGCGCGACCTCGGCATGCGCGGCGACATCATCAAGACCATGCATCGGGCCTTCACCGAACGCGGCCAGGATCGGGGCGTCAGCAATTACACGATCGACGGCGGCGGGGCGGGTTCCCCCATCATTGGCCGTCTGGTCGATCGCGGTCTCCATGACGAGCTGACTGGCGAAGCCTATGCCGTGATCGACGGCACGGACGGCCGCGCGCACCATGTCCGTTTCCGCGGAATCGAAGCCTTCGAGCACGCCCCGCCGATTGGCGGCGTCGTCGAGGTGCGCCGCTTCGGCGGCCCAGACGATTCCCGCCCGACACTGGCGCTCGCCAACCGATCAGATTTCGATCTCAACCGCCAGATCACAGCGCCGGGCGCGACCTGGCTGGATCATCGCCTGGTCGAGCGCGAGGCGATGCCGATGTCCATGGGAGGCTTCGGCGCCGAGGTGCGCGACGCCATGCAGGCGCGCGCCGAGCATCTGGCTGACGAAGGCCTTGCCCGGCGGCAGGGCCAGCGCATCCTCCTGCAACGCGATCTCCTCAACACGCTGCGACAACGCGAGCTCGATGCCGTTGGCGCGAAGCTACAGAGCGAGCACGGACGGCCATACCAGAAAGCGCAGGCTGGCGAGCATGTCGCCGGGGTCTATCGCCAGCGTGTCGCGCTCACCTCAGGCCGCTTCGCCATGATCGACAACGGGCTCGGCTTCCAACTCGTGCCCTGGACGCCGCCGCTCGAAAAGAAGCTCGGCCAGCATATCGCCGGCGTCGCCAAGGGGAATGGCGGCATCGAATGGAGTCTCGGGCGCCAGCGCGGCCTCGGCCTGTAACCCCACAATCAGCAAGAAAGGAACCGGCCAATGTCCGCCACCAAAATCCTCTGGGGTCAAATCCTCACTGTCTTTCTGATCATCCTCCTCACCACCTGGGGGGCGACGCAGTATGTCGCGTGGCAACTCGGCTATCAGGCCCAGCTCGGCACGCCGTGGTTCGTGCTGGCCGGGACGCCGATCTATTATCCCCCCGCCATCTTCTGGTGGTGGTACTTCTACGACGCTTATGCGCCGGGCGTCTTCACCAAGGGCGGCTTCATCGCTGCGTCCGGCGGCTTCATCGCCATCGCGGTCGCCATCGGCATGTCGGTCTGGCGAGCCCGTGAACAGAAGAACATCGAAACCTACGGCTCCGCCCGCTGGGCGAAACCGCAGGAGGTCAAGGCGGCGGGCCTGCTCAATCCCGATGGGGTTGTCCTCGGAAAGCTTGATCGCGACTATCTGCGACATGACGGCCCCGAGCATGTCCTGTGCTTTGCGCCAACTCGATCCGGCAAGGGCGTCGGTCTCGTCGTTCCGACCCTTCTGACCTGGCCGGGCTCCGTCGTCGTCCACGACATCAAGGGCGAAAACTGGCAGCTTACCGCCGGCTTCCGCGCCAAGCACGGTCGCGTGCTGCTGTTCGATCCGACCAATCCAAAATCGGCCGCCTACAATCCTCTGCTCGAGGTGCGGCGCGGCGAATGGGAGGTGCGCGACGTTCAGAACGTGGCCGACGTGTTGGTCGACCCCGAGGGCTCGCTGGAGAAGCGCAATCACTGGGAGAAGACCAGCCACTCCCTGCTGGTCGGCGCGATCCTTCACGTCCTCTATGCCGAGAAGGACAAGACCCTTGCCGGCGTCGCAAGCTTCCTGTCCGACCCCAAGCGTCCGATCGAGACCACACTGGCGGCGATGATGACCACGCCGCATCTCGGCGAAGCCGGTCCACATCCCGTTATCGCCTCGACGGCCCGCGAGCTGCTCAACAAGTCCGACAATGAGCGCTCCGGCGTGTTGTCGACCGCCATGTCCTTTCTGGGTTTGTACCGCGATCCCGTCGTCGCCGAGGTGACGCGGCGCTGCGATTGGCGCATCGCCGACCTGATCGAGGACACGCGGCCGGCGACCCTCTACCTCGTGGTCCCGCCATCCGACATCTCGCGCACCAAGCCCCTCATCCGGCTCGTGCTCAACCAGATCGGCCGTCGCCTGACCGAGGATCTGCACACCAAGGCCCGACGGCACCGGGTACTGATGATGCTCGACGAGTTTCCGGCCCTCGGCCGCCTCGACTTCTTCGAAAGCGCGCTCGCCTTCATGGCCGGCTACGGCATGAAGGCCTTCCTCATCGCCCAGTCGCTGAACCAGATCGAAAAAGCCTACGGCGCCAACAACTCGATCCTCGACAACTGCCATGTCCGCGTGAGCTTCGCCACCAATGACGAGCGCACCGCCAAGCGCGTCTCGGATGCGCTCGGCACCGCTACCGAAATGAAGGCGATGAAGAACTATGCCGGGCACCGCCTGTCGCCCTGGCTCGGCCACCTGATGGTGTCCCGCTCGGAAACCGCTCGCCCGCTGCTGACGCCCGGAGAGATCATGCAGCTTCCGCCCAACGACGAAATCGTCATGCTGGCGGCGACCCCGCCGATCCGGGCCAACAAGGCGCGCTACTTCGAGGACAAGCGCTTCACCGAGCGCGTACTGCCGCCACCGGACCCGACCAAGACCAGCCGCACGACGCGCAAGGACGCCTGGACGGAGCTGAAGCCACAGGCGCCGGACGCAGCCCTGCTCGCCGAGATTCAAAAGGCTGAGCAGGACGCGGCGAATAGCGGCCTTCGTCGTGAACCCGAGCTTCCCGACCATGTCGCCATCGTCAAGGAAACCACCGACCCGAACCCTGCCGACGAGTTCAAGGCCTTCCTCGACGACGAACCCGAGGACGCCGCGCGCCAGCGGCAAGCGCTTCGTCGCCAGATGAGCGGCATCGCTCGCCAGGTCGCGATGGACCCCAACGACAATATGGATCTTTGAACCATGCGCGACCGGATGAATGTGTATTTCCCGCCTGATATGCTGCGCCAGATCGCTGATCTCGCCGACCGCAAGAAAATCTCGCGTTCGGCGATCGTCGAGGCCGCGGTCGCATCGTTTCTTTCACCCGATGGCGCAGATAAGCGCGAGGCCGCCCTGACGCGCCGCCTTGATCGGATGACAAGGCAGATCCAGCGGATCGAGCGCGACCTCGGCATTACAGCCGAGACGCTTGCCCTTTACGTCCGCTTCTGGCTGTCCGTCACGCCGCCACTGACCGGCGACGCGAACGCTGCGGCCCAGGCCAAAGGTCGCGAACGCTACGAGGGATTCATCGAGACAGTTGGACGACGCCTGCAACAGGGGCAGAGCTTCCTTCGGGAGATACCGGATGATCACCTTAGTGATCGCACTTCGATGGAGCCGCTGAAGGAGAGATCGGAACAAGACCCCCAGCCAGGCGACTGATGTGTGTAATCGTACACGATCCGCTGAACTATTTGCCGATAGCTGGAATATCGGCACCCCCACCAGCGTCTCTGAGCTGTCATCGAACAAGGAAATCGACGTGAACCATAGCTCTGCTGTCAGAGCTACTGCTCTTGCAGTCACTTTTCTAGGCGCAAGATCCAGCTTCGCCAGTCCGGCGCTCGACGAGAACAGATCCCGCCTCGCGGCAATCGCGAGAGGAAATGTCGAAGCGATTACCGCACATATGGTGAAAGCGCGCGCCTCGAATGGGTGGGTGACCCGTTGAGCAAGACCTACACCACGTCGGACGAAATCGCCGGGGTCTGGTCAAAGTTCTCCGTCCGCAAGGCACGCTGTCCGCCGAGATCGGCGATGGTGTCGAAGGCGTGAACCCTGTTGGAACCACGGTCTCCGTCAACGTGACTTTCAAGGGCAAGACAACCGTGCCGGTCCTCTATGTCGCCACCTACCGCGACAGCAAGCTTGTGGCCGAAGTCTGGCAGGTCAGTCCTCCCGCCAACTAATCGACAGACGCCATGCGGGCAGTGCTCGGCTCGACATCGACCGTGAAGAGTTCGAGAGGGTCCTCAGCGATCAGAACGGACTGACCCCTCTTCAGGAACTCACCCAACAGGCGGTCAATGCGTTCGGCGTGACAGGGACACCTTCATTTTTCATCAACGGCGAACTCACAACCGGAGGGATGTCCTTCGAGGAGATATCGAGGCTGATCGACGCGAAACTATCGAACTGAACACCGCTTCTGCAAATGCAGCGCTCCCTACCAGATTGCTGCTCGCTCAGGAGGGAGAAGTGACGTTTTCAGCCAGCGAGCCGTGATCTCTTTCCTCTCGGACATGGGAGAGCATTTCAAGAAGGACATCACCGACATGGTGGTCGGAGATTTCGTAGAACATCTGCTTCGACTGCCTCACCCGCGTCATCAGCCTTGCGCCGCGAAGCAGGCGCAGATGGTGGCTGACAAGGGACTGTGACAGGTCGAGCGTTTCGGAAATGTCCGTCACGGACTTCGGTCCGTCTTCGCAATGAAGCAAAATCCTGAGCCTGCTGGGGTCACCCAGCAGGCGGAAGGTTTCGGAGAGCACATCCAGTTCCTGGGTCGAGATCGGTTCCATGTTGTTCACCACTCTTTCTCCAGTATTGCTGTGTGAGCAGGTCGGGTTGATCAGTGCGAATGACCGGCATGCGAGACGGAGGCTTCGCTGGGCTTTTCGATGCTGCAACTCGCATCTCCATCCCAATCGATGCCGATCGTGGGGTGGTCGATGTTGAACTTCGACTTCAGCTCAGCCTCGACCTGCCTGACCAGCGCACGGACGTCGACACCATCCATCGGGTGCACCTGAAGCGTCGCCAGCACCCGACCCGAGGTCAAAGACCAGACGTGGATATGGCCAACGTTCTGGATTCCGGGAACGGTCTTGCGAAGATGCTCGACAATCTGCGTGCTGCCAGCATTGGCGGGCGCGCCTTCGAGCAGGATATGCATGGTGTTCTTGAGCAGGCTCCAGGCGCTGCGCAGGATCAGCAGCGATACGAAGACCGACAGGATCGGGTCGATAGGCGTCCATCCCGTGTACCAGATCACCACGGCTGCAACGATGGCGCCAACCGAGCCGAGCAGGTCACCCATCACGTGCAACACCGCACCCTTGACGTTGACGTGATCGGTATCACCGCGCGTCAGAAACCAGAGGACGAAGACGTTCACCAACAGGCCAATGAGGGCCACGACGAACATCGATCCGGCGAGAACCGGCTGCGGCTCCTGGAAGCGCTCGACGGCTTCGTAGAGGATCCAGCCAACGATACCGAACAGGGTCAGAGCGTTGATCAGGCCGGCGATCACTTCAAAGCGGGCATATCCGAAGGTGCGCTGCGAATCGGCGGCACGGCGTCCGAGACGGAACGCGACATAGGCAAGTCCGAGCGCGATCGCATCGGTCAGCATGTGACCGGCATCGGCAAGCAGCGCAAGCGAACCGGAAATGACGCCGCCGACAGCCTCGACGACCATGAAGGAGAAGATGATCAGGAAGGAGATGAGGATCTTGCGCTCATTGTCCTTCGTCACCGTGGGGACGTGTGAATGATCATGATCGTGGTCATGATCATGTCCGTTCGAATGATCGTGACCCTTATGGTCACCGTGGGAGTGAGGATTGTCTGCCATGGCCGTTCCAGTCCGGTTGGTGCTATCAATATAACACTTGAATACCTGTTCATATGTTATCGTGTCAACTCCCCCTCGCAACAAAATCCTTATGCATGGGCAAACCGGCGCATTCTTCACCGATCCCGACGGCGGTGCACGATGTCAGGCCATGGCCGCGGGCTGTGCAGGGGAGAGCGCAATTGATCATGTCAAATGACAGAAAAGAAAAGGGGCGGCCAAATGGCCGCCCCTTCATTGCGTTCGAAGATTATTGTTGACCCATGGCCAGCTGCCAGGCGTTACGGCCCTTGCGTCAGGCCGCCGCCGGCTTGTCGTCGACGGGATAGCCCGCTTCGGACAGAACGGCCCGAAAGTCGGCTTCGGTCGCCGAGGACTGAACGCGCACTTCGCGCCTGGAAGGGTCGGTCTCGATCTTCGCACTGGCATCGACGCTCTGAAGCGCCTTGGTCACCGATTTGGCGCATCCGCCGCATGTCATGTTCGGAACGTTGAAGAGATACATGAAGGCCTCCTTGTTTGGCTTTCATGAAAATGGGGCTTGCCACCGTTGTAAGGTCAAGAGCTGCGAAAACGAATTTTTGGCTTGACCTTACAACGGTGGCAAGCTGCACACTGACCTTCCTGGAAGGCAAACCGGATCGTGCGTTTGATGGTCGTATGATCTGCCATGGGCAGGAGCGATAGATAAACGCCGCTCGAAAGCGAAAACGGAGGACTCGTCGATGCCGGCGCATCAACACCAGCATTCGCATGGTTCGCACGACCATGCGGCACATGATCATTCTGCTCACAAGACGGGGATGGCGAAGGACCCCGTCTGCGGCATGGATGTCGATCCGGCCAGGACGGAACATCATGCTGAGCATGATGGAAAGACGTTCCATTTCTGCTCGGCGAAATGCAAGGGCAAGTTCCAGGCCGATCCGGCTGCTTATGCGGATCCGCATGGCGGGCAGGCAAAAGCCGCCGCCGCGCCAGTGGCGGAAGGGACGATCTACACTTGCCCGATGCATCCGCAAATCCGTCAGCCAGGCCCAGGCAATTGCCCGATCTGCGGCATGGCGCTGGAACCGGAAATGCCGTCTCTCGACACTGGTCCGAGCGAAGAATATCTCGATATGCGCCGCCGCTTCTGGATTGGCCTGGTTCTGACGCTCCCGGTATTCCTGCTCGAAATGGGCGGACACCTCATTGACCTGCATATGTTTCTCAGTCCGCAGACGTCGAACTGGCTGCAGCTCGTGCTGGCGACGCCTGTTGTCCTGTGGGCCGGATGGCCCTTCTTCCAGCGCGGATGGCAATCGCTCGTCACGCGCCACCTCAACATGTTCACCCTCATCGCGATGGGAACCGGCGTTGCCTGGATTTACAGCGTGGTCGCCACGGTCGCGCCCGGCGTATTTCCGGATACCTTCAGGACAATGGGTGGGGCGGTCGCTGTCTATTTCGAGGCTGCGGCCGTCATCACCGTTCTGGTGCTGCTCGGGCAGGTTCTGGAACTGCGCGCCCGCGAGCAGACGGGAGGCGCGATACGTGCGCTGCTCGACCTTGCCCCCAAGATCGCCCGCCGCGTCAAGGCGGACGGAACGGACGAGGATGTCGAGCTCGACGCGGTAATGGTCGGCGACCGCCTGCGTGTGCGCCCCGGCGAAAAGGTCCCGGTCGATGGCACGCTCGTCGAGGGACGCAGTTCCGTTGACGAATCCATGATCACCGGCGAGTCCATGCCCGTCACGAAAGCAGTCGGCGCCAGGGTCATCGGCGGTACAATGAACCAGACCGGCGGCTTTGTGATGGAGGCCGGCAAGGTTGGCCGTGATACGATGTTGTCGCAGATCGTGCGCATGGTGGCAGATGCCCAGCGTTCGCGCGCGCCGATCCAGCGTCTTGCCGACGATGTCTCTGGCTGGTTCGTGCCTGCCGTCATCGTGATCGCCATCGTCGCCTTCATCGTCTGGTTCATGGTCGGCCCCGAACCGCGTTTCGCCCATGCCATGGTCGCGGCGGTCGCCGTTCTGATCATTGCCTGCCCCTGCGCGCTCGGCCTCGCCACTCCGATGTCGATCATGGTCGGGGTCGGCCGGGGCGCCGGACTTGGCGTGCTGATCAAGGACGCCGAGGCACTGGAGCGCTTCGAAAAGGTCGACACGCTTGTCGTCGACAAGACCGGCACGCTGACGGAAGGCCGGCCGAAGGTGACGGCCATCGTTCCGGCAGCCGGTCAGCCGGAGGACGAGTTGCTGCGTCTGGCGGCCGCTCTCGAACGCTCGAGCCAGCATCCGCTTGGCGATGCCATCGTCAGCGCCGCGCAGGAGCGTGGTCTGGCCATCGGTGACGTGAAGGACTTCGAAAGCCCGACCGGCAAGGGCGTCACGGGGACTGTCGATGGCAAAAAGCTGATCATCGGCAACCAGCGTATCATGTCAGAAGCAGGCATCGACGTTGCCGCTCTGGCGAGCGACGCCGACAAGCTCCGCAACGATGGTGCGACAGTCGTCTTCATGGCCATGGATGGGGCGCCTGCTGCTCTGTTCGCGATCGCCGATCCGATCAAGGCCTCGACCCCCTCCGCGGTCAAGGCGCTGATCGAACAGGGCATCCGCGTGGTGATGCTGACCGGCGACAACAAAACCACCGCCGAGGCGGTGGCGCGCAAGCTCGGCATCACAAATGTCGAAGCGGAAGTGCTTCCCGAGGACAAGGGAGCGATCGTCGAGCGGCTGCGCAAGGAAGGCAGGATCGTCGCCATGGCCGGCGATGGCGTCAACGACGCTCCGGCGCTTGCCGCGGCCGATGTGGGGATCGCCATGGGCACTGGAACAGATGTCGCCATCGAAAGCGCCGGCGTTACGCTGCTCAAGGGCGATCTTCAGGGCATCGTTCGTGCCCAGCAGCTCAGCCGGGCAACCATGGGCAACATCCGGCAGAACCTGTTCTTCGCGTTCATCTACAACGCAGCCGGTGTTCCGGTCGCAGCGGGCATCCTCTACCCATGGTTCGGCATCCTGCTCTCGCCCGTCATTGCAGCCGCCGCCATGGGGCTCTCGTCCGTCAGCGTGATTACCAACTCGTTGCGGCTGAGAAGCACTAGACTGTAATCACTGCGTCCCTGTTGGAGCCAGGGACCGCCGCACCATGCCCCTGCCACCCCCGCTTTGGGGGTGGCTATGATCTCGCAAGATCATCCGGCCTGTCGGCGTTGATTCCAGCCGCAACGGCGAGCGCCGTCGGTGCTATCGCCAGTCCTCGAGATATCTGGCTGCAATTGCCGGCACGAGATCGCCATAAGCGCCGCCGACGAGCATCTCTTGCGAGAGAGCATGTTCACACAGGGCGCTGCGGGCCTGCCTGTAAGCCGCGATCAAGGCCGCCTCGTCGCTTTCGACCCCCCAGATCGGAACTTCACCGAGCTGGATCAGTGTAGCGCCGCCTGCGACTGTCGAAAGCTGAGCCAACGGAACCTTCGCGAGCCGCGCCAGCGTGGTTTCGCGGAGCACATCGGCAGCTACGAGCGTCTTGAAACCAAGATCAGGAACCGGCCTGTATCCGGCCGGAAGCGTGCTGGCGAAACTGCGATGCTCGGGTCTGTCCGAAAAGCCATCCATGTCCGCGCCACTCAGTCCAAGCCCGCAGACGGCATGCTCCCGGACCGCCAGGGCATGCAGAGCCGGATCGCGATTAGCCCAATGGCGCATTTCCGTCGCGATCCCGTAGCCCTGCACGGCATAGAGCACGGGAAGCGCCTCAAGATGCGGCCATAGCACCGCATCCACCTGCGCCCAGTCGAACAGGGCCGGGAAGGCGAGGTCGAGCGTTATCCGCATCACGCCAGCATTCAGGTTGCCGGACGGCGTTTCGCCCGCAAGTCCGTCATGGTCCAGCCTGTCGTAGAATTCGGCGCGGAACGTCTCGTGCGCTCCGCTCCCCCGGGCCGCCTCCTCCAGCTTTTGCCAATGGGCAGGCGTGAGCTTGACGCGTGGAAACCTGCCCGCCTTGATCATCACGCGACCGACCCTGAACAGCTGCCCGAAGTGCTCGCGCAAATCGCGCAGCATTGGCCTGAGGCCGGCCGGCGGCAATCCGTCCGGGTCGCGTTCCATGCTGGCGAAAAGCCGATAGGCTGGTGGCAAAACGATCCGCTCATCGATCGTGATCGTCCTGACCGGACAGCATACGGCGTCGACCGGCGCCATCCAGGATCGCCCCTCCAGAACCTTGTCGCCGGCATAGGTGTGCTTGCTGTCCTGCGCCTTTTCGCTCCGCTCCGGGCTGCCATCGGGTGCGGGCAGGATCTCGAATCCCCGCACATCCTTCGTCAGACGCTTTCCCGAACGGTGAAAGACAGCGGAATTGTCTCTCGCGAAGGAATGATTGAGGGCAACGAAGCTCTGTAGGTCGACGCCTTGCAGCGGAACGATATGATCGACGTAGGGAAATTGTTTGTGCTGAACGAAGGCATAACCCTGCCTCTGGTCAACGGCGAAGAACTGGCCCACCATCCGGAACGCTGCAGGATCGACGCCTTCGATGATCCTGCCATCCTTGTCCATCAGAGGCTTGCCGTAGAGACGGACCGTCTTGCCATCGTGGAAGAGCCAGCTTGCGTAAGAACTGATTCCGCGGCCGATCTGTTGTGCCGTCCACGGCACTGCGCGAAACGGCCCCATATGCGGCATTGCATAAACTGCATCGCGAACACGATCGACGGCGCTGCTGAAGTCGAATGCTGCGTCCTGTTCACGGGCCATGGCAATGAACGGCCCGGGATCAAAGGGCGCGATGTCGAAGCCAGTTTCCCGCTCCATCAACTCGATGAAGAAGGCCCGCTGCCATGCATGCATTTCGTCTGAAAACGCAAGCGCCGTCGGGTGGCGTGCCTCGGTATGGATATTGCCGTAGAAACTGTTCGCATCTTCCCACGTCTGTGTTGTCCCGGGGTGCAGGACATTGCCGATCAGCTGTTCCTCGATGCCGGCCATGCCGAATGCGCAGGCAGCATGCCAATGCAGCCAGGACATAGCAGGCATTTGCGGGAATGGCGTATAATCGTCCGCTTCCAAGTCTCCTCCTTGGCACCATGCCGGGTTTCAACAACGATCCCGGACCGGGATGACAGCAGTTACCACATGATTTGCAGAAGCTCGATCGGGGCCGCTTGCGAAAGCGCAGATTGATCGGCTTCACTGCGAATAATCATCGAACATACAGATACCCCTACCCGGTATTTGAATATATACGTAAATTGAAAGATCTGCTCCCGCAAAACCCGGACGTTTTGCCGGCATGTCAACGTCAAAACAATTATTGTGGGAGCTACCATGAACGATACTGCCACTGTCCGGCGCAACATAACCGTTCTGACCGCCGCTCAGGCTCTCGGCGGATCGAGCGCACCGATCGTCATGTCGCTCGGTGGCCTGGTCGGCCAGCAGCTTGCGGAAAACCCCGCTTGGGTGACGTTGCCTGTCAGCCTCTTCGGCCTTGGCCTGGCGATCGGCACGCTGCCCGCCGCTTTCGTCATGCGCGCCTGGGGACGGCGTGGTGGCTATCTGTTCGGCGCCCTGTTCGGTCTCGCGGCAGGACTTATCGCTGCATTCGGCATTTTCGCATCATCGTTCCTGCTGTTCTGCGTCGGCTGCTTTACCGCCGGCCTCTATGGATCCTATGTCCAGAGCTACCGCTTTGCTGCCGCGGACGCGGCCGAAGGCGCATTGAAGGCACGCGCAATTTCCTGGGTGATGGTCGGTGGGCTGATCGCTGCCGTCATCGGTCCGCAGCTCGTCATCTGGACGCGCGACGCCTTTCCCGAGACGCCCTATGTCGGCAGTTTCCTCAGTCAGGCCGCGCTGCCATTGCTGTCCATTCCGGTTCTGTTGATGTTGCGCACACCCCAACCCGGTTTGCAGCCCGCCTCCGAAAGCTCCGGCCGTACCCTGTTCCAGATCCTGACGATGCCCCGATACATGCTCGCGGTCGCAGCCGGTGTCGTCTCCTATGGCCTCATGGCATTTGTCATGACGGCCGCTCCGATCGCGATGGTCAACACCGGCCATTCCGTCAACAGCGCAGCGCTCGGCATCCAGTGGCATCTCCTGGCGATGTTCGCACCGAGCTTTATCACCGGCCGCCTGATGGCGCGCTTCGGAAAGGAGCGTGTGACGGCGGCGGGCATGCTGCTTATCGCTGTTTCGGCCGTGGTCGCTCTGGCCGGGCTTGAGCTGATCAATTTCTGGGGGTCGCTCGCCATCATGGGGATCGGCTGGAATTTCAGCTTCATCGGAGCAACCGCGATGGTTACCGACTGCCACACGCCCGGCGAGCGCGCCAAAGCGCAGGGCGCGAATGACTTCATGGTATTCGGAACAACGGCCGCCGTTTCGTTTCTGGCCGGCAGCATCCTGCACAGTTCGGGCTGGGCAGCGATCAACTGGTTATTGTTTCCTCCGGTCGCATTGATCCTCGTGCCACTGCTCTGGCAAGCGGCGCGCAATCCTAAAAGCTGATAAGCATATTTCTGTCATCTGGCAGGGCGAGACGCATCGGGTGACGGCTTAACCTCCTGGCACTCGCTCGATCGTCAGTTGTCTTTCACGAGACACCTCAGATCCATGAGTTTCCGAATACGGCATTCAATGTGTCACCGGCGTCTTGTCCTGCCGTGAATGATTTGAAGGGCCATTCAATGAACAGGTCCAGTCGACGAGCGCCGTCTTCACATGCTCCGGTCGAAACCCGATCCCGATGAGACGGCCGGTCAACCGTGGCAACAGCGATGAGCGCGCAATCAGGCGCAGAAAAAGGGGAGGCTTGCGATCTCCTGCATTGCGCGGCGCCTCGCCCGCCCGCTTGCGGCTGCGCATCATCAGTTGCAGCTTCTGGGTCGCCTTCGTTGGAAAGCTGCGCCGGCGCTGCACGGCAGAAAGCAGCCGCGTTTCCATCCGCCCCTCCCGCAAGGGTTCCGCCAGTATGTTGGCCGTGGCGATCGCGTCCTGGATGGCGAGATTCACCCCGACACCGCCGATCGGCGACATGGCGTGGGCGGCATCCCCGATACAAAGAACGCCGGGTTTCCACCATTTTGCCAGACGATCGATCCGAACGCTGAGCAGATGCACGTCGTCCCAGGAACGGATTTCCTCAAAACGGTCCGAGGGCAAAGGCGCAATCGCCGAGAGCCTCCTGCGGAGCGCTTCAAGGCCCTCGTGCTTCAACGCGTCGACCGTCCCTTTGGTGATCACATAACCACATTGCCAATAGTCGCCGCGATCGATCAGAACCATCCCCTGGCGTGATCCCGCGTGACCCATCGCCTGCTGGGGATCGTCGACGTGCTTCGAGACCTTCATCCATAGAATATCCGTCGCTGTTCCAAAGCTCTGGACCTCGAGTCCGGCTGCCTCACGGATAACGGAATTGCGCCCATCCGCTCCGATGACGAGATCGGCTTCCAGAACGATGTCGCGTCCCTCATGGTGTGCGTTAACGCCGACAACGCGTTCATTGTCCCAACGAAGCGCGGTGACCTGCGTTGCCATCATCAGCCGGAAGCGCGGGAACGCTTTGGCCTTCCTTGCCAGGAAATCCAGAAAGTCCCATTGCGGCATGAAGGCAATGAATTTGGCGCGTGTCGGCAGCCTGGAAAAGTCGGCGATCGTCGCCTTGCGACCGGCGATTTCGGCGTGGAGCTGATAGGCTTTCTGGTGGGGAAGCGCCAGGAGTTCGTCGAGCAATCCAAGCTCATGGATCGCTTCGAGGGTCGACGGGTGGATGGTGTCTCCCCGAAAGTCACGCAGGAAGTCCGGGTGCTTTTCCACGACCGTTACATCGACACCGGCCCGGGCCAGGAGAAACCCGAGCATCAGGCCCGCCGGCCCCGCACCGACCACGATGCAGCTTTGGCTCCTGTTCACATGGGAATAGATGTATCGCAATGCCATGCCACCTTTCATCGTCGGCTAATGGACCGTTTCACGGCCCTTGCCTGAGGATTTCGCCGCACACTCCTCGCCATGACTCTCGTCATTGAGGAGCAAGATATCGCACTGCGCCAGGTTGGTGTTGTCCTCCCCATCGGCGATGAGCTGCATCACCTTTTCCAATGTTTCCAGTTGCGCAATCTTGTCTTCGACGGCAGCAAGCTGCTCTTTCGCGATCCTCAGCGCTTCGGAGGAGTCCGGCACTGACTTGTCGGCAAGACGCAAAAGATCCCTGATCGCGTCGATGCTGAAGCCCAGATCACGGGCGCGACGGATGAACAGCAGGCGATGAACCGCCCGATGCTCGTAACGCCGCTGATTTCCCTTGTTGCGTGAACCTTCGGCCAAAAGCCCGATCTGTTCGTAATAGCGGATGGTCGGAATCTTGATGCCCGTGATCCGGGAGAGTTCACCAATGCCAATTTCCATGTTTGAAGTCCTTTCCAGATTGGCTCCCGAACCCATCATCGCTACGTGCTCGATCCCCGGGACATCACGCCGGGGGCGCTGCTGCCCCGGCGTGGGAGTTTGCATTGACGTTTCAGGTCTGCGCCTCGACTTCGCCACCATGGGGAAGCGGGCGCTCCCGCCTGATCGCGAGGCGTCGCACGACGACGTAGAAGACCGGTGTCAGCAGCAGGCCGAAGAGCGTGACACCGAGCATGCCGGCGAAGACCGCGATGCCCATGGCGTGCCGCATCTCGGCGCCCGCTCCCGTCGCGATGACAAGCGGGATGACGCCAGCGATAAAGGCAAGCGACGTCATCAGGATCGGTCGCAGGCGCAGACGAGCCGCTTCAAGAACGGCGGCCAGCGGATCGAGACCCTCATCCTCTTTCGCCCGTGCGAACTCGACGATCAGGATCGCATTCTTGGCGGCGAGTCCAACAAGGACGACAAAGCCGATCTGCGTGAAGATGTTGTTGTCGCCGCCGGTAAACCACACCCCGGCAATCGCCGAGAGCAAGGCCATCGGTGCGATCAGCAGGACCGCGAAGGGAAGCGACCAACTGTTGTACTGCGCCGCCAGGATCAGGAAGGCGAGCAGGACCGACAGCGGGAAGACATACATCGCGGTGTTGCCGGCCTGCTTCTCCTGATAGGCGAGATCCGTCCATTCGAACGCCATGCCGGATGGCAGAGTTTCCGATGCGATACGCTCCATCGCTGCCGTCGCCTGTCCGAACGAATAGCCCGGCGCGGGACTGCCGCTGATATCGGCGGACGGAAAGCCATTATAGTGCATGACCCGATCCGGACCTGAGCTGAGCCTGATGGTCAGCAGGGCCGAGAGCGGGATCATGTCGCCAGCCGCGTTGCGGACCTTCAGGCGTCCGATGTCCTCCGGCTGCATGCGGAAGGGTGCGTCCGCCTGCACCATCACCCGGTATGTGCGTCCAAACCTGTTGAAGTCGTTGGCGTAGAGCGAGCCGAGGTTGACCTGCAGGGTCTCGAAGATCGTGTTGAGTGGCACGCCTTGCGACTTGGCCTTCACCCTGTCGATATCGACCTGCACCTGGGGTGCGTTAACCTGGAAACTCGCCAGCATCCCGGCAAGCTCGGGCGTCTGCATTGCCTTGCCCATGATTGCGCCCTGCGCCTGAGCAAGCGCTTCGAAGCCGAGGCCCGCCCGATCCTCGATCTGGATCTTGAAGCCGCCGGTTGAGCCAAGCCCCGGAACGGGTGGCGGCGGGAAGATACCGGCGAAGCCATCGGGGATTTGCGAGAACTTGCCCATCAGCTTGCCCGCGATGGCAAAGGCCGAGAGCGAGGGATCCTTTCTTTCCTCGAACGGCTTCAACATCGTGAACATGACGGCAGCATTGGGGATGTTGACCATGCCGTTGACCGAGAGGCCCGGGAAGGCGACGACGCTTTCAACGCCTGGTTCGGCCAGCGCGATCTCCGACATCTTCTTGACGACTGCCTCGGTCCGGTCGAGCGAGGACCCGGTTGGAAGCTGGGCGATGCCGACGAGATAGTACTTGTCCTGTGCCGGGACAAAACCGTTGGGCACGGCCTGGAAGCCGACCCATGTCATGCCGACAAGGCCCGCATAGACGAGCAGGACGAGGACACTCAGCCTGGCGGCGCGGCGCACCGACCACACATAAGCGTTCGAGGCCCCATCGAAGAAGCGGTTGAACAGCCGAAAGAACCAACCGAACACCAGGTCGATCATGCGGGTTGCGAGGTCGCGCTTCACATCGCCGTGGTGAGGCTTCAGGAGCACACCTGCCAGCGCCGGCGACAGCGTGAGGGAGTTGACTGCGGACAGGATGGTCGAGATCGCGATCGTCAGCGCGAACTGCCGGTAGAACTCACCCTGCAATCCCGACAGGAACGCGGAGGGGATGAACACAGCCGACAGCACGGAGGTGATGGCGACGATGGGGCCCGTCACCTCGTCCATGGCCTTGCGCGCGGCCTCCTTCGGCGTTTCTCCAAGCGCGATGTGGCGCTCGACGTTCTCAACCACGACGATCGCGTCATCGACGACGATGCCGATCGAGAGGACCAGACCGAACAGAGACAACGTGTTCAGCGAGAAACCGAACATGTACATCAGCGCGAAAGTGCCGACCAGCGAGACGGGAACCGCGACCAGGGGGATGATCGACGCCCGCCATGTCTGGAGAAACAGCACGACCACGATGACGACCAGCACGACCGCCTCGAGAAGCGTCACGATCACGGCTTCGAGAGAGGCCTTCACGAAGACCGTCGGGTCGTAGGCGATGCGATATTCAACGCCTTCCGGGAAGCCCTTCTGAAGCTCCGCCATGGTGCTGCGCACAGCACTCGACACGTCGAGCGCGTTCGCACCCGGGCTCTGGATGATCTGCATCGCCAGCGCCGGTTCGCCGTTGAGCAGGCTGCGCAACGCATAGGCGTCAGCTCCGAGCTCCACACGGGCAACATCGCGCAGACGGGTTACCTGCCCCTCCGCGCCCGTCTTGACGACGATGTCACCGAACTGTTCCTCGCTGGAAAGCCTTCCGAGCGTGTTGACCGTGACCTGGAAAGCGGCCGAGGCATCGGGCTGCTGGCCGACCGAGCCGGCGGCCACCTGAACGTTCTGCTCCTGAATGGCCGCAACGACGTCACTTGCGGTAAGCCCCCTCGCCGCCACCTTGGCAGGATCGAGCCAGATGCGCATCGAATACTCGCCGGCCCCGCCGAGAATGACGTCGCCGACACCCGGCAGCCGCGCGAGCTGGTCGCGCACCTGCAGGATCGCGAAGTTCGAGAGATAGAGAGGATCGTAGCGATTATCGGGCGAAACGAGATGGACGACCATCAGGATGTCCGGTGACGTCTTCTGCGTGACGACCCCGATGCGCTGCACTTCCTGCGGCAGCCTGGGCAAGGCGCGCGACACGCGGTTCTGCACCTGAATCTGCGCCATGTCGGGGTCGGTGCCCTGTTTGAACGCGATGGTCAGGGTCATGCGTCCGTCGGTCGCCGCCTGCGAACTCATGTAGAGCATGTTCTCGACGCCGTTGATCGCCTGCTCAAGCGGAGCGGCGACCGTTTCGGCGATCACGGCCGGATTGGCGCCCGGATAGCTCGCGGTGACCTGAACGGTCGGGGGCGTGACCTGGGGATACTCGCTCAAAGGTAGCTTCAGCAGCGTGAGGCCACCGGCGATCAGCATCAGGACGGAAAGGACGACGGCGAAGATGGGACGGTCGACGAAAAAGCGTGGGATATTCATTGACGCGCCTCCTGCGCCTGCGCAGCAGCCCGGTCGCCATCGGCAGCCTCGCCCGGCAGCATGGAGATCATCTGCGGGACCACCTGCATGCCGGGGCGAACCAGCCCCTTGATGATGATCTTGTCAGCCGGGTTGAGACCGGCCGAAACAACGCGCAGGCCATCGACAATTGGCCCGATCTCGACGGGTCGGTATTCCGCCTTGTTGTCGGCCCCGAGTGCGAGGACATACCGGCGTCCCTGATCAATGCCGATCGCCTGGTCGTCGATCAGCACGGTCTGGGCTGGCTCGGCGGTGACGAGCTTCACCCGCGCGAAGAGGCCAGGTGTCAGTCTGCCGTCCGGGTTCCTGACAACGGCCCTGGCCCTGATCGTGCCGGTGCTCCGGTCGACGCGGTTGCCAAGAAAATCGAGTTCACCGGCATGGGGAAAGCCTGCATCGGTCATCAGACCGACCTGTACCGGCAGCTTGCCGGCAACCTTGCCCGTCTCGGGCGAGCGCGCATTGCCCACGAAGCCGAGATAGGTGGCTTCGTCGATATCGAAATAGACATAGAGCGGATCGGTCGAAACAATCGTGGTCAGGAGGGTTGCTGCTCCGGCATTCCCGCCCGTGACGAGATTGCCCTCCGTAACGAGAATCCGGTCGACGCGACCGGCGATCGGTGCGGTGACGCGGGTGAAAGACAGATCCAGCTCTGCGGCCGCAACGGCGGCCTTGGCGATCTCGACCTGGGCCTGGCGCTGACGGTGCACGGCCCGCGCATCATCGAAGGTCTTGCGCGACACCGTGCCATTGGGCGCCAGCTGCTCTGCGCGCCTGAAATCGATCTCGGCCTGTTCAAGCAGGACGCGAGCCTGCTGCAACTGAGCCTTCGCCGAGTCCAGCGCAACCTGAAAAGGTCGTGGATCGATCTGGAAGAGAAGCTCGCCCGGCCGCACGAAGCCACCCTCGGGGACGCTGACGGTGTCGATGGCGCCGCCGACGCGCGAACGCAGTTCGATGGCCCTCGTCGCTTCGAGATGGCCCGTAAACTCGGCAGACGGCGCGACCGTGCGCGTGATGACCTCGGCGACCGGCACCTGCGGCACAGGCATCTGGGCCGGCTGCGCCGCAGCTTCCGCCGCCACCGTCGAGGAGACCAGCGTCAGCAAGCTTTTCGCGTAGGGGCCAACCTCATCGCGATAGACCATCGCAAGCGTACCGCCGGCAACCACTGCACCGGCCAGAAACAAAGTGGCGGCTTTATTACTCATTCTCGTTCACCTTCCTAAGAGCGCGCGTTTCCGGCCAGCGGGACACAGCGGCGATCACTTTTGGCGAAGGTGGGGCTTCCAACGATAGGAAGGTCAAGGCCCTTGGAAAACTATTTCCAAGCGGACCCTTGACGCAGTCGTCAAGTCATGTAGCGGCCAACCGCATTCCGTACTTCGCCGACATCTTTCGAGCCGAAATCCGTTCCTGAATGAGCGCGATAAATCAGCAGGTCCGGTCACCGAGGCCGCCAGTCGTGGATGACTGGCGGCTTCATCAATCAAGCGGTCAGTGGCTTTCGACAGGGACCAGCGGGCGAGAAGGCATGCCTTCGTCGCGGCCATCGTCTTCGGCCGCCTTCGCCCCCTTGAAGCGCAGCAACCGCAGGGCGTTGAGCGTCACGATGGCCGTTGCCCCGGTATCGGCAAGGACCGCAATCCACAGGCCGGTAAGGCCCATAACGCTGGTGACCAGGAACAGCCCCTTCAACGCCAGCGCGAAGACAACGTTCTGATGGATGTTGGCCATGGTGGCGCGCGACAGCGCGACGAGATGGGCAACGTCCGTGACGCGGCTCTTGAGCAGCGCAGCATCGGCCGTCTCGATCGCAACGTCGGTGCCACCGCCCATGGCGATGCCGACATCGGCCGTCGCAAGCGCCGGGGCATCATTGATGCCATCGCCGACCATGGCAACCTTGGACTGGCTCTTCATCTCGTTGACGAGATTGAGCTTGTCCTGCGGCAGGAGCTCAGCGCTCCACTCGATGCCAAGACCCTTGGCGATCGCCTGGGCGGTGCGCCGGTTGTCGCCCGTCAGCATCACCGATCGCACGCCCATTGCCTTGAGCTGGGCGACGCCCTCGCGCGCATCGCGACGCGGTTCGTCACGCAGCGCGATAAGACCAAGGATCTCCTTCGCCTGCTCGTCGAAGAGGACGGCAACCGTATTGCCGCGATCTTCAAGCTTTTCGATTGCCGCACGCTCGAGCGCGTTGAGTGTTGCCACCTGTCCGGCATGGGTCGGGGAGCTGACGGCCAGGCGACGTCCGGCAACGGTTGCGTGTACGGCCTTGCCCGCCGTCGCCGATGCATCCTGCGCGGCGGGGACAGCGATGCCGTCGGTTTCGGCGCGGCCGATGATCGCCTTCGCAAGCGGGTGGTTCGACCCCGTCTCGACCGCCGCCGCAAGGGCTACGACATCACGCTCTTCAGTCTTGCCGAATGCCAGGACCTCGGTGACGCGCGGCTTGCCTTCGGTCAGCGTTCCCGTCTTGTCGAAGGCAATGGCGCGCACCTTGCCGATGGTCTCGAGGGCGTTGCCGCCCTTGATCAGCAGGCCACGGCGCGTGCCGACAGCGAGGCCGGAAGCGATAGCCGCTGGCGTCGACAGGACGAGCGCACAGGGGCACGCGATCAGCAGCAGGGCAAGGCCACGATAGATCCAGGTATCCCAGTCTCCACCCATCGCCAGCGGAGGCACGGTGATGATCAGCGCAGCAATCAGCATCACGGCCGGCGTATAGTAGCGGCTGAAGTTCTCGATGAACCGGGCCGTCGGCGCCTTGGCGGACTGGGCCTGCTCGACAAGCTGGATGATGCGCGAGATGGTGTTGTCCGATGCTGTCTTCTCGACACTGACCTGCAGAACGCCATCGACGTTGATCGAACCGGCGAACACAGTTTCGCCCCTGGCCTTCGAGCGCGGAACGGATTCGCCGGTGATCGGCGATTCGTCGAGGCTGGAGGTCCCCTGGACGATCTGGCCGTCGGCAGGCACGCGGTCACCGGGTCGAACCAGAACGAGATCGTTTACGCGCAGCGACGATGCCGGCACCGTGCGCTGGCCGCCATTCGGGTCGAGAAGCACCGCCGTCTTGGGAACCAGCGACGCGAGGGCCTTGATGCCGGCGCGTGCCCGCCCGGCAGCCACGCTTTCGAGCAACTCTCCGACCGCAAACAGGAACACGACCGCTGCCGCCTCTTCGGCTTCCCCGATCACGAGGGCGCCCAGCGATGCGACTACCATCAGCGTTTCGATGGAGAAGGGAGACCCCGAGGTCGCCAGCGCAAACGCCTTGCGGGCAAACGGAATGACGCCGGCAATGACCGCAGCCGCGAAGATCCACTCTGCATAAAGCGGAATGAACTGCGCGACGCCGTAGGCCGAGCCCATCAGCAGGCCGAGGCCGATGACATGCTTGCCCTTGCGGGTCTGCCACCAGCGCTGATTGCGCATCGGCGCGGGGGCGATATCGACCACGGCATCGGATGAGGACGACAGCTCGCGCGTATTGGAGACGCCGAAGCCCAGGCTCTTGATGGTCTTTTCGATATCGCTGACCTTGGTCGCTGCACCTGCGGCGAGGGTCAGTTCCAGCGTTTCGGTCGTGAAGTTCACGCGCGTGTCGGAAATGCCCGGCATTCGCGCCAGCGCCACCTCGATCTTGCCGACGCAACTCGCGCAATCCATGCCCTCGACCCGCATCGAGACGTTGGGAGGAGTAGCCGGAGCAGCGCGTGATACGGGCGTGGCATGGGTGGAATGGTCGTGGCCACCGCAACCGCCGTGGTCATGGTCATGATCGTGATGGTCATGCTTGTGATCGCCGGCACAGCTGCCGTGATGCTCATGACCGTGACCGTGGTCGTGGTCGTGCGAATGACCATCACAGTTTCCACCGTGATGATTGTGCGCGGAATGGTCGTGCTTGTGCGCATGGTCGTGACCGCCGCAGCCGGAGTGATCATGCTCGCCATGTTTGTGTCCCGCGTGATCATGCCCGCTATGATCATGAGCATGATTGCCCGAGCAACCACTGTGATCGTGCCCGGAATGCCACTCGGAACGCTCTACGGGAGCAGCGGGAACCGCCGCCGCCGGTAGTTCAGTCACGTCGAAGCCCAGCGAACGGATCTTCTTGGCGATGTCCTTTGACGTCGTTTTGCTTGTTGTCTGGCGCGAAAGCACCAGCGTCTCGCTGGCGAAATTGACGGTAACGTCCGAGACACCCCCAAGACGGCCCAACGCCGTCTCGATCTTGCCGACGCAACTCGCGCAGTCCATGCCATCGACGCGAAAGCCGAGCCGTTCCCCGGCAACGCCTGGCGTTGAAAGTCCAGTTGTCATTGCGATCTCCTTTCTGACCGGCGCAGCGGGCGCGCGCGCTTTCGCGCACGTCCTGCGTGGCTTCGGAAGGATTTATTAACACACTTGAACAGCTATTCAAGTGTTAGTAGGAAAATTATGCCCCACACGCGCAATCAATCGTCCGCATGGTCCTCGGCGATATGCGTGGCCATATCCTGCAGGACCTGGCTGACATGCTCATCGGCGATCGCATAGAAGATATGCTTGCCCTGCCGCTCGCCCTTGACGAGCCGGGCCCCGCGCAGCAGGCGCAGATGGTGACTGACGAGCGTCAGGGACAGTTCCAGCTTTTCTGCAATGTCGCCGACCGAAATCGGCCCCGGCAGACAGCTGAGCAGGATCTTCAGCCGCGAGGGATCGCCAAGCAGCCGGAAGGTTTCCGCAAGGATCGTGACCTCGTTTTGCGACAGCGAGGAATGGTCCAGGTGGCTATGCGGCGCAGTGTCACCGCCTTTGATCGGTTCCTCCCGCGTGTCGTCCTTGGGTTTCGTCTTCCGGCTCGTCATTCGCCTGTTCTACCTTTGCTCGGGACGAAAGCTGCCTGTGAGGGCGTGGCCCCGTCCACATTGTTTGTCGGGCGTTCTCCGCAGAAGGAGTGCCCCGCCAGAGCGCGTCGCGGATCGACAGCCCCGTGTCTGTCCGGGTCGAAAACTTCCCGCGTTGCGCGGATTTCTACGCCGAACACCACAAAATCTCTCCTGTGGGTACAGAATCGGGCTTGACCTTACAAGCGCTGGAACCCGCAACCTGCTGAAAATCGCACCTCGACAGCTCTCGTTTGATGGCTCGTCGACGTGCCCACACGCCAAAATCCGCGAAAGGCAGACAGGATGACCGGGAAAAGCACGCCACCGATACTGATCTACACGACCCCCACCTGCCCGGACTGCCATGCGCTCAAGCGTTGGCTCGACCAGCAGAACCTCACCTATGAAGAGCGCGACCTCACCAATCGCGATATCGCCGAGGAAGCCAAAGCGCGCACCGGCGTCCGGGTGGCCCCGATCACCATCGTCGGCGAGGAGGTCTTCTACGGAACATTTCCCAGCCAGAAACCCGGCCTCATCAAGGCTCTCGGATTGGCCGAGGCCAGGTAAGTACCCGACATGACGCCAAAACTCGTTGATATCCGGCAGGCGCGAACCAGTCTGAAGGTCGAGCATGGGCACACCATCCTCGATGCGGCACTTGCCGCTGGCATCCCCTATCCGCATGGCTGCAGATCCGGCCGTTGCGGATCCTGCAAGTCGCGCCTGATCGAGGGTGAGGTTGAGCTCCTTCAGCATTCTCGCTTCGCGCTCACCGAAGACGAAAAGGCTGACGGCCTGATCCTCGCCTGTCGTGCGGTGCCGCAGACGGATGCGGCCGTCGCCTGGCTGGGCAGCGATGACGATGACGCCGTCGAAACGCCACGGCAGATTCAGACGGTTGTCACCGGCCTCGAGGATCTGACGCACGATATCAAGCTTGTGCGGCTTGCGTCTTCGGACGGTGAGCCCTTGCTGTTCTCCGCAGGACAATATGCGCAGGTCGGGTTCGATGGCATGCCGTCGCGCAGCTATTCGATGGCCAACCGGCATGGCGACGACAGCCTGGAATTCCATGTTCGCCGTGTCCCGGGCGGCGTCGCGTCCCAGCATGTCCATGACGCGCTGAAAATCGGCGATAGAGCCCGGCTCGAGTTTCCCCTCGGATCATCCTATCTGCGCCAGCATCATTCCGGCCCGATCCTGTGCGTTGCCGGCGGCTCAGGTCTGGCGCCGATCAAATCGATCGTCGAAACCGCCCTTGCGCACGGCATGAAGCAGCCGATCCACGTCTATTTCGGAGCCCGCACCGAGCGCGATCTCTATCTGGTCGATCACTTCAGGAGTCTGGCCGGCCGACACCCGACGCTTTCCTTCACCCCTGTCCTGTCGGAGGCGGCCACGCAAGGCTATCGGCGCGGTTTTGTCACCCAGGCAATAGTCGAGGATCTCGCCGACTTCGATGGATGGAAGGCCTACGTCGCCGGGCCGCCCGCCATGGTCGACGCCACAATGGAAGCAGTCTTCGCCCGCGGCCTGCAGAGCGACGATATGCATGCGGACGTGTTTTTCACGCCCGACACCTCAACCTGAACGACGGAGATCGAGAGCCTTGAACTGCAACAGCGCATGCTCACCCGAACTAACTATTGATGAGCTTCTCGCTGATCCGATCGTTCGTACTCTCATGCTGGCTGATGCGGTGGATGAGGCCGAGTTGCTGGATCTGCTCGACCGTGTGGGTCGCCACCTGCACGAGCCCGAACCAGAAAATCCAGACCGGGTCACTTGAGGAAATGGCCCGGCAGTTCGCAGTTGAACGTGCCTTGCGCGAAAATTGGCAGCGACTGTTTTCCTACGCGCTTCGGCTATGCGGCGACCGCGAAGACGCCGCCGACTTGCTGCAGGCCTGTGCGGTCAGAGCGCTGGCGGCATCGCCACCTGAAGAGGATGGCAGATTGCGACCCTGGCTTTTCGCAATACTGCGTAATGTCTGGATCGATGACCACCGCCACCAGAGAGTGTCTCAAAATGCGAAAGATGCGGTGCCCGAAACCTTCCTATGGTGTAGCGATCAGCCTCTTATTGCGGCTATCACCGTCCGGCAGGCATTGGAGCGCCTGGAGCCCAAGCATCGCGAAATCATCGAGCTCGTGGACTTGGCAGGCTTTCGCTACATCGAGACGGCAGAAATCCTCTCCGTGCCGGTTGGTACGGTAATGAGCCGCCTGAGCCGCGCAAGACTGAGCCTTCTGGAGGCCATAGAGGGCGGAAACTATCGCCCGCCCGCAGCCTTGGCAAAAAACAATGATCGATAGCATTGTGAGGAAAGAACGCACTGTTCCCTGGGAAAGCCTCAACGCCTATGTGGACGGCGAATTGGCTTCGGAAGACGCCGCCGCGCTCGTTGCGCGCCTCACCGTAGAAGATGCGGACTTGCCAGGCGACGAGATCGCTGCATTGTCCGAAGCGCGAAGAGTCGCGCCTGCCTGCGGTCGCTGAATAATCCGTCACGAGATGGAATAAATCCGGCCTGTTATCCGTCGTCTCTTTCAAGGGATAATGTGTTTTTTGGGAGGAATGACATGCTCAACAGGAATTCGACGCGGGAAAACGCTGACGAAGGCGCGGAAGTTCACCGGGCGGACCACTCGTTCTCGTCCGGTGCCTCCAGGCGACTGGTGCTCGGCGGGAGCCTTGCTGCCCTGGGTGTCGCGTTCGGCGCGCTGCCTCGTCTGGCTGTCGTCACGCCTGCGGCCGCTCAAGGTACATCTGCCAGTGGCGCCTCGACCGGACCTCAGCCCTTCGACTTCCCGGGGAAGGACAAGGGGCTCATTCTGCTCGGTGACCGGCCGCTTGTTGCCGAGACTCCGGAAAGCCTGCTCGACGATGACACCACACCAATCTCGAAGTTCTTCATCCGGAACAACGGCCAGCTCCCGGATGAGGTGGATGACATGGAGGCTTGGCAGCTCAGGGTCGATGGAGAGGTCGACACACCCCTGATCCTCACCCTCGCCGAACTGAAATCGAAATTTACCCAGCACACCTTCCGAATGGTCCTGGAATGTGGCGGCAATGGCCGTTCCTTCTTTCAACCTGCAGCGCGTGGCAACCAGTGGAAGAACGGCGGTGCTGGCTGTGCCGAATGGACCGGTGTCAGGATGGCCGACGTGCTGCAGGCATGCGGGCTGAAGTCTTCGGCCAAGTTCACCGGTCACTTTGGGGCCGATCCCCATCTCTCCGGTGACACCGAACGCGCCGCCATCTCAAGGGGCATGCCGATCGAAAAGGCGCTTGAACCCCACAGCCTGATCGTATGGGCCATGAATGGCGAACCGCTGCCGCATATTCACGGTGGGCCTTTGCGTCTGCTGGTGCCAGGCTGGCCTGCTTCGCTGTCCTCGAAATGGCTCAACCGCATCCTGGTGCGCGCAACGCCGCATGATGGCCAGGGAATGGGTGGAACCTCCTACCGAATCCCGACGGTTCCACTCATCCCAGGGTCTAACGTTGATGGGAAAACCAACTTCGCAGATATGACCTCGATGCCCGTGCGGTCAATCATTACGGCGCCAGCGAATGGGACGCGCCTCCCGGTCTCCGCGCGTCAGGTCAGTATACGCGGAGCAGCCTGGGCCGGTGACCATGAAGTTACGAAAGTCGAGGTCTCGATTGACGCCGGTGAACGCTGGCATTCGATGGCGCTGGCAAAACCGCGGAACCGCTACGACTGGGTCCGCTGGACCGGGGACATCAAGCTGCCGAGCGAGGGCTATTTCGAGATCTGGGCGCGAGCGACGGACTCCAGAGGCGTCGCTCAACCGCATGTCGCGACGAACTGGAATCCGCAGGGCTATGGCTCCAACCCGCTGCATCGCATCGCGATCCTGGCGGGCTGACCATGCTGAAGTTCAGAGCACTTCGGATAGCCACGACTGCGGCCGTCCTCCTCTCCGCGACCACAGCCTTCAGTCAGGATGATTCACCCGAATCAATGCCGGATTTCCCGGGCCGTGACGAGACGTTCGGATACTGCGTGGGATGCCACTCAATCAAGGTAGTTGCCCGGCAAGGTATGGATCGGAACCGCTGGGATGAGACGCTGACCTGGATGACCCAGAAACACAACATGTTCGAGCCGGACGCGGATACGCGCAAGGTCCTGCTCGATTACCTCGCTCAGGCCTATCCGCCGAAGGATCCCGCGCCGGGCGGCGGCTGGGTCAGCCCGTTCACCCCAAGTCCCTGAGCGGATAAGCCGGACATGTAGTGGTTGCTGCGATGGTCGTTACAGCAACCACTACGGCAACTTGCACTCGGGACGCTGCCGCCGGGGCGGATGACCAAGATCAGTGTCGAGCGAATACCTGCCGACCCGTATCGGCGAACAGGATCACGTCATAGGAATCCGACCGGCCTGGCACTTCCATGCCCGGAGAACCTATCGGCATACCAGCAACCGCCAGGCCAGCCGCGGCAGGCCGCTCCTGTAACAGCCGTCGGATATCTGCTGCGGGAACGTGTCCTTCAATGACAAAGCCGTCGATCGTCGCGCTATGGCACGACTGCAAGTCGACAGGTACTCCAAGTTGCGCTTTGACGACGTCGAGATCCTCGCGAATTGTCTCGCGAACCATGAAACCGGCATTGCGGACATGATCGATCCAGACGGCGCAGCAGCTGCAACTGGCCGATCGCGCGACCTCCATTTCAGGCAGGGGCGCTTGAGCACGCGCCCCGGATATCGCCAGTGTGGTGGCAACTCCAACAGCCGCAAGGGCCATCAAATGTCGGCGGGAAAGGGTCATTTTGTTTTCCTCTGATTTGCGGAGCAGGAAGCCCGTATGGTTATCATGCGTATGCCCTTGCGATCAGCAGCCGTCGGCTCGCCAATACCGAAAGCGCAAGCATACAGAGCTGCGCCGCTTGCGCGGCGCAGCTCTTTTACGATCAGGCGGAAACGCTGAACTCGGTCATCATGCCGGTCTGGAGATGCGGCATGTGGTGGCAATGCAGCATCCAGCGCGCTGCCTCGCCGGCATCGAGGGCAACCGTGACCATGCCCATCGGGGGGACATAGACGGTATCGCGGCGCGCACCGCTGATCCGCCTTCCATTGATGTCGACGACCTGGAAGACATGGCCGTGCAGGTGCATTGGGTGTCCCATCATCGACATGTTGTGGAACATGATCTCGACCCGTTCGCCACTCCTGGCGACGACGGGTTTGTGATCGCCCCAGACCTTGCCGTCGATCGTCCAGACATAGGGCTGCATCGAGCCGCCCAGCATGACCATGTGGCTGCGCTGCGTCGCTCGCTCCGCAAGATTGTCCGCGCCGCGCAGCTTCAGCTCCTGCGACAGGTCGATATCGAAGGCCGGCGCATTCGTTTCTGCAAGCGCCTCAAGCTTTGGGATCGTCGCACCGGGTGTCGCAAGGACCAACCCCGTGCGCTCCCTGGCCCCCTCGCGCAGTGCCAGCACCGGCCATGCGCCCTCTCCGGAAACGTCCAGCTCCAGATCGAGACGCTGGCCCATGGCGATCCCGAACCGGGTGCCTTCGATGGATTCCACTGCATGACCATCGACCGCAACCAGGCGGGCGGACAATGCGCCGGTATCGATCCAGAACACGGTGGCCGAGGCTCCGTTGATCACCCGCAGCTTGACCCGGCCGTTCTTCTCCACCCGGATCACGTCCGGATCGGTCAAGGTACGGTCATTGGTCAGGTAAGCGTCCCAGTCATAGTCGTTCAGGTCCATGGCCATGCCCTGCATCGACGACATGTCCATCTGCATCGGCGAGCCACCCATCTGCATGCCCGAGTGGTCCATCGCGGCTCCGGGCGCGGAACCACCCATATTGTGCATGTCATGACCGCCGCCATGGCCACCCGTAATTTCTGCCATGACCTCTTCGGGCGCCTTGAACGAGAAGTCGTGAAGGAACATCACCACCTCCTGGCGGTCAGCCCTCACGTCTTCGGCGCTGCGCACGATCAGCGGCGCAGCCAGAAGGTTCATTTCCTGCAACGGGATATGCGCATGCATCCAGTAGGTGCCTTCGAGCGGCTCATAATCGTAGGAGCGCGTTTCGCCCGGTTGCAGCATCGGACGCGGCAGGTCCGGGACGCCATCCTGTTCGTTGGGCGGGATCTGACCATGCCAGTGGATGAGCGTCGGTGCATCCAGCCTGTTGGTCAGATCGACGCGGAAGCGCTCACCCGGGTTGAGGATCAGGCCCTGGCCGTTCGGCCCCGCGAGGCCCAGAACAGTAGCGGCCCGCCCGTCAACGTCCAGAACGCGTGTTGCAGCGCTGAGCGACAAAGCGCTTTGGGCAAACGCCGGGCGCGGTAGAGCTGCTGCGGACAAGGTGGCAGCGCTGGCGGCAAGAAAGCCGCGTCGTGAAATATGTGTCATTTCGGTCTCCTGGGAGGACTTCGCTCCCGCTGAAATTCAGGTCGGCAGGCGCAAGCGCCGCCACTGGTTTTCGGAAAGACCGGCGTTGGGAGGGCGCTCGTTGCGGCTGGGGACCACACCATCCGGGTTGGATTTATGTGAGATCGTCCAGTTCGCTTTCGATGGGAAGATCGTATCGGGCATCTGCTCAGTTGCGAGCCAGATCATCATGCCGGCGCAGATAAACTGGCAAAGACTGGGGTTTTCCTGACAGACCGTTACAGCATGGCATGAGGTTGATGGCTTGTCGGCGCTGGAATGCTGCGAACCATGTTCTGCGGCCGTTGCCTGCGGTGTCGCGGCCATGCCGGCGCTGTGCGCCGGCGCCGCGATGCCAACCATGACAACCGAGACGATCATCAGCAATGCGATGAAGAACCGTTGCATCGCTTCAAACCTCTTCGCCAGCCAACTACAGTTGTTCACGACTCCACGCCGACAATAACGCCCGCAACCGCCATCTCACACCATCAGATGATGAAAAGACGGCGGTCGCCGGACGGCCGTCATTATTTGCCGCGGGCCGCAAGCCACTTCTGCATCATGGCGATCTCGCCTTCCTGCGCCGTGATCACATCTTGTGCGAGTTTGCGGACCTCGGGATCCTTGCCATATTCGAGAACGATCTTGGCCATATCGATCGCGCCCTGATGGTGGGGGATCATGCCGCGCATGAAGTCGATATCGGCATCGCCGGTGAACTCCACCGTCATATCCGCATGCATGCGATTATTCGCCTCGATATAGGCTTTGGTCGAAGGATTGTCGGATGTGGGCATCGACGCCCCCGACATCGAATGGCCCGGCATGTCGTGACCTTGCATGGTGTTCTCCGTGTTCATCTGCGACTGTGCGATGGCAAGCCCCACGCTGATAGCGAGGGCGCCTGCGATAAAGATCGGGGTGAGCTTGTTCATTGTGCTGGCTCCAGCTCAGTTCGTGGTGGCCGGATATCCGGCCTCTTCGAGAACCTGCTGAAGCACCGCCTGACTTGCGGCCGTCTCGACCTTGACGGTGCGGGCGGCAGGATTGGTCTCGATCCGTGCGTTCGGATCTACCGATTGGATCGCCTTGGTGACCGACTTGGCGCAGCCGCCACAGGTCATGCCTTCAATTCTGAGTTCCATGAGAAATCTCCTTGCTTCGGTCTCATGACACTCAAGGTGGGGTTTCCAACGGTGGGAAGGTCAAGACCCCAACAAAAGGAAAATTCACTCTTGACCTTCCTATGGTTGGAAGGACCATATCTGTGTCCGAACTCGAATCCTGAACCAAAAAGGAGGCGGCTATGAATGCCCCTGTTCGAGCTGCGGACATAACCAACGCAGCCATTTCCCTGCCCATCGAGGGCATGACCTGCGCATCCTGCGTCGGCCGCGTCGAAAGGGCTCTCAAGGCCGTTCCCGGCGTCTCGAACGCTGTCGTCAATCTTGCCACCGAAAAGGCAAGCATCACGACCAGCGCCACGGTCGACCGCGCAACACTCGTCAAGGCCGTCGAGGACGTCGGCTATAGCGTTCCGGCAAGTTTTGCTGCGCCCGCACCCGCTTCACTCGAAGTGGCAATCGAGGGAATGACCTGCGCCTCGTGCGTCGGCCGTGTCGAAAAGGCGCTGAAGGCTGTACCCGGCGTCACCAATGCCGTCGTCAACCTCGCCACCGAGAAGGCGACCATTCAGGGAGCCGCAGATGCGGCTGCCGTGATCGCTGCCATCGAGAATGCGGGCTACGACGCCAAACTCGTCTCCGCCGCCAGTGCGGCAAGCGGACAGGCAGAAGCGGATGAGCGCGCGGAAAAGAAGGATGCCGAGCGCCGTGAGTTGACCCGCGACTTCACCATCGCAGCGGTGCTGACGGCTCCCGTCTTCATCCTGGAGATGGGCTCGCACCTCATTCCCGGCGCCCATCAACTGATCGCATCCACCATCGGCATGCAGAACAGCTGGTATCTCCAGTTCGTGCTGACGACGCTGGTGCTGTTCGTGCCCGGCATCCGATTCTACGACAAGGGCCTGCCGGCGCTGTGGCGTCTTGCACCCGACATGAACTCGCTGGTCGCGGTCGGCTCGCTTGCCGCCTACGGCTATTCTCTGGTCGCAACCTTCGCACCGGGCTTCCTGCCGGCGGGGACCGTCAACGTCTATTTCGAAGCGGCAGCCGTCATCGTCACGCTGATCCTGCTCGGCCGCCTGCTCGAGGCCCGCGCCAAGGGCAGGACTTCGGAGGCGATCAAGCGTCTGGTCGGCCTGCAGGCCAAGACCGCACGCGTGCGTCGCGATGGAAGGACCGTCGACATGCCGATCGACTCTGTGCAGTCGGGCGATATTGTCGAGGTCCGTCCTGGTGAGCGGGTTCCGGTCGATGGAGAAGTGGTCGAAGGCGAAAGCTATGTCGACGAGTCGATGATCACCGGCGAACCGATCCCGGTCTCCAAGACCAATGGCAGCGAAGTCGTTGCGGGTACGGTCAACCAGAAGGGCGCCTTCGCAATCCGTGCGACCGCGGTCGGCGGCAACACGGTGTTGTCGCAGATCATCCGCATGGTCGAAGAAGCGCAAGGCTCCAAGCTGCCGATCCAGGCGATCGTGGACAAGGTGACGATGTGGTTCGTGCCGGCCGTCTTCGCCGTCGCCGCCTTGACCTTCGCCGCCTGGTTCTGGTTCGGACCTTCGCCCGCGCTGACCTTCGCTCTCGTCAATGCAGTCGCTGTCCTGATCATCGCCTGCCCGTGCGCGATGGGTCTGGCAACCCCGACCTCGATCATGGTCGGAACCGGCCGCGGGGCGGAACTGGGTGTTCTCTTCCGCAAGGGTGAAGCGCTGCAGTTGCTGAAGGACGCCAGGGTCGTTGCCGTCGACAAGACTGGTACGCTGACCGAAGGCAAGCCGGCCCTGACCGATCTCGAACTGGCGGCCGGTTTCGATCGGACGCCTGTCCTGGGTCTCGTTGCCGCCGTCGAAGCCAAATCGGAACACCCGATCGCCCGTGCGATCGTCGATGCGGCCGAGGCGGAAGGCATTGCATTGCCCGCCGTGTCGGACTTCGAATCCGTTACCGGCTTCGGCGTCAAGGCAAGTGTCGACGGCCACCGCATCGAGATCGGCGCCGACCGCTACATGGTCGAACTCGGCCACGACGTCGCCGGCTTCGCAAGCACCGCCGAACGCCTCGGGAACGAGGGCAAGTCGCCTCTCTATGCTGCGATCGACGGCAAGCTGGCGGCGATCATCGCGGTCGCCGACCCGATCAAGGAGACGACGCCTGATGCGATCAGGGCGCTGCATGATCTTGGGCTCAAGGTCGCGATGATCACCGGCGACAACAAGCGCACGGCACAGGCAATCGCCGCGCGGCTGGGGATCGATGAGGTGGTGGCGGAAGTGTTGCCGGACGGCAAGGTCGATGCGGTTCGCCGTCTGAAGGCCGAGCATGGCAAGGTTGCCTTCGTGGGCGACGGCATCAATGACGCCCCGGCTCTGGCCGAGGCGGATGTCGGCCTCGCAATCGGCACGGGCACCGACATCGCCATCGAAGCGGCCGACGTCGTGCTGATGTCGGGAAGCCTGAAGGGTGTGCCGAACGCCATCGCGCTTTCGAAGGCGACGATCGGCAACATCCGGCAGAACCTGTTCTGGGCCTTCGCCTACAACACGGCGCTGATCCCGGTTGCCGCAGGTCTGCTCTACCCGGCTTACGGCATCCTGCTCTCGCCGGTTTTCGCCGCCGGCGCGATGGCGCTCTCCAGCGTCTTCGTGCTCGGCAACGCTCTGCGGCTCAAGACCTTCAAGGCCGCAAACTGACAAAGCCAGACAGCCGATCCTATATAAAGGGTCGGCTGTCGCCATTTCGGGAGAAACACAATGAACATCGGACAGGCTGCCAAGGCTTCAGGCGTTTCCGCCAAGATGATCCGCTACTATGAACAGACCGGCCTCATTCCGGCCGCCGACCGGACAGCATCCGGCTATCGTGACTACTCCGACACGGACGTCCATATGCTGCGCTTCATCCGGCGCTCGCGGGATCTTGGATTTTCCGTGGCAGAGATCGGCGACCTTCTCGGCCTGTGGCGTGATGAGACACGTCAGAGCGCAGAGGTCAAACGGTTGGCCCAGGGGCATATCGACGAACTGGAAAGGAAGATCGCCGATCTCCAGGACATGTCCCACACGCTACAGATGCTGGTGAACGCCTGCCATGGCGATCACCGCCCGCACTGCCCGATCCTGCAACGCCTTGAAACCGACCTCGATGGCGAGGATCACTCGATCAAGCCGCGCACGGGCGCTATCGCCGGGGTCGTGCAGTAGAGCAAGGATGCCAAATCCCGTTCTGGTGAAATTTCTCTCAGCCGACTGGCGATAGCGAGCGCCATGAAGACGCTCGCTCCCGTGTCATGCGATCAGGTGACAGCGGCGGGAAAATTCGGTCAGCCCTGCGATACCGGGGCGGCCTTCGCAACGTTCTTGAGGGATTCCGCCATGGTGAAGTAGGGTGACCAAAGCGTTGCCAGCTGCGTGACCGTAAAGCCCGCGGACAAAACATATGTCGCAGCGGCAATCACCTCGCCTGCGGCCTCGCCCACCATGTGCACCCCGAGAATTTTGTCCGTCTCCCGATTGGAGACAAGCTTGATCAGACCGCTGGCATGGCGTGCGACGATCGCGCGAAGCACGAAGGATACAGGGAATTCCCGAACCTCGTAGGGTATCTTTGCTGCTTGCGCCTGAGCCGGTGTCATCCCAACGGCCGCGACCTCAGGAGAGGTGAAGGTAACACGCGGCAGCGTCGTATAGTCAAGCGCCCGCAGATCGCCGGTCAGAGCATTGTGGGCAGCAGTCGTTCCCTGCTCGCTGGCAACATAGACGAGTTGCGCAAGCCCCGTGACGTCGCCTGCGGCCCAGATCCGGGGGTTCGCCGTGCGAAGATACTCGTCAACAGGCACTTCGCCACGCGGACCGGTCTGAACGCCGACCATTTCGAGCTCGAGATCTCCCGTCACGGGCCGGCGCCCGGTCGCCATCAGGAGCTTCTCCGCTGAAAGCTGATAGGTGTCGTCACCAATCGCGATCGTTGCGCGAACCCCGCCATCCTGAGCTTCGACCCTCGTCAGGTTGGCGCCCGTACGGAATTCGATCCCTTCTTCCGACAAGGCCAGCATTAGGGCGGTCGAGATGGCCGGATCTTCGAAGGGTGCAATCCGAGGCGCTACTTCCACGACAGTGACCTTGGCCCCCAGCCGGGAGAACAGTTGAGCCTGTTCGAGGCCGATCGCATTTCCGCCGATGACCAGCAGCGACGCAGGCACACGATCAAGGGCCATCGCTGACGACGAGGTCAGGACCTCGACGTCGCCGAGCCCTGCAATATCCGGGATGAACGGAGCTGCGCCGGTTGCGATGAGGACCTGTCCGGCGCGAACTCGTACCGCCTCTTCATCGGGTTTGCTGACAGTCAGCTCCACAAAGTCGGCGCTCTCGGACGCGGCAAAGGACGCCGTGCCGCGCAGCACGTCGATACCAGCCTCAATCGGTCCCTTGACATGGAATGCTTCCCGAAACCCACCGATCATTCGATCCTTGTCGTCGACGAGAAGCCCAAGATTAGCGCCACTTGCGGAAGTCTCGATACCTGCGAACCTGCTATGCTGCGCAGAAAAACGAGCCGCCGCGGCTGCGATCAGGAACTTTGAAGGAACGCAGCCAACGTTGAGGCACGTCCCGCCGGCGGCTCCATGCTCGATCATCGCCACGGTCTTGCCGAGCCTGCGCGCCTCGTTCGCGGCGGCTCTTGCTGCCGATCCGGAACCGATGGTGACCAGATCATAGGTGGTCGAGTCATTTCGAGCGGGGTTGTTTTGATCTGTCTGCATGGGGTGCGCCTCTTTCTGTTAGGGGGAGACCAATCGGTCTACTTCACTCCTAGTAGACAAATCGGTCTCCATATGTCAATACGGCATCCGAAACAAACGAGGCCGCCGCCAATGGACAAGCGAGAACAACTGGTCACCGCAGCCTTCGAGCTCTTCTATCGGCACGGCGTGCATGCGGTCGGCATCAATCGTGTGCTTGCTGAATCCGGAGTGGCGAAGAAAACGCTCTACAACCACTTCCCCGGCAAAGACGATCTGGTCGCGGCCACCGTCGATTATTGCGACCGACGATACTTCTCGTGGCTCAATGCGCGCATAGAGGGAGCGGCAGACGGGGAAGCAACGCTGAACGCGATATTCGACGCCCTGGATGATCTTTTCAAAGGGCGCGACCCGTCGGTTCAGGCCTTCTACGGATGTTATTTCATCAATGTCAGTGCCGAGTTCAGCAGCCCGGACCACCCGGTGCACCAGCTTTGCGCACGAAACAAAACAGCGATGCTTGATTTGATCAGGCTTCACGTTGGCAAGATGTTCGGCTCCGACCCTGCTGTCCTCGAAGTTGCAGACACGATCGCGATGCTGATCGAAGGCGCGATCGTCCGTGCCCATGTCGCCTCGGATCTCGACGCCGCTTCTAAGGCCAGGGCCGCCGCGCAACGCCTGATCTCCACGCAGCATCACTAAAGTGACACGCTGTTGCCGGTCCATCGAGCGGCACAGGCATAGGCCGATTGCTCAAATGACAGAGAGGTCTACGCTGTAAGCTTGGTCAGACCTTGCTCGATTGCAGCCCCCAGTTCATCTTCGCTCCGGCCACCTGTCAACATGATGTCCTTGCCGAAAACGAAATGGGGGACGGTCCCCACGCCAGCCTCACGAGACGCCTGGGCTTCTCTTTCGGTCAAGGCCAGTTCGGCGAGATCGGTCGCAAACGCGTGGGCCTCATCATGTTCAAAGCCGTACCTGGACGCGATATCGGCAAGCACGGCCGGGTCGGAGATGTTTTGGAGGTCGATATAGTAGGCCTGCGACAGCGCGACCGCCAGAGCGTGCTGGGTCCCCCGATCCCGCGCCAGCCGGATGAGCGTATGTGCCGGCTGGGTACGATAGGCGAATGGCAACTTGGCGAGGTCGACCTCGAGGCCGGACAGTCGGGCTTCCGCCTGCGGCCGATGCCAGGCCTGAGCGGGATCCGTAATACCGTGCCGCAGGCGCAGCATATCGGCGACCCGCACGCCCTCGGGCGGGCAGTCCGGAACCAGCAACACCGGGTGATGCACGATGTCAACACAGGCGTCGGCAAAACGCTCCGCCAGCATCTTGTCCAGACGATACTGGCCGATCAGGCACCAGGGGCACGAAACATCGGTGTAAAGGTCGATGGTCAGGTCAGTCATGGTCAACTCCCTTGTCGAACAAATCTGGATCCGGTCGGACCGCTATGGCACCAGCTCGCGCGACGACATTTTGCCCCGCACCAATCCTTGCCGCGACCGCAGGCATGGTCAGGATCGGGATGTCACCACAGACTTGCGCGTTCTTCCCCAGATCACGAATGCGGACAGCGCAAGCAGAGCCAGGTTCAAAGGCAGCGATAGGGCCAGTTCACCCAGGGAAGCGTGGACACCTATCGCCAGAACCTGGATCACGGCGAAACCGAGTGCGGCAAGCGGCGTCAGCCAAGGCAGGATGCGCGTGGCGGCGGGCAGGATCATCCCGATCGCGCCCGCCAGTTCGACAAAGCCGATGAAGCGCACCAGCAGGGCTGGAGAATGGGTCACCCAGTTCAGTGACGTCCCCAGTGTTTCTATCGGCATGAACAGCTTCATCACGCCTGCCGAACCGAAGACCAGCGCCAGCACAAGCTGGGCCGCCCACAATCCGATATTCCACCAGTCGATTTTGCGCACAGCGCGCTGTTGAATGGCCATGGGACGCTCCTCTCCCGCTTAGCAATAGTGACCCCGATCATCCCTGCGACAGGGCTACTCGCAGGACCTCCTGGAGACTGCGAGGCTTGCGCCCGCCCAGCTTCTCGACATCGCCCGTCACCACGTCGAAGCTGCCCTCGGCGAATTTCGTCTCGATCTCGATCATCGCATTGACGAGCGGCTCCGGTACGGACGCGCTCGTCATGCCTGCCCTCAGTTGCTCTTCGTCCAGGATCACGAAGCTCATTGGCTTGCCGGTCACCTCGGCTATCACCGCCGCGCGCGCCGAACCGGAGAGAGCGACAGGGCCTGTGGCGTTGTAGATCGCACCTGGCTTACCCTTGCCCAACAGAATGCCCGCTGCTGCCGCACCGACATCATCGCGTGAGACGAAGGCAACATTTCCTTCTCCGACGCCGGTCAGCACGCCCGAACCAAGAGACATGGGAACGAATTGGGCGAACGACTCTGCATAGAAGTTCATGCGCAGAATGGTCCATTGGCGCGCGACTCTCATCAGGTGCTGCTCGGCATCCCAATAGGCCGCGAACATCGAGGGCTCGACCGCCTCGCGGGTGCCGGCCGTTGAGACCACGACGATATGCCCGACACCCTCTTCGACGGCCGCGTCAATGGCCGCCTTGAACTGTCGGCCTCGCACACCGGGGCGCATGTCGGCGCTTGGAATGAGAAGCAGCCTGTCCAGGCCACGATAGGCGTCCTTCAGCGTCTCCGGTTGGTCATAGTCACCATGGCGGCCTTCTATCCCGGCAGCGCCCGATTGCGGCGTACGCGAGATCGCGACGACGTCGTGTCCGCTTCCCAGCCTGACCAGTTCGGCCACAACCACTTTGCCAAGTTGCCCGCTTGCACCACTGACGCCAATCTTCATGCAATATCCAATCTATCGCTACGAACATATAGTGCGTGCAAATATGCGCGCGCCGCGATAGAAGGACAAGAACGCACTTTTTTCTTCGATACGATCATTCCTGATCGTATCGCCTGTTCGGAGGCGCAGATTGTCTGGAGACGAGAAGACAAGTGTGATCGTGAAGGATCATCGTGATCCCGAAGACTGTCGCGCCGTCGTGGAAGTTCTCGACCGGGTTGGCGACAAATGGACGGTCATGGTCGTGGGGGTTCTTGGCTCAGGCCCCCTGCGCTTCAACGCCATTCAGCGTGCAATTCCCGGCCTGTCGCATCGCATGCTGACGATCACGCTGCGGGCACTGGAGCGCGACGGCCTGGTCGATCGCCACGCCTACCCCACCAGCCCGCCAAAGGTGGAGTACGAACTGACCACGTTCGGGCATTCGTTGATAGGTCCGCTGAGCGTGCTCGCCGACTGGGCAATGGGCAATCGGGAAACGATCGTCGCGGCGAGAGCGCGCTTTGACAAAAACAGGTGAGCTATCGGGGCGGGTGCAACACCCTGTTCGCCTGCCCGTCTAAGGCGCGGCTTGTTGGCGACTTGCCTGAGACAAGTCGCCTTGTGCATCGATTTCAGTCCGCCGAAGATCCATCCTGCTCTTCATCGAGCAGCACCGCATTGGCGCCCGTTGCCGACAGCCGGACCGTTCCGTCTTCGACGATCGTGACCAGGCCTCCTGGCACATAATGCGTGTGCCCTGCATGCTGGCCGGCCTCAACGGCCTCGAGCGCTATACGGTCGCCTGTAATGGCGGCGACCTTTCCGACCGGGGCGCCATCGGCGCCAATCACGGTCATACCAACCCTGACGTCTGCTAGTGTGGACATTGTCACCTCCTTTGCTGAAACTCTGATTGTATTGCTGTCGCGCGGAAGTCCGTCGCCAAGGCTGACCCGGCAGGAATGGCCCGAATTGTTCGTGCACCGCGCGCGCCACCTTAGCTATTCCCATTGATCATAGGCAACTGCACGCCAAGAGTGCCAGCGAGCAACAGGAAGTTCAGCCCAAGCACAAGTATGGCGCCGGCAACGGCCAGGAAGCGTATGATTGGACCAGTCGCATACGCGCCCATCAGGTCGCGCCGGGACGTGAAGGCCACCAGCGCAAGCATCGGCACGGGCAAGGCGATCGACAGAACCACCTGGCTCATGACGAGCGCTTGCGTTGGATTGACACCCATCGCCACCACAGCGAAGGCAGGAGCCATGGTCACGAAACGCCTCAGCCATACCGGAACCCGGAAATGCAGGAACCCCTGCATGATCATCTGCCCTGCCATCGTGCCGACGACCGAACTGGAAATGCCAGAGGTGATCAGAGAAACCAGAAATACCGAAGCGGCTGCCGCCCCAAGAATCGGCGTCAGCATGTGATACGCCGTTTCGATCTCTGCTACGTTGCTATTGCCCTGGTGGAAGGCGCTCGCCGCCATGATGACCATTGCCATATTGACCATGCCGGCTATGGCGAGCGCGATGACCACCTCGATATTCGAATAGCGCAGGACTTTCCGACGCTCGGCCTCATTGCGGACCTTGACGCGAGATTGCGTCAGGCTCGAATGCAGGTAAATCGCGTGCGGCATGACCGTTGCCCCGATAATTCCCACCGCAATAGTCAGTGCTGCGGCGTCGGGCAGTTGTGGCGTCGTCAATCCGGTTAGCGCATCGTCCCAGCTGACGGGGGCGATCACCAGTTCGATCACGTAGCACAGGCTGATAATTGCGACCATGGAGCCAATGACCAGCTCCATCGTGCGAAAGCCCTTCTTTTCAAAGATAAGAATGCCGTAGGTGATGACGGCCGTCACCGCCATCCCCCAGAAGATAGGCAGGTCAAACAGAAGAGCGAGCCCGATCGCTCCCCCGAGAAACTCGGCAAGATCGGTGGCCATCGCCGCAATCTCGCTTACAGCCCACATGATCCATACGACCGGTCTGGGCAGATTGTCCCGGGACACTTCGGCAAGGTTCTTGCCGGTGACGATGCCAAGGCGAGCCGACAGGCTCTGGAACAGCATCGCGATCAGATTTGCCAACAAGACGACCCAAAGCAGCTGATATCCGTAGCCGGCGCCGGCTTGAATGTTGGTCGCGAAGTTGCCGGGATCCACATAGGCGATCGAGGCGATTACGGCAGGCCCGGCGAACAGCAGCTTGCTGAAGACACCCTTGCGTTCGCCGGAAAGCACGGCCGCCATGCCGGCCTGAATGGTATTGGGTTGCATCCGCTTCTTTCGATGGCAATTGGGAGTCTGCAACCCACGTGCGCGCTGCCCTACGATATTTTTCATGTTCGAGTGAGCGCGCAGACGGTCAGCGCTATCGGCCGACAAACAAGGCCGACATCTCTCTGCCTGATCCGGGCATTGCCTCTCTCTCGTCCAGGCTCGCGCCGTTCGTCCGCCCCTGGTGGTCTTCCTCCCGAGCGCGAGCGACATCACGAGACCCGACCGGGCTTACAAACCGATCAGCAGGCACCCGGCACACTGCTGAACATAACACTTGAATATCTGTTCATGTGTTATGTTGTCAACGACTTCTTGAGGATTTTGGGATGGAGGCTAAGTTGAGCATATGCCGCGGGTTCTGAGATTCCCGCGAGAAGAGAGAGGTCCATGTCGCCAATAAAGTCCGGCAACGCAGAGCAATATGGCGACAGCCGGAAGCTTGCGGCCCGCGCTCGACTGAATAGTGAATACACGATTGCCGAAATCGGCTGGTTTCCGTGGGTGGCAAAGCAACTGCCCCTTAACGCTGGCGACAACGTTCTGGATGTTGGATGTGGCCCGGGCTGGTTTTGGGCGAGCGCCGCGAGTGAGTTGCCGGACAACCTGAACCTCACCCTTTCCGATCTGTCGCCGGGCATGGTTCAGGAAGCCGTTGAGCGATGCGGCCCATTGCCGTTTGCATCGATCACAGGCCAGCAGGCCGACGCGACCGCCCTGCCTTTCGAGGACGGTTCCTTTGATGCCGTCATCGCCATGCACATGCTCTATCACCTCCCCGACCCGTCAAAGGGGATTGCGGAAATGCACCGGGTTTTGAAGCCAGGCGGATTTCTTGCGGTGACGACGAACGGGGGCGGGAACATGCGCGAGTTGTATGCGCTGACAACCGTGTTTGGCAGCGCCCCCTTGGACCCGGCCGGCGCTTCCTTCGGTTACGAAGCTGCCGAGCAATTCATGCAGGCGCGGTTCGGCAATATGACCATGACGCAGCACCCGGCCCGTCTGCGAGTAACGGAGCCGGAGGACGTATTCCTTGCCCTCACCTCCTACCCGCCCGGTGACAGGGCCGACGAGGCGCAACTTGCCGCGTTTCGGGATGCGATCTCCGAAGCGTTTCAGGCCGGCAATGGTGTTCTTGAGGTTGGCAAGGAAAGCGGGCTGTTTATCAGCTGGAAGACGGCTTGAGTATCGCATGTTGCTGGCAAACTATCGCAAAACGCGAGACGCATGGCGCCCAGAAAAAGCTTCTCATTGATCGGCGGCGAATGCCGGACAACTCTTCTAGGGGCAACTCCATTTATCAGTTTCCCCATACAGGAGCCACGCGACGTCCGCGGCACACGCCTATCCAACCTATGGTTCCAGACTCCGTTTTTTCCTGGAGAGACCGCAGCCTTGCAAATTACTGCCAAACTGGCTGCTCTATAGAATTACAGGCAATTCCCGGTCAATTCCGGGCGGAGCAGAGATAATGGATTCGACCAGGCTCAGGTGGCCGGAACCGCACCAAGCAGTTCTTCAAAGAGCTTCTTTGCTTTCGGAGGGTGCTTGACTGCTCTTGCTTGATCAATATTGGTTGGTGACCCAACGGAAATTAGCATCACCATACCCATGCCGTAGTGGGGAGCACATTTAACTCCATAGACCCCCTCGCTCTGCAAGGTGATAGCGATTTTCTCATTAAGCTTACCCTTGAAGGGCTCCGCACCTTCAGGCAGCATACCATTGATACTCTCGGCATTGTGAGACTTATCGGCGGGAATGAATGTCACAGTATCGCCAGGCAATGCGCTCACGAAATCCGGCTCGTACACCATCACGCCCTTAACGCCTTTGTTAAGCATCCGAACTTCATGATTCGTTCCGGTGTTCGCGTAAGAAGGTATTACAGATACGGCAGTCAGCGCCGTCGCACCGACAAGTATCTTGCGTCTTGTGAACATGTTGATCTCCTTGTTCGTTCTTAAAGAAAAATTCAATTCCCCGCCAGATTTGGCCAGTTCAGGCCTATTCAATTCCACTCATCCTCAGCATTATTACGGGTGCCGAGTATGTTTAGACGCCGAACCAAGCCGAACTGCACTCCATTGGCGCTCGAGCACATAAGAATGCCAGGGTAGTGGCAGATCTACTCCTCAAGCTTATTAAAAACGTCTGGCCTTGGATCCTGAACAAAACCGTCTCGGTTAGGCATTTTGACAGCTGGCAGGGACTTCGCATCCAATGTCGTGCCGTCCGGAATAATCCCGTTCAAGTTCAGAATATATGCCGTGACGGCATAGACCTCGTCATTGCTAAGCGTTTGGGGCGCATGAAGTGGCATAGACCGACGAATGTAATCAAACAATGTCGCTGAATAGGGCCAGTAGCTTCCGACCGTCTTGATTGGCTGGCTCGTCGTGAGTGAGCCTTTTCCGCCAACGAGCCTGTCACCAATGCCGCCCTGACCCTTGTCGCCATGGCAGGCGGAGCACTGCATTTCGAAAACATCCCGACCGGATGCAACGCTACCGTTTCCAGGTGGCAAGTTCACGCCTTCCCGGTTGATGTCGATGTTCCAGCCTGCGATTTGTTCCGGCGATGGCGTCTGGCCAATTCCCAGAAGAGTTTGTGCTTGAGATGGCGAGCCGAATCCTAGGAGAAAGGTCACCGCAAAAGCGGTTCTAAGATTGAATGAACGCATTGGACACCTCCCCATTCGCAACGATCTTCCACGGTATAATTCCGTTGTTATGGTACAAGGAGTTGATCCCGCGAACGGCAGTCAATTGCTCAAAAGTGGGTTGGACATAGCCGGTTTCATCGGTCGCCCGGCTCATGATCACTGTGGGATCACCATTCCAGCTCCACGGCAGGCGGAAACGAGTAAGCGCTCGCGAGAGAACAGGCTCCTGCAGCCGAGCTGGCTGCCAGGTCTGTCCGCCATCGACGGAAACATCGACAGTCGCAATTTTGCCGCGACCACTCCATGCGAGACCAGTGATTTCATTGAAGCCCTTTTCAATGGTCTGTTTGCCGGAGGGCCGCGTGATAATCGACTTCGCTTCCATGTAGAAAGTGAATTCCCGAGCCGTCCCGTCTGCCATGAGGTCCGTATACTTTGCGGTTTCTTCGCGGGAATAGGCAGGCTCGGCTGTAACGTGAAGTCGACGAACCCACTTCACATTCATGTTGCCTTCGAAGCCAGGCAAGAGCACTCGTAACGGATAACCCTGGGCCGGCCGCAACCGTTCGCCGTTCTGGCTGTAGACGATCATGCCGTCTTCCAGGCACTTTTCAATCGGAATGCTGCGGGTAAGCGCAGCGGCATCCGCTCCTTCCGCTACGATCCATTTCGCTTCCGGTTTTAGTCCTGCCTCCTGCAAAAGGGTTCTAATTGGAACCCCTGTCCACTCGGCGCAGCTTACCAGTCCTGCAAGCTGTGAAGCCGTTTCAGCATATATGCCCTTGTAGCCGGGGCTCTCCTTCTTAAAGCTGGGATTCCCCGAGCATTCGAGAAAATGAACACGGCTCTCGGAAGGAAAGCGCCTGACGTCATCGACAGTCAGCAGCAGCGGATTATTTACCAGCCCATGGATCATGAGGCGATGTTGTGCCGGGTCTATCTCCGGAATGCCTCCATGATGACGCTCAAAGAACAGCCCGTTGGGCGTTATCGTTCCATCAAGCTCCTCGATCGGCGTCCAACTCCAGGCAGATGTGTATTGTTGGAGCCCATCCGGTACGATGCGGGTCACTTCGGCCTCAAATGGCGAAGGTGCCCCATAAAGTTCACTACCAACATCGGCACCGGGCACTTGCATCCATTCCGGAACATTTGGAGGAAGATTGCTGCCGGCTACAGCCTTGTCTTCAGCCACAGCACTGGCAGGAATCGCAGCCCCCGCAACCACACCCCCAAGCATCGCGCCGCTCTGTTTGAGAAAACCCCGGCGCGACTGCATGGCTTCATTTGCTTTATTGCCCATAGGATTCCCCTCGTGACACGGACCAAACGTTCGCGCTAACGGCCATACGAAGTACTTTCTGCTCGCGTGAGCGTGTAGTGGGTCAGCTCAGTCGGCCGACACAGGGTTCACCGCTCTCTGTCTGTTGCCGGCTTTGCTCTTCTCGTCCAAATTCGCTACCTTCTGCGCCCAGTCGTCCGCTCCTGCTCACCGCCTCTTGTCGTCATCCGCACCCGACCGGCCATGGTGGCCTTCTCAAGCAGGAGCGACAGCATCAGACGAACCCCTGCTCACAAACCGATCGCCGATCAGTCAGAAAACACCAGAACATTACAATTGAATATCTGTTCATGTGCTGCGTTGTCAATGGCTCCCTGAGCATTTTTGACGGAAGCCAAGCTGAGCGTACGTTGCGGCGAACAAGAGAGATGCTCAGGTGAAACCCAGGGCTCTCCCCAAAGCCGGAGGAGATCAGGGCCTCAGGTCAGCTGCTATGCGTTTTGCAGGATTGGGGTACGGCAGAAACGACGCTCTATGCAGTGTGCTCCTCACGTCAATACCTCGCGCCGAAGAGACGTGTCTTCCTGGATTTTCTGATCGACGCCTTCAGTTGAGCGGCAGCCTTTCCCTGCATTACCTGAATCAAAATGCATCAATGGCCTTATTGGCAAGGCACACGGCGTGCTAACAAGGGTACGTCAAAGCGCCAGAAGGCAGAGGACGGGATGGACGACGCAACGCTGCTCCTCGCATGGCTTTTGGTCGCGCTCGTTGGTGTGATGACCCCGGGTCCGGATACGCTTCTGGTGCTGCGTCACACCTTGCTGAGCAGTCGCAGGGCCGGCTTTGCAACCGTGATTGGCATCGCTGTCGGATATCTGGGGTGGGCCTGCGCCAGCCTCGCGGGCCTGACAGCCCTGCTCGCCGCGTCCCAGCTTGCCTATGATCTCGTCCGCATCGCCGGAGCAGCGTATCTCATCTGGCTCGGAGGGGCAGCGATCTGGCACTCGTTCCACCGTCAGCTTCCTGCCGGCGGTCTCGTCAATGCGCCGCAAACGAAAATGGGGACGTGGACGGCGCTACGGACCGGGGCGGTCACCAATCTGCTCAATCCGAAGGTGGGCGTCTTCTATATCAGTATTCTGCCGCAGTTCCTTCCATCAGGTTCCGGGGCGCTCGCATGGGGCGCCATGTTGGTCGGCATCCACATTACCGTGACCTTCGCCTGGTTCACTCTGATAATCTGGACTGCTGGGAAAGCGCGCCGGCTGCTGCTCAATGAAACAATGCGCGCGTGGCTCGATCGCATCAGTGGGATGGTCATGGTGAGCGTAGGTGTGAAACTCGCGACCGAGACGCGGTAGCAGGGGCGTGGTCACAGACCGGATGTGCGATAGCAGCTCCGGTTGCTTACTGCTCTGCAAATCGCGCCCGGGCCGCTTCGATCGCCTCTCTGTTTTGCCGTGCCCAATCAAACAGCGGTTTGAGCGGGGCGATCAGCGTTCGACCGAGCTCGGTCAATTCATAGTCCACGCGGGTTGGGACTGTTGGATAGACAGTCCGGCTGACCAAGCCGTCGCGTTCAAGGCCCTTGAGCGTCAGCGTCAGCATCCGCTGCGAAATGCCATCGATTATCCGCCGTAACTCATTGTACCGCCGGGGACCGTCGGAAAGAGCGCCGACCACCATCACCGTCCATTTGTCGCCGATCCGGGACAGGATCGACGCGAGCGCCTTGCAGTCGGATGCTTCAGGGCCTGACTCAGGTACAAAGATGTTCGTAGTCACCGGAACTGTGCCTCCTTGCATCAACGCTTATGGGATGCATATTAATCTAACGCACAATTTGTATCTATACATGGAATCCGGCGTGCGCTTTGCGCCACCGCCAGCCGACTGAGGAGCACGCCAATGCTGGCAGCATGTTTCGACGATTATACGGGTGCAGAGGCGGTTAAGCTGATGACTGTCGTACGCCCGACAGCCAGAGAGGGTGAACTGCTGGTCCGTGTTCACGCCGCCGGCGTCAATCCCTTCGACTGGTATGCCATCAATGGCTATCTCAAGGATCTGATTCAGTTCGACCTGCCGGCAGTTCTGGGCCGAGAATTCTCCGGAACGGTGGCAGCCATTGGGGCAGGCGTCGACGGATTTTCTGTCGGTGATGCCGTACTCGGCCATGTTCCGGCGCACTTGCCGGGAGCCTTCGCAGAATACGTAACTGTGCCTGCGCTATACTGCGCCCGCAAGCCGGATCGGCTGAGCCATAAGGAAGCTGCCGCCTTGCCCGATACGTTGATCGCTGCATGGGCCAGCGTGTTTTGCGCGACGACCGGCCTGGACCTGAAACAGGGGCAAAGACTCCTGGTCAATGGGGCCTCCGGCGGCGTCGGCAGCATTGCAGTGCAACTGGCCAAGAAAATGCGCGGCGCTTCGGTCGTGGGCACCGCCTCAGCGGCAAAGATCGATCTCGTCGCGCAGGCGGGCGCCGACATGGCGATTGATTATGCAGAGCCGGAATGGAGCGAAGGGCTCGGTCAGTTCGATTCCGTGCTTAACACCGCACTGTCCCCGGACTACGAACTTCTATGCAGCCTGGTTCGACCTGGCGGTCGCCTCGCGACCGTGACGCGCTTGCCGGGCGGTGACTTTGTTGAACGCTGGGCGAAACGAGGCGTAAGCTGCACTGTCGTGAATGGCCCCGCCTTCGATCCGCAGCTTTCGCTCATGATTGTCGAAATCGAGAGCCTCGGTCTGTCACCCGTGATCGGCGCCGTGATGCCTTTGAGCCAGGCGGCCGATGCAATTGTGCAAGTCGGGCATAATCAGGTTCGCGGCAAAGCTGTTCTGATGCTCACCGATACCAGCCTGGCTGGCTTGCCGTAAGCCTGCCTACCACAGGGCTCAGGCGGAACTGACAACACACACAGGAGCGTCTGTTTCCTGTCGACCTGGATCGGTCGTGCTCTACCCAAACGCAGACCCGACCTTATTACAAACGGAACTTCTGCCTCGGTGGTTCAGTTCAGGCGATTGCGGATGGTTTCCATCTGCTGGATCTCTTCACGCTGCGCCTTTGTGATTTCCCCACACAATGCGACCAGTTCGGGATCGGTGAGCTTTGCCTCTCGACACATCAGGATCGCACCGGAATGGTGCGGGATCATGCTTTCGATGAACTGGCGGTCATCGATCAGCGTTTGCGAGCGCGTGGCCCAGAATGAGGCGAGCGTCAGGACAACGAAAAGCACATACATAGCCAGGTTCACGCCGCGCTTCGGATACATGCCAGGCATTGTCGCCAGCATGAAGATGCCCATGGGCGCCCACATGGTGACTGCCATGTAGAACATGTTGAGGTTGTTTCGGAAGTCGCCCCAACCGTCGATCATGGAGAACATGACGACATACATGACGATGAGCCCAAGCACCATGTTCACCCAGAACATGAGATAGGGTCGCCCGTGGGCACCGTGGCTGTCTTTCTTGCTGTCATGCGCCGCATGATCATGTGTCATCGATTTGTCCTCCCGAATGACGTTGTTTTGGTCAGTGCATCATGATTGCAGGCTTAAGCATCATCCAGACAGCCATTGCGATCATCATGAGGTTCTCGGTCAGGGACACGAAGCCGAGCGGCACGTTACTATCGCCGCCGACACACGCACATTTGAGCTCGCGCTTGTCGATGTAGACAGCCTTGAAAACAGAAATCGCACCGACACCGCCTATGAAGAGCGCCACGGGAATAGAAACCCACATCAAAGCGCCTGCTATCATCAGGATGCCGGCAAGAGCCTCAGCGAGCGGATAAATGTAAGCGTACCGGACCCAACGCTGCGCCAGCAGGTCGTAGTTCAGGAACATGGTGGCGAACCCTTCCACATCCTTGAGCTTCTGCAGCGCAAGCAGGCACATCGCGATAGCGATGAACCACTCGGCGGCCTGTATGTTCACAAGGTTGCCGAACGCGGCCCAACTCGCGGCGAGCGCCATCAGTGCCGACATGGCGAACAGCGCAACCACCGGCGTGTAGGTGACCGCGTTCTTGTCCTTGACCTCTCCACCGAAGAACAGGACCAGATCGTCATAACCGCCGATCCGCTTGCCGCCGATGAAGGTCTGGGGTGTCGATTTCACATTATGCTTTGCCTTGAAGGCGTCAGTCTCTTCGCGGGTGGTCAGATGATGGTCGTCGACCTCGTAGCCCTCGCGCTTGAGAAGGTCCAACGCCTTCAGCCCATAAGGGCACGTGTGGTCAGCCATCACCATCCGGTGAAGCTCTGCATGTTTTGCTGTGTGGGTGGCCATTGGCGATCCTTCTCCTAAAGCTTTGCTTTCGCGAACACCTCGACGAGCTCGTTGAACTTGCTGCGCTGAAGGTCAGCGTCGCCGGACGCGATCGCTTCCTCAACGCAGTTTGCCGCATGGGATCTCAGAATCTGGTTCTCGACCTTTGACAGAGCTGCTTTGACCGCATGGATCTGGTTGAGAATGTCGATGCAATAGCGGTCGTCCTCGACCATCTGGCTCACGCCGCGAACCTGGCCGGCGATCCGGTTGAGAGAGGCGATAATCGGCTTTGCGTTCTTCGTGCACATCCTGTACCCCTACCCGGTATCGGTATGGGGATAACTACGTCTCAACCGACGTTTAGTTCCCCAAAAGGAACATGAATTTTAATTGCATCGGGCGGAAGCGAGCTGAAATGTGATGCGGATGAGGTCATTGATTACGCCATATCGTAGTCTGCGTGTAACGCCTCACCGTTCTTTGTTTCTCGCGTCTTCAACTGAGATGATGCCTACGGGATAAGACTATGAAGCTTGCAGAAGCACTGGTGCTACGCAGTGACCTCGCCAAAAGGATGGAACAGATCAGGGCCCGCTCCCTGCGCAATGCCAAGGTTCAGGACGGCGACTCCCCGGCGGAGGATCCATCGGAACTGATGGCAGAGCACGATCGCCTCGCCCTGGAGCTCGAGGTGCTGATCGGTCGCATCAACCGAACCAACAGCAGCACGGCCTTTGGGGAAGGCGCCTTGACGGACGCGCTGGCGAAACGTGATGTCCTGCGCCAGCGCCAGGCCGCCTGGCGAGACCTCGCGGCGGAAGCAACAGTCTCCCAGATGATCGGGACACGCAGCGAGGTCCGGTTCCGTTCGGCCGTCGACGTGACCAAGGTTCAGAAAACAGCAGATGACCTCGCGCAGGAATTGCGCAAGGTTGATTCCGGCATACAGGAGGCCAACTGGCTTACCAAGCTGATTGACTGACGCACAGTCGGTATCCGGCGGTCGAAAGCGAATACAAACCCTTCCGGCGGGGAAAGTCCGGCCTTGCATGCGTCAGGGGCGACGCGGGCGATCCTAGATCGTTCACACCTTCGGCCCAGCACACAGACAACGGCACTTTTACAGTAACGCTTCAGCACCACGTATTGGTTCGACCATCGGAGAGGGCGGGATCGGGGTTTGCCACTCGACCAAAGGCTGGTTGGCAAATGGACTGTGCGAACGAGCGGGATGCCGGAGTTCAGGGTAGCGGATAGCCGCCTTGTATTCGCGCTCATACCCACCTAAGCGAAATGCACAACGCTGCATTTCCGCTAAATCGCAACAAGCTCCCCAACCAGAACGCTGCAGACAACCCACGTATCATTGATATCGGGAAATCGTTTCAGCATTTCTGGAACGAAAGTCATAAGCAGGCGATCACACACCATTCTATTAAAAATAAACTTCGTCCGGGGTCTTGCGATTCGTAACTTTATGGCCACCACCACCTCAAATACATCGTAACTTCGGCTTCGGCGATACCGCCGTTCTCCTGTATTTGCACGCCACACTACTACTACGACAAAGACTTGTTGAATCAGCCCAATTTCGGGCTCCTTTAATCGTCCCCGATCCAGGGCCGGCTGAACGGTCCCTGGCCGCAAGGGGACGACATGGCGGCATCTCACCAGAAATCGGAAGCGATCACGCGCGGCGCGCGCATGCTGCGTACAGCCCTTGGACCGGCCATCGCACGCTTTCTGGAAGACCCGTCGATCGTCGAGGTGATGCTCAATCCCGACGGCCGGCTCTGGATCGACCGACTGTCCGAAGGTCTCTCCGACACAGGTGAACGACTGGCGCCCGCGGATGGCGAACGGATCGTCCGCCTCGTCGCTCACCATGTCGGCGCCGAAGTCCACCCCGGCAATCCGCGGGTGTCTGCCGAGCTGCCCGAGACGGGAGAGCGGTTTGAGGGGTTGCTGCCCCCGGTCGTCGCAGCGCCCGCTTTCGCAATCCGCAAACCCGCCGTCGCCGTCTTCACCCTCGACGACTACGTGGCGTCCGGCATCATGTCCGCGGACCAGGCCGAGGCTCTGCGTGAGGCTGTCGCCTCGCGCGCAAACATCCTTGTCGCCGGGGGCACCTCGACCGGCAAGACTACGCTCACCAATGCCCTGCTTGCCGAGGTCTCCAAAACCACGGATCGCGTCGTCATCATCGAGGACACGCGCGAACTCCAGTGTGCCGCGCCCAACCTGGTCGCCATGCGCACCAAGGACGGCGTGGCCACCCTGTCCGATCTGGTCCGCTCCTCCCTTCGCTTGCGCCCCGACCGCATACCCATCGGCGAGGTTCGCGGTTCTGAAGCTCTCGACCTGCTCAAGGCCTGGGGCACCGGCCATCCCGGCGGCATCGGCACGATCCACGCCGGCACGGGGATCGGTGCGCTGCGCCGCCTCGAACAACTCATCCAGGAAGCTGTCGTCACCGTCCCAAGGGCGCTGATCGCCGAGACCATCGACCTCGTCGCCGTCCTCGCCGGTCGTGGATCGCAGCGCCGGCTCGCCGAACTTGCTCGCGTCGATGGACTCGGCCCGGAAGGCGACTACCGCGTCATCCCCGCAACCTCATCCCCCACCGAAACAGGAGAACCATCATGAGCCCTCATACCCTGCGCCTCCGTCGCCATGTCGCGACGGCCGTCGCCGTCACCTACGCCACCCTGATCCTCACACCGGCCGCGCACGCGTCCGGCTCGTCCATGCCGTGGGAAGCGCCGCTTCAGTCGATCCTGCAGTCGATCGAGGGCCCGGTCGCCAAGATCGTCGCAGTCATCATCATCATCGTCACCGGCCTCACGCTGGCTTTCGGCGACTCGTCCGGCGGCTTCCGCCGTCTGATCCAGATCGTCTTCGGCCTGTCGATCGCGTTCGCCGCATCCAGCTTCTTCCTGTCGTTCTTCTCATTCGGCGGCGGAGCGCTGGTCTGATGGCGAGCGGCCTCGAACAGCTCGACGAGGTGCCGGGCTTTACCGTGCAGGTCCACCGGGCGCTGACCGAGCATATCCTGCTGGGCGGCGCCCCGCGCTCCATCGCGATCATGAACGGCACACTCGCCGGGGCCGTCGGCCTCGGTCTGCGCCTGTGGTTGGTCGGCCTCGCCATATGGGTCGTCGGCCACTTCGCCGCCGTCTGGGCCGCCAAGCGCGATCCCCTCTTCGTCGAGGTCGGCCGGAGGCATCTGCGCATCCCCGGCCACCTGTCCGTCTGAAGGAGCGCCGCCTGTGATGAACCTTGCAGAATATCGCCGTACCGCCAGCCGCCTCGCGGATTTCCTGCCCTGGGTCGCACTGGTCGGTCAGGGCGCCGTCCTCAACAAGGATGGCTCATTCCAGCGCACCGCTCGTTTTCGCGGTCCAGACCTCGACAGCGCGGTCGCCGCCGAACTGGTCGCCGTGGCCGGACGCCTTAACAACGCCTTCAGGCGTCTCGGCTCCGGCTGGGCGATCTTCGTTGAGGCGCAGCGCCACGAAGCCTCGACCTATCCCGAAAGCCTGTTCCCCGATCCGGCATCCGCTCTGGTCGACGCCGAGCGAAAGGCGGATTTCGAGGAGGCCGGCACGCACTTCATTTCCGGCTACTTCCTGACCTTCACCTACCTGCCGCCGGCTGAAGATGCCGCACGCACGGAAGCGTGGCTCTATGAAGGGCGCGACCGAGCCGGCGTCGATCCGCATGAGGTCCTGCGCGGCTTCGTCGATCGAACCGACCGGGTATTGTCGCTGCTCGACGGCTTCATGCCGGAGTGCGGCTGGCTCGATGACGCCGAGACCCTGACCTACCTGCATTCCTGCGTTTCGACCAACCGTCACCGCGTGCGGGTTCCCGAAACGCCGATCTATCTGGACGCGTTGCTCGCCGACCAGCCGCTTACAGGCGGGCTTGAGCCGCGTCTGGGTAAATCCAATCTCCGAATCCTCACGATCGTCGGGTTCCCGACGGCGACGACGCCAGGAATCCTGGACGAGCTGAACCGTCTCGCATTTCCCTATCGCTGGTCGACACGGGCGATCCTGCTCGACAAGACCGACGCCACCAAGCTCCTCACGAAGATCAGGCGGCAATGGTTCGCCAAGCGCAAGTCTATCGGCGCGATCCTGAAAGAGGTCATGACCAACGAGGCGTCCGCCCTCGTTGACACCGACGCCGCAAACAAGGCCGCGGACGCCGATCTCGCACTTCAGGAACTCGGGGCCGACTATGCCGGCCAGGCCTATGTGACGGCGACCATCACGGTGTGGGACGCCGACCCTCGGATCGCCGACGAAAAGCTCCGGTTGGTCGAAAAGGTGGTCCAGGGCCGTGACTTCACCGCCATGGCCGAGACGATCAACGCCGTGGACGCCTGGCTCGGCTCGCTGCCGGGCCATGTCTACGCCAATGTCCGGCAACCGCCGATTTCCACGCTCAATCTCGCCCACATGATCCCGCTTTCAGCGGTGTGGGCGGGGCCGGAACGGGATGAGCACTTCGGGTCGCCCCCCTTGTTGTTCGGCAAGACCGAAGGAAGCACCCCGTTCCGGTTTTCCCTTCATGTCGGCGATGTCGGCCATACGCTCGTCGTCGGTCCGACCGGCGCCGGCAAATCCGTCCTTCTGGCGCTGATGGCCCTCCAGTTCCGGCGCTATGAAAACTCGCAGGTGTTCGCCTTCGACTTCGGCGGCTCCATTCGAGCCGCCGCCCTGGCGATGGGCGGCGACTGGCACGACCTTGGCGGCGATCTGACAGAGGGCGCCGAGTCTTCGGTCTCGCTTCAGCCGCTTGCGCGCGTCCATGACGTGCCCGAGCGCGCCTGGGCCGCCGATTGGCTTGTCGCCATCCTGATGCGCGAGGGCATCCAGATCACGCCCGAGGTGAAGGAACACCTCTGGTCCGCTTTGACATCGCTCGCGTCGGCGCCGGTCGAAGAGCGCACCATCACCGGTCTGTGCGTGCTGTTGCAATCGAACGATCTCAAGCAAGCCTTGAGGCCCTATTGCGTTGGCGGACCTTATGGCCGGCTGCTCGATGCCGAGAAAGAACATCTCGGGCATGGGGCAGTGCAGGCGTTCGAGATCGAGGGGCTTGTCGGCACCGGCTCCGCACCCGCTGTTCTTGCCTATCTCTTCCACCGCATCGGCGACCGCCTCGACGGGTCGCCTACGCTACTGATCATCGACGAGGGCTGGCTCGCCCTTGATGATGACGGCTTCGCAGGTCAGCTCCGCGAGTGGTTGAAGACCCTGCGCAAGAAGAACGCATCGGTCATCTTCGCCACCCAATCGCTCAGCGACATCGATGGCTCTGCGATCGCACCGGCCATCATCGAAAGCTGCCCGACACGGCTGCTCCTGCCGAACGAACGCGCGATCGAGCCCCAGATCACCGCCATCTATCGTCGCTTCGGGTTGAACGATCGCCAGATCGAAATCCTCGCGCGGGCCACCCCAAAGCGGGACTACTACTGCCAGTCGCGACGCGGCAATCGCCTGTTCGATCTGGGTCTCTCTGAAGTTGGCCTGGCGCTCACCGCAGCTTCCTCAAAATCCGATCAGGCGGCCATCGCCCGAATCTTCGCCGAACATGGGCCGGACGGGTTCCTGGCGGCATGGCTGCGCCTGCGCGGTGTCGATTGGGCCGCCGACCTGATCCCCGATCTCGCCAATCTTGTTCCCTCAGCCCCCAAGGAGTCTACGACATGACGACCCATCGTTCCCACGCGCGCGCCCTGTTCATGGCCGCGACCATGCTGGCGACCCCGATCGCCCTATCGCCGATCCTCACGACACCGGCGCACGCTCAGTTCGGACGGATTGTCTATGACCCGTCCAATTACGCTCAAAACGTGCTCACCGCTGCTCGCACGCTGCAACAGATCAATCAGCAGATCACGCAGCTTCAGAACGAAGCGCAGATGCTCATCAATCAGGCGCGCAATCTCGCAAGCCTGCCGCATTCCTCGCTCCAGCAGCTTCAGCAGAGTTTCCAGCGCACGCAGCAGCTTCTGCAACAGGCGCAGAACATCGCCTTCGACGTGCAGAGCATCGATCGGGCCTTTCAGCAGCAGTACGGCAATGTCTCGCTGTCCACGACGGACCAGCAACTCGTCGCCGACGCACGTTCGCGCTGGCAGAACACTGTTGGCGGCCTGCAGGACGCCATGCGCGTCCAGGCCGGCGTGGTCGGCAATATCGACACCAACCGCGCCGAAGTCTCGACGCTGGTCGGCCAAAGTCAGGGGGCGACAGGCGCGCTGCAGGCGACACAGGCCGGCAACCAGCTCCTCGCCCTTCAATCGCAGCAGCTCTCCGATCTCGTCGCACTGCTTGCGGCTGATGGCCGAGCCGGCGCGCTGACCGAGGCGGAACGCGCGGCCGCGGCCGAACAAGGCCGCGAGCAACGCCGTCGCTTCCTGACGCCCGGCTCCGGCTACCAGCCGGGCAACGCGCAGATGTTCAACAACGGCAACTGAGGGCGCGCGCGTGGATGGCAAGCTGCTGGCCCGGTTGGGCGCCGTCGTCTTTGTCGCCATCGCAGTAACAGCGACGGCGATCGAGATGACCCGGAAGGAGGATGCTCCCTTAGAGGAGCCCGCACGTCTCACAGAGCCGGTGCGCGATCCCCTACGGGAGGCGCAGCGCCGGTGCCAGCAGCTTGGCCAGGCGGCCGCCAGCGACGCCGATTGCATGCGCGTGTGGGCCGAAACCCGCGACCGTTTCCTCGGTCGGGCTCCGGCGCCCGCCGCCCCACATCAAAATCAAGGACAGTGATCCATGGGCGGCACCGGCGTCATCGACACATTCCTCGGGACCTTCACCCGCTATATCGATTCCGGCTTCGGCCTGCTCGGCGGCGAAGTCGCGTTCATCGCCACAACCCTCATCGTCATCGATGTGACGCTTGCCGCGCTCTTCTGGTCCTGGGGAGCCGATGACGACATCATCGCTCGCCTTGTCAAAAAGACGCTGTTCGTCGGCGTCTTCGCCTACATTATCGGCAACTGGAACAACCTGGCGAACATCGTCTTCGACAGTTTCGCCGGCCTCGGCCTGAAGGGCTCGGGCACCAGCTTCACCGTTCAGGATCTCCTTCGCCCCGGCAAGGTGGCGCAGACCGGCCTCGATGCCGCGCGACCATTGCTCGAATCCATCTCCGATCTGATGGGTTGGGTCGCCTTCTTCGAGAATTTCATCCAGATCGCCTGCTTGCTCTTCGCATGGGCTCTGGTGCTGCTCGCCTTCTTCATCCTCGCCATCCAACTCTTTGTCACCTTGATCGAGTTCAAGCTGACGACGCTCGCCGGCTTTGTGCTGATCCCCTTCGGACTGTTCGGCAAGACGGCCTTTATGGCCGAGCGCGTGCTGGGAAATGTCGTGTCCTCCGGCATCAAGGTTCTGGCGCTAGCCGTCATCATCGGCATCGGTTCGACCCTCTTCTCGCAGTTCACCTCAGGCTTCGGCGGCCAGACCCCTACGATTGACGAGGCCATGGCCGTCGTCCTTGCCGCGCTGTCGCTGCTCGGCCTGGGCATCTTCGGTCCTGGCATCGCCAGCGGCCTCGTCTCAGGTGGTCCGCAGCTCGGCGCAGGCGCCGCGGTCGGAACCGGCCTTGCCGTTGGCGGTGCGGCGCTTGCCGCTGGTGGTGCTGCAGGCCTTGCTATGAAGGGAGGGGCCGCCGCCGTCTCCGGCGGTGCTGCCGCAGTGCGCAGCGGTGCTGCCGCTGCCGGCGCTGCATCTTCGGCCTACAGCCTCGGCTCCCTCGGTCAAACCGGCGCATCAGGCGTGGCCTCGGGCCTTGGAGGCGTCGCGCGCGCCGCCGGTTCGGCGGCCGCGTCACCGCTCAAGCGCGCTGCGTCGAAGGCCAGCGAAAGCGTCAAGTCGAGCTTCTCCGAAGGCGCGAAGGCCGGCTTTGGGGCCACCGGCGGCTCCTCGACCATGGGCACTATTGGCGGCGCCGATGCCGACGCCGCTTCCGCCAGCACCCCGCGAGATGGAGCGCCTGACTGGGCGAAGCGCATGAAACGCAGCCAGTCCCTCAGCCACGGCGTCTCAGCCGCCGGTCACGCCGTGCGCTCCGGCGACAGCCATGGGGGCGGCTCTTCCGTCAACCTTTCTGAAAGTGATCGCTCATGAGCCTCTTCAAACGACCCGCAACCCATTTTGGCAAAACGCCGGCGCCTGAAACGCCCTATCAGAAGGCCGCTCAGGTCTGGGACGAACGCATCGGTTCAGCCCGCGTGCAGGCGAAAAACTGGCGCTACATGGCGTTCGGCAGCCTGATTCTCACAGCAGGGTTTGCCGCGGCCCTGGTCTGGCAGTCCGCGCGCGGAACCGTTGTGCCCTGGGTGGTGCAGGTCGACAATCTCGGCCAGGCGCAAACCGTCGCGCCCGCCTCGGCGGACTATCGCCCCAACGACCCTCAGATCGCTTTCCACCTTGCCCGCTTCATTGAGCAGACCCGTTCGATTCCGTCGGACGCCATCATCGTGCGCCAGAACTGGCTCCGCGCCTATGAATGGACCACGGATCGCGGCGCGGCAGCGCTCAACGATTATGCCCGCGCCAATGATCCGTTCACACGGGTCGGCCGTCAGCAGATCGCCGTGGAAGTCTCAAGCGTGATCCGGGCGTCCCCCGACAGCTTCCGAGTCGCCTGGACCGAGCGTCATTACGAAAACGGACAACTTTCCAGAACCGAGCGATGGACCGCGATCCTGACCATCGTGATCCAGACACCGCGGGACGCTGAGCGCCTCCGAGCCAATCCGCTGGGAATCTACGTCAACGCCATCAACTGGTCTCGGGAGATGAGCCAATGAGCCGCCCCCAGATGAGCAAAGCCGCGTTTCAGGGTTTCCGTAAACCCGGCCTGGCGATTGTCCTGCTCTCCGCGACCATACTGGCCGGTTGCGCAACCAATCGGCCGCCCCAGATCAGCTACGACGCGGATGTGCCGCCGCTGCCCGCCGTCCCGGCGGTTGTTACCGATCAGCGGCCACGGCCCTTGCATGTTCCGCCGGCATGGACTCCCGCAAGGGGTGGAACCGCAGCCAGCACGCCGGAAGGACGCGTCCAGAACGCCAACGCGGCCGCCCGCGTGCAGCCTCGCCGCGAAGGCTATTTCAACTCCATCCAGATTTACCCTTGGAGCGAAGGCGCGCTCTATCAGGTCTATGCGGCGCCAGGCCAGATCACCAACATCGCGCTTGAGCCTGGAGAGAGCCTGACGGGGGCCGGCCCGATCGCAGCCGGCGACACGGCGCGCTGGATCATCGGCGATACTGAAAGCGGCAGCGGCACGACCCGTCGCGTCCATATCCTCGTCAAACCGAGCCGCGCCGACATCACGACCAATCTCGTCGTCACGACGGATCGCCGCGTCTATATGCTCGAGCTGCGTTCCGGCGAAGCGCCCTATATGCCCGCTGTCGCCTGGGCCTATCCGCAGCCGCCCACCGGTCAGAGACAGAGCGTCCCGGCAACGCCCGTCATCCCCGTCGCCTCGGCGCGCAATTATCGCTACGGCCTGACCGGCGATACGCCGCCCTGGCGTCCGATCACGGTTTATGATGATGGCCGACGGGTCTATGTCGAGTTCCCCCGTGGCATCGTCCAGGGCGAAATGCCGCCGCTCTTCGTCATTGGTTCCGATGGCGAAGCTCAAATCGTCAACAGCCGCATTTTCCAGAACATCCTGATCGTCGATCGTCTCTTCGGCGCGGCCGAACTGAGACTCGGCGGCGGCGATCGCCAGCAAACCGTCAGGATTGTCCGCACAGACGGGAGGCCAGCGTCATGAGCAACAAAGACGATAACCGCGATGAGGCCGTGACGCCTGGCGGGCCCAACATCGATACCGCCTCGACCATGCGCTTGCGCGCCGAGCTCCCCCGCGTCACCCGGCTGTCCCGTAAGGTGCTGGCCGGTGTAGGCTTGGTCGCCAGCATCGGCATCGGCGGCGCGCTGATCTATGCGTTGCAGACGCGCGAAGGGGGGCCTGGCAACGAAGAGCTCTATTCCACAGAGAACAGAGCAACCGCCGATGGTCTTGCCGGCCTGCCGCGCGACTACACAGGACCCGTCCTCGGCCCGCCCTTACCAGGCGATCTCGGGGGGCCGATCCTCGACGCCCAGAATCGCGGTCAGCCCGTCGTGCCCCCAGCTATGGCTACACCTCAGGTCGATCCCGAGGAACAACGCCGCCTGGCCGAGGAAGAAGCCGCCCGGACGAGCCGAGTGTTCTTCCAGAGCGGGCCTGGAACTGGCGCTCCATCCGGACCTCCCGCCATGACCAATCCGTCGCTCGCGGGCCTCGGTCTTCCCGGGCAGATCGGAACACCCACCGCCCAGGATCGGCAGAGCGCCTTCCTCAACGCCGCCGTCGATCGGCGCACGGTCTCAGCAGATCGTGTCATGGCGCCGGCATCGCCCTATGTGCTGCAGGCGGGCGCGGTGATCTCCGCCGCGCTCATCACCGGCATCCGCTCCGACCTTCCCGGCCAGATTACGGCCCAGGTGACCGAGCATATCTATGACAGTCCCACCGGACGCATCCTCCTCGTGCCCCAGGGAACGCGGATCATCGGCGAATACAGCAATGATGTCGGCTTCGGACAGCGCCGCGTGCTCTTGGTCTGGAACAGGCTGATCTTGCCGAACGGACGCTCCATCGTGCTCGAACGCCAGCCCGGCGCCGACACGCAAGGCTATGCAGGGCTGGAAGACGGCGTCGACTATCATTGGTGGGATCTGGCGAAGGCCGCCGGTCTGTCGACCCTTCTCGCCGTCGGCGCCGAGCTTGCCGTCGATGACGAGGACCGCCTCATCCGCGCCATTCGCGATGGGGCGCAGGACACGATCAATGACGCTGGCCAGCAAATCATCCGCCGTCAGTTGCAGGTGGCACCGACGTTAACGATCCGGCCAGGCTTCCCAGTTCGCGTAATTGTCACCCGTGATCTCATCCTCGAACCTTACGGAGTTCCCCAATGACGAAGTTGAAACTCGGCCCGATCACTGAGGACAAGCCGGTGAAAGTGACCCTGGACTTACCGGGAACACTGTATCGAGATCTTGCCGCTTATGCGGAGGCGCTCGGTCGAGAAACGGGGCACATCCCCGCTGATCCTAAGAAGCTGATCATCCCCATGTTGGAGCGCTTCATCGCTACGGATCGGGGCTTTGCCAAATTTCGGCGAATGTCACCGGAGACGCAATCATCCTTCACCGCCTAAGAATGCAAGCTCGAGGCTTTAAGCTAGCCAATTCTGTCTCGATGATTCTGTTGCCAGCCGCTCTGCGAACTTTATCAGCCGTCGCAAACTCGGATTGTCGTTTCTCGGAGACCACACAGCGCTGAACGGTACGATATCCGCATCAGCGCTCAGCGGAATGAGGCTGAGGTCCCGAAACGGAACGCAGCTCCACGCCTCGGCGACCGGAGTGATGCCTTTTCCCATAGCTACCATGTGCATCAAAGTGTCCTGGTGCACATCCCTATACACGATCGTCGGATAAGTGCTGTAGTCACATATCCGTCGCACAATGTAATCTCGAATCTCCGGCCCTGGCCCGAAGCGAGAAATGATGAACATCTCATCGCGCAACTGAAGCCAATCAATCTGTTTTTCGCGTGCCAGGGGATGGGATCGAGCCATCGCGATGTGAACACGCTCGTCCCAAAGCTCTATAGTTTCGCACCCCTTTACCTCACCATTGCCGGTAAAAAAGCCTATGTCCAGTTTTCGGGTGCGAATGCCTTTAATGTGCTCTGGTCTTGTACCATCATAAATGTCCACCCAAACGCCGGGGTAAGCAGCCTCATATCTCGATACGAGTTCGCGCAGAAAACCTCCGGCAAGCGTTGAGATCACCCCGACCCTTAGTGTACCGGTCTCCGCACGCCCTGCCGCACCTGCATGATGAATTGCATGTCCGATCTGCTGAAGCGCTGGGACTGTTTGCTCAATGAACTTCCGTCCCGCATCGGTCAGCCGAACACCAAACTGGCCGCGCTCGAAAAAGCCAACGCCTATACGGTCCTCAAAATCTCGAATCGCCCTACTGACGCTGGACGGCTCCACATCCAGCATTTCGGCAGCAGCTCGGATGCTCATGTGTTCAGCTGCGGCAAGCACATACCTTAGGGGCCTGAGGTCAAAATCTCTGGCGAGCTTGATGTATTCAAAAATAGTTCCTCCTCGCGATGCGCCTTCTTCCGACATGTTCGCTCGCTCTCCTCAAAACGTCCGAAATGCGGGCGACATTAACCTTTCCTGGCTCGAATCAGCCGCGCGACAAATGCGATAATCTTGCGAAACTCAATGCTCTGGAGCCTGTTATCCCCATACTGGTCTCCAATTTTACCGAAGACCGATACGCTTCCACGTCGGCGATGATCAAAGACCTTCTATGATGCAAAATCGCGCTGACTAGGCACTCGGGGCTCCCTGACCGCGCACGGTGCCCCATCCGTCTCGCTTCAGCTTAAGGCAGCCTTAAGAGTCAGCGTCTTGACGGAGAACAGAGCAAAAAAAACAATCTCAAGATTTTTCTGGACGTCCATCAGGAGGACCGGGATGCGATCTGTCGTTAACTTGTCTTCCAGATCAGGCATTAGGCCACAACTCACCTACGACGCCTGTCGATGCACTATCTCAGCGTTCAGCCCACCTGTCGGCCGATTCCTCAACTGCAAGCTCCAGCCGCTTCGTCCAAGCGCCAGCTCAACGATCGCCAAGCCGAGCCCCGAGCCTATGGGCACCTTATTGCGCCCTCGAAAGAAGCGCTCAGTCACTCTGGAAAGCTCCTCCTCCGGGATGCCTGGGCCGTCGTCCTCAATGATGATAGTGGCGCCTTCACCTAGGGACGCCGTTCGACAGCGAACCGCGCCACCCAGAGGCGAGTGATTCACTGCATTCTCGAAGAGATTGCGTGCGGCAAGCATGAACAGGTCCGGCTCGATCTCAAGCTCGATCGTATCTAGTATGGGTGATACTTCGATTGATACGCGCCTTGTGGAATCACTGAGTTCCGCTGCTAACAAACGTAGGATCTCTCCCGCATTCACCAAATCTTGCCGATCCGCCTTCTCCCGCGCCTCAACCGCTGACAGATCGAGTAACTGCCGAACCAATCGGCCGGTGCGGTCGACGCCAATCATTATCTGGCGAAGAGCCTGATCTCGGATCGTACGATCATCACTGGCGAGCGCAACCTGTGCCTGCGTCTTCAGGCCGGCCAGCGGCGTGCGCAGTTCGTGTGCCGCAAAGGCAGTGAAGTTGCGCTCGCGCTCGCGCAGCCCCGCAACACGTTCAAAAAGACCATTCAACGATTGAAGAACTGGCACAATCTCTCTGGCTGTTTCGACATTCGCGATCGGCCTGAGATCGCATGCCTGTCGGCGCGCAAGGTCATGTGCAATCTTGTTTAAAGGCGCCAGACCACGCCTCACACTGAGCCAAATCAGTGCTGCAAGCGCAGGCAAGATCAACATGACCGGGAGCAGAAGGCCGCGAATGACATCGTTGACCAGGCCGTCGCGTATCCTAAGATTGTCCCCTACCATAACACGGACGCCAAGTTCAGCATTGGTGACCGCATAGACACGCCACTGCTCTCCGTCGATCTCAGTTTCCGAGAAACCGTCTGTGCTCTCTGCAAGCTTTCGATCCGGGGCACTATCTGAACGACCGATCAACGTTCCCTGCAGCGACCAGACCTGACATGAAAGGTGGCGGTTGTACGAGGGATGCACCCTAGCCGACTGCCCGACGCTCCCCGTTAGGCCCGGATCAATCCCAACTTCCTGCTTCACCACAAGGGAACTTACCATACGCGCAGCTTCAATTAGGCGGGAATCAAGCACACGTTCGACCTCCGCGCGGGTACTGAGGAAAATCCACAATACAGCTGACAACCAGACAATGCCGGTGGTCAGTACGAGGATCCAAAAAAGCCGATTGCTGATTGAGGGCATCAAGGTTCGCCCCCAAGACGATAGCCGATGCCACGAACCGTTTGGATCATCGCAGCCCCCAGCTTGGCCCTTAGGTGATGGATGTGCACCTCGACGGCATTGCTTTCCACCTCCTCTTGCCAACCATAAAGCTTGTCCTCGATCTGGCTTTTCGAGAGTATCTGACCTGGATGGACCATCAGCGCATGTAGGATAGAAAACTCCCGGCGCGACAGCCGGACAAGTTCGCCACTCCGCTCAACTGCCTGCGACGAGGGATCAAGACGTAGGTCGCGCCACTCCAGAAAGGATCGCACTCGCCCGGATGATCGCCGGACCAGTGCGCGCAGGCGAGCTGTGACCTCGTCAAGATCGAACGGTTTACCCACATAATCGTCAGCTCCATTGTCGAGTCCAACGATCCGATCAGAAACATTATCTCGTGCGGTCAAAAGAAGCACCGGCGTACCGTCATGACGATCACGCAAGAACCTGAGGACATCCAATCCCGAGCCGTCGGGCAACATCAAATCGAGAATAAGCGCGTCGAAACTGTGGTTTTGAAGCACCGCATGAGCCTCCTCACAGGTCTCAACTACATCCGCGCTGAAGCCAGCGATTGATAGACCAACCTTCAGCCCATCTCGCAAGATCGTATCATCCTCAACGACAAGAATTCGCATAGCACCTGCCCGACCGACCTGACCGCCCTTGAACACTATCCTTAAGGCAGCCTTAAGGAGTGAGTACGAGGAGAAGACTCGTCTCGTTTGCGTTTGATTCAATTCTGACAGTTGTTTCGGCATCCTCGAGATAAAATGCAGAGCATGTACATCAGCGGCCACACATTTACAGGACGTGAACCAGGCTCCGAGTCCACAGCAGATACAAGCCTATGACCCTCAGTTCATGGGCGGTCCTTTTTGAATGTTCAGCCTCGTCCACGAAGCCAGGCGGTTAGCGCGTTATGACCGGCCGCTCGCCCAACTGGTGCGCCATCATCTCGTTCAGCGTGATGTTCTGCCGTCCTCCAATCAATCCGACGATGGAGGCCTCATGCACATCCAGGCGCGAGCGTCACCACCCGCATTAGAGCCCGCGCCGTCGTCCTGCTGAGCTCGTGCCATACGCAACCTCAGCAAACGATCATTTTGAATCAGGCCGCGGTTGCGCCATCACTTGGCCAGCGGCTCAACCGACGCCGAAACTGCTCTAGCCGCTCTAGCATGCATCACAAGATTTGCTATCTGGGGATCCGGTCCAGACTATTTGCATGCCTCAATCGCCAACAAGAATCGCATGCGACATGATGGGAGGCTTTTTCCACGGAGATTACGAGCCGTCTCAGGCCATAGCCGTGTCGGACGGAGTGACCAGAAGGAAATCCGATACCCTCCGCTCGCCGGCACACGATCTCTAGCTATCGACGCATTGCTGCTAGCTGCGAGCTTTGTGTTGCACATCTGCAACAATTCGAAATTTCCTCTCCCTTCCGCGCCGCCGATTTCTCGCTACAATATTCTCCCCGGCGCTTCCACAGCGCTTCCACGACCTCTTCAATCGCAGAGCATCCACACAGCAAAAAGCCCGCTAAGTCATTGACTTAGCGGGCTGAATTTTGGTTGCGGGAGTTGGATTTGAACCAACGACCTTCAGGTTATGAGCCTGACGAGCTACCGGGCTGCTCCACCCCGCGCCACCTTTGCGCA
>NZ_JBLLVA010000016.1:0-108244 GCF_047739745.1 Borborobacter xinjiangensis | reverse complement strand
CAAAGCTCAAAATAGCCGAAACTCTAACTCTCAAAATGGACCCGTTCTCAGGGGGAAGGCCAGTTCGGTTATCGGCTTGTCAGCAGGCGTATCGGCCAGCCGCTTCGGCATCATGAAAGGTACAATCGAGGACGGCTTGGCTATGGACTCCAACACCAGCCCGTAAGGCTCTTTCAGCTTCAGCGTGATGGTTTTGGCATCAGTAGCTTCAAGACTGGCAGTATACTCTATCAGCTTTTGCCCCATGCCATCGCGCTTGGCCCAACGTTGCAAAGAAGCAACGCAGTCCTCAGCAGTAACTGGCTTCCCATCGTGCCATTTTAGCCCTTCACGAAGGGTAAACGTGTAGACAAGCTTATCCTCAGAAACCTTGTAGTCAGCCATCTGTGGCTTGACCTGAAATTTGTCATCCATACCCAGCAGGGTGTCATAGACCATATACCCATGATCTCGACTAATATATGCGGTTGTCAGAATTGGGTCGGTAATGCGCAGGTCAGAGTGCATGACCGCGCGCACTGTTTTTGCTTCAGCTTGGTACGGCAATAAAGATAATGAAAAAGCGGTCACCATGCCAAATGATGCAACTCTCCATCTATTCGGCAGCGTATCTTCCCTGCAGTTCATTTTCGCCTCCCTTTATATTGTGGCCTGCTATTATGCTTGAAAATTGGGCAATCTCGGTGTCGGCAAACGGGGCGTTTGCGCCCGCTGAGAAGTCGTTCTCGAACATGCCGGCAAAGAACTGTCATTTGCCGCAACAGGCCTATAGCCCAACATACGCCTTGTCAACAGGTGATGTTTATGTCATTAGATGACACAATTGATGTCTTTCGGATCGACCCGGAAATCGCTAACGAAGGTCGTGACGAAATGGAGTGCTCGGATGGGCGAGTTGAAATCGGGAGTTCCCTTGGTGCGCGCGCTTGAAAGGGGGCTCGCTATCCTTGAGGCGTTCGATACCGAGACGCCTCAACTGAGCCTCTCGGAATTGGCAAAGCGCACATCCCTGGACGTAGGCACCACACGTCGCATGCTGCAGACTCTGATGATAACCGGCTTTGTTGGATACAATGAGAACGCGTCCCGCTACTTCTTGACGAGACGCATTCTAGAGATCAGCGCCGCAGTCGAGACCGGCCGCGATCTTCGCGAAGTGAGTACCGGATACTTACGAAATATCGCTGAAAAAACAGGTGCCACCGTTTTCCTTTGGACTTACGACAACGGCTTTGCGCTATGTGTTGATCGCATAAGAGCTACAATCCCGAATGTAAGCGCCACGTGGTTTACCGTAGGCGGAAAGACGACGCTCAACTGCGGCGCGGGTCCAAGAGTATTGCTTGCCTATCTATCGCCTGCGGAACGTGCTGATGCGCTGAACCAGGACATGATCAAACGTACGCCAGCCAGCATTGTTGACCGGTCAGTTCTTTCTCGGGATGCGAGCGAGATCCGAGAAAAGGGGTGGGACTTGGCTGTTGATGACTTTGTCGTCGGCTTGGCCGGACTTGGTGTGCCCATCTTGACGGTGACCGGGGTCCTCGTTGGCGCACTGAGTATTTCCAGTTTGACGACGATATTTGGCGACCCAGCCAGCCCCACTCATCTTGACTTGGTTCGCGCATCGGCGGTGGCTATCGGCGCCCAAATGTCCGGCGACGACGAACACCTACGGTAAGGCTCGCGTGACCGGACCCACGTCATTTAAGATAGGCCGTTTCGCCATGTAGTGCGATGTCAAGTCCGTTCTCTTCGGCCGCCTGCATGACCTTGACTGGAGTGAACAGGTCGATGAACCACAACATCGCGTAGGTGAAGGAAAAGGCCCAAATGGATGAACCCGCCAGAGCGGCGAACTGCTTGTATAAGAAGATGCCATTACCGGCGATCAGTCCATCTGCCCCGGCAGGATTGAAGGCCGTCGAAGCAAATATCCCCAGCAGGAGAGTGCCGAGTCCACCTCCCACGCCATGTACGCCCCAAACGTCGAGCGCATCATCCCAACGAAGCCGGTTCTTCAACTCCACCGCCAGATAGCAAACAACGCCAGCAATGATGCCAATGATCATGGCAGCCATTGGCGATACATAGCCCGCCGCCGGCGTGATCGTAGCGAGGCCAGCGACTGCACCAGTCAACAAGCCGACAAAACTGGGCCGCTTTTCGAGCCACCAGCCAACGGCGAGCCAGGTCACGGCCGCGAAAGAGGCGGCCACGTCAGTGTTGAGGAAGGCGATGGCCGTCACCGAATCAACTCGGAACTCACTGCCTGCATTGAAGCCATACCAACCGAACCAGAGAAGCCCGGTTCCCAAGGCAACCAAAGGGATGTTATGCGCTCCACTATCCGTCACTCGCCGCCGGCCGACGTAGAGGATGGAGGCTAGCGCCGCCATGCCTGCGATATTGTGCACAACGATACCCCCGGCGAAGTCCAGGACACCCCATCTCTGAAGGATGCCGCCTCCCCATACCATGTGTACGAATGGGAAGTAGACGAAGACAAGCCATAGGGTCAGGAAGGCCATATAAGCCTTGAAAGATACGCGATTGGCGAAAGCGCCTGTGATCAGCGCGGGGGTGATGATTGCGAACATCATCTGATAGGCAATATGAACGTAGAGTGGAATTCCCGGAGTGGGCGAGGGTGTGGCGAGCGTCACACCGCGCAGGAATGCCAAATCGAAATTGCCGATGACCCCGCCGACGTCGCCTGAAAAGCAAAGCGAATAGCCGAAGGCAAACCAAATAACCGTTGTCCACCCCATCGACACATAGGATTGCATCATGATGGCCAGAACGTTCTTGCGACTGACCAAACCACCATAGAAAAATGCGAGCCCGGGTGTCATAAGCATGACCAGACTGCTGCACAGCAACATGAAGGCAGTGTTACCTGTATCCAGATTCGGCATGAAAGTCCTCCTTCGGAGACATTGGCAGCATGAACCGCATATCAGGGACGATATTACTGATAATTACCATCTCGCCGCTCGAGGTCAGCGATCAGCATAAATCTCTGTGTCAGCATGCCAACAACAACAAATATTACACCTGAACGACTTGCCTAATAGCATTTGCATTTTGCAGACCCGAACAATCGGGTCTGCAGTATTTTCATTTTTGTTTTAATGGTAACGGGCTCAGGCCACTTTTAGCGTGGCTGCCTCATTCTGGCTGGCAGCTGACCAGTAAGGCACGGTGCGTCGCTTGAGCATCTCCCGGAACTGGGACGTCGTCTTGTGAAGAAGCTCGCCAGAGCCCCAGTCGACAATCACACCGTACTGTCGAATGAGATCGAACATGTCGAGTTTCTTGCCTCGATACAATGCGGCAATCTTTTCGGCATCCTCGTCCAGCCAGCCCGCACGATGAGCGGCGATACGGGCTCGCTCCGCCAGGGTGCCGTTCTCGTCGATCTGATACTCATCAAGATCCGCGTCGACGACACGGATGATAACGCCGTAGTCCTTTTTGGCTCGCTCTACCGATACGTAGCCTTCCACGACATCCGTCATGACCCGGCTGAGATCCCTTTTAAGAGGGTCACCCAAGCCTCCGCCGCCGGCCGAGGGACGCGTCACCGTATCGCCCTGGTTGAGCGGAACGCCAGAGAACAACGAACCCAAATAGCGCTCGTTCTCCGCGCCCGGATTGACCCAGACACCGTGCGGAAGCGACGGCAAGCCGCCCCAAAGACCCCACGTGACAGAACGCTCTCTGTCGCAGCAGTAGGAGACGACGGTGCGCTCACATGCATAGAGTGTTCCGCCCTTCTCGACACCGAGTCCGCCACGGAATTCGCCAGGTCCGCCCGAGTCAACACGCAGTTCATGGCATGTCGTAAGAACTGGAGACAGTCGCTCTTGGCCTTCGAAAGGTTGAGTGCCAAGCTGAACGCCGAAGACCGGACCGGTTGCCGACCAGCCGTCACGCCCGTTACGTGCGCCCCATCCCCCGACCATCCAGTCGTACCACATGAAGTAGGGCTTCTCTGCATGACGCGTGTCGCGCCCGCCAATCAGCAGATATTCTAGATTGAAAGTACAAGCCATGGCGCGTTCGGGCAGAATCTCCGCCCACAATTCGAAGACCGAATTCATGATCTTCTCGAACGGTCCGGAGGCGAAGCCCGCCACAGGGGTTGGCCAATCCGCGTTGATAACGGTGCCAATCGGGCCGAGATCAACCGTTACCACCCGATAGAACCCGGAATTGAGCGGAATGTCAGGTGATTGCATCTTGGTGCCCGCCACAATGGCCGCAAAGGCGCCGCCGTAACAGCAGTTCAGGAATGAACCGATTGTCTTGGGGTGGGACCCGGAAAGGTCGTAGTGGACACTGTCACCGTCGATCGTCATTTTGACCTTGATGGGGACCAACCCCTCCCCAGCCGCGGGGTCGACGTCGATATAGTCGGTCGTTTCCCAAGTCCCGTTCGGCAGCCCCAGGATGCGCTGACGCGTCATCACCTCGACGTAATCCTGCACCTCTTTAAAAGACGTCTTGATCGTATCGACACCGTATTTGTCGCAGAGGCGCTGAACTTCCCGTTCGGCCAGGCGACAGGCCTCGGTCTGCGCCTGCAGGTCGCCGATGATATCCATCGGCGCGCGTGTGTTGTGCGCGATCAGTTCGGCCACGTCCGAGAGATATACTCCCTTGCTATAGACCCGGACCGGCGTAATCCGAAGCCCTTCAGCCATGTGGTCAAGTGCGTTGACGTTGAACGAGCCTGGCACCGCGCCACCGACGTCCGCCCAGTGGCCATTGGCCTGAGCGAAGCCGAGCAGTTCCCCCTTGTAGAACATGGGGGCGAAGATGCGCGTATCATTGAAGTGGGTACCACCTTGATAAACGTCGTTGATCACGAAGGCATCGCCGGGATGGATATCCCCTTCGAATTTCTTGATGACCGCCTTGGCCGTATAGTGGAGGGTTCCAACATGAGCCGCGATATCGCCGCTGCCCTGCATGATCGTGTCGCCGCTAGGATCGCACAACGCGGACGAAAAATCGCGGGAATAGATAACGAACGAGTAACACGTCCGCAAAATCTGCTCCGCCATCTGATCAACGATGTTAACATAGGCGTTCTTCAACACCTCGAACGTAACCGGATCCAATGAGAACCCCTGATTATTCACTTTCATAACTTTCCTCCTGATTTTGCCAATGTTTGTGAAAGCGTCCAACGCCGGCTCAAGACGCTAACGGCACTGTCATTTTGATTGTCAGATATTCAGTAACCTCCGCCTTAATTTCGGGCGGGACGAGGACAGTAGAGTCGAGCTGCTCGATAACTGCAGGTCCCACAATCACGGTTCCAGCCGCCAGGGTATCGCGCCGATAGACGGGCGTCTGGATTCTCTTCGGGCTCTCATCGAAGAGGACGGGTCTCTCTGATGACGGCACGGCTTTCGCAGATTTATTGAGATCATACCTCGCCAGCTCGGCCTTTCTCGTAAGGCCAGTTGCTTTGACAAGTATGCGATACACTTCAACCGGGGCATCGGGTCTGGAGTAATTGTGCTCACGACCATGATCCTCGTGGAATTTCTCAATTGCCTTGTCGAGAGATGTTATGTCCGCAGTGATCGGGATAGACATTGAACGCCACTGCCCAAGGTAACGCATATCGATAAAGCGCTGGAAGAGCATCTTATCTTCCTCGATATCCTCATGCGAGAGCCGGGCATGACCTTCAATTTCAAGGACACGGAAAGCGTCATTCAGCTCTTTTATGGAGACATCTTCCACTTTGCTGAGATACATTTGAGACAGATCGTGAGTGATATCGACAAGGAGGCAGCCCATTGCCGAAGTGACACCTGGATTTGGTGGAACCAAAACGACAGGGATGTGTAGGTCGCGCGCCAAGGCCACGCCGTGCAGGGAGCCTGCCCCACCAAATGCAACCAAGGCGAAATCACGTGGATCGTAGCCTTTTCGGAGAGAAACCAGCCTGACGGCGTCAGACATGTTCGCATTGGCCACCTTCAGCATGGCGACGGCTGCTTCCTCCGTCGTCAGGCCTAGCGGATCAGCGATGACGCGCTTGATCGCAGCTTCCGCGAGTTTCACATCGAGAGGGACCGTGCCGCCAGCGAGGTAGGCTCCGAGTCGGCCGAGGAACACATTTGCGTCGCAGTTCGTGGGTTCGGTGCCACCGCGATTGTAGCAAACCGGACCAGGATTGGACCCGGCCGATTGGGGCCCATTGCGTAGCGCGCCAGCTGGGTCTCGCCATCCAAGTGAGCCACCACCAGCGCCAATCGTAAGCACTTCGATGCTCGGAAAGCGGATCGGATAGCCGTATTCAACATGCCAATCGTTCGTCATTGGCAATTCACCGTGGCTGCAGAGCGAAATGTCGGTGCTCGTCCCACCCATATCGAGGCTGATGGAATTTTCGTAGCCAGCAAGCTGCGCCACAAAGCGGCTCGCAATTGCACCCGCGGCAATGCCCGACGCTGCAAGCCTGGCGGCAAACTTCGTGGAGGTCTTGGCGGTCATCACGCCACCGCCAGAGTGGAGCAGGAGCACCTCGCCGGCATAGCCACCCTTGTTCATCCGCGATTCAAGATCGGCGCCATACTGTCCCGCGACGGGAGACAAAACGGTATTGGCAACCGTCGTATTGAACCTTTCATGTTCGAAAATCTCCGGCATGATATCACTGGACAGCGAGATCAATGCTCCAGGAATCTCCTCGAGGAGAATATCGCGCATTCGTTGTTCGTTATTTGGATTGGCGAAGGAGTTAACAAAGCAGATCGCGATGTTGTTGATGCCGCGTTTTTTTATGACACGTGCGACGTCCCTCGCCTCTGCTTCATCCACACCCTCGATAACCTTGCCGGCGTAATCAATACGCTCAGTCACAACGAGGCGATCCTTCCGCCGCAGATAGGGCGGTGCCATCTCTTTGTAGGTATCCCACAAGTCGTCGCGCGTACCGCGCCGAATTTCGATAACGTCGCGAAAGCCCTTGGTGGTGACCATGATCGCCGGCGGAAATTTTCTCGTAATCAGAGCGTTGGTGGCGAGCGTCGTTCCGTGTGAGAACAAGATGATGTCTTTCAGGTCCACACCTGCGGCGTCGATACCCAAGAGCACGCCATCAATGGGATTAGGCGTTGTCGGAGTTTTGGCGACGTGAATCTTCCCGGAAGCTTCATTCAGTACACAGACATCGGTGAAGGTCCCGCCGACATCGCAGGCGACCCGCACAGCAGGCTCGATTTTTTCTACTTTATTCATGTCGCATTCCTCCTCATTTTGGCAGCTAAAATTACCGTTTTTCGGGCGCAACTCTTCGGAGCCTGGATTTCCTTCCGGAAATCCAGGCAAACGCTCTCAAGCAACTTTCATTGCTTTCCTTCATTGATGATTACTTGAACTTCCCTGCCGCCCATGATTTCACGGCAGAGCTGCAATAGACCTGGTGGCCAAACGCAAAAAAACTCCCGGCGGTCTTCACCGCGGGAGCTATCTTTGCTCTGGTTTCAAGCCGCATCGTCGCGGACTTGATAGACGATACAATCCGAGATCCAGACCTATCTGTCAACTGGCAATTTCATATTCGGAATCCTGCCAGCTGAAATCGTGCGCAAGTTATACAGCAAACGAACCAGACCGCGATGATCGAACGGCTTGAATTCCACTCTTGCCGCCCGGCCACTGTGGCCAGATGATTTACTGATGGGAAGGGTATGACGGAGGTCACGCTTGCAATCGAGTTGACTGCCCCATCGGGTTGAGGCACAAATGACGATGGGACAGCATTGTCCCTATTGGTCAAGCAAAGGCGCTTGCTGCGGTAACTCCGCGCTGGGCGCTTTTTTTGTGTCGAGTTCGGCGGATGACAATATCTGACGGAGTTGGCAATGATGGTGATAGAGATCGAGAGGCCCATAAGCGTCGGCGTGCTATTCTCCCAAACGGGTGTCACTTCGGTGATGGAGCGCAGCATGCTGGATGCCACACTGTTTGCGATACACGAAGTCAATGAGGCCGGCGGCATCAACGGACGCGAACTTGTCCCGACATATTATGATCCCGGCTCGGATCCCATCGCCTACAACAAATTTGCGAGCCGGCTGCTGATTGAGGACGGCGTCAGGATTATTTTCGGGTGCTATATGTCCAGCACCCGCAAGGAAGTGCTCAGGGCTGTGGAACAGCGCAATGGCCTTCTTTGCTACCCTGCGCAATATGAAGGCTTTGAATACTCTCGCAACGCCATATACTGCGGTGCGGCACCGAACCAGAACAGCGTTCAGCTGGGCGACTACCTCCTCGCCAATGTCGGGACGCGGTTCTACATGGTCGGTTCTGACTACATTTGGCCGCGAGAATCCGATCGCATCATGACTGAGATGGTTCAAAAGGATCGCGGCGAGGTCGTCGGCCGTAACTATCTGAAGCTTGACGCAAAGCGTTCAGCATTCAGGCCGCTGGTTGCGGCCATCAAGCGCGAGCGGCCTGACGTAATTTTCTGCAATTTCGTCGGTGAAAGCATAGTGCATTTCTATCAGGCATTTGCTGAAGCCGGATTGGATCCCAAGACCATGCCTATCGCCAGCCTGACGACCAGCGAGTCGGACATTCAGGCGATGGGCGCGGAAGTAGGTGCGGGGCATATCACTTCCGCTTCTTATTTCCAGTCTGTCAGCGGACAGCAAAACGAAAGCTGCATGCAACGCTATGCCCTGAGAGCCGGCACCGGCGCCGTCACGAACATGTGCTGGGAAGCAGCCTATTTTCAGGTCCATGTCGTTGCGGAAGCGCTGAGAAAATGCGGTACTGACGACGTCGACATCCTGCGGCCGGCAATTCTTGGCGCTGAATTCGAAGCGCCACAAGGGCTCATCCGCATCGATCCAGATACAGCACACACTCATGTTTGGCCAAGGGTTGGCCGTGCGCGTGAAGACGGGCAGTTCGAAATCCTGACGAGAACTGAATTCGCTGTGCCACCCGATCCATATCTGGTTAGCTACAACTCCAATGAATGGGGCGCGCGACTGGCAGTTCGTTCGATATAATCCGGCCGTAACATTCAGGGGTCGCCAGCGCCTGGAATGCGAGCCCGCGATAACGCTACGATGAGGACCGATGGTATCACAGAGCGTGCAAGGATCACCGAACGGCGTCTCAGCGCCGATCATGATCAAGGACCTACGAACCCTTCGCGTTCTCCTGCTCCAACCCAAGAGCAGTGAAGGTGAGGAGCTTTGGCAGCATCTTATCAGAATTGGCTGCCAGGTTCAGACGAGTTGGCCGCCGCCGTCCGTGATCCCCCACAATATTGATGTTGTCTTTGCCTTTTTGCGTCCGATTATCGAGGGCGATATCGTCTGGAACTGGAATGCCGATGATCCGCCGGCGGTTCTAATCGCCATCGTCGACTACGAAAATCCGATTATCGTGGAAAAGGTGCTCCGGCTACGAGCCCAGGCGGTCATTGGATTGCCACTGCGCACATTCGGCATTCTGGCAAATATACTCCTGAGCGTGAACAATCACCGGCGCGAAGAAAGGTTGCGCGCGCGCGTCGAACGGCTGACTGCCAAGTTGAAGGCCCATCGGGACATCGATAAGGCCAAGGGCATTCTCATGATCACAAACAAGATGACCGAGCAGGTTGCCTACGCGACCTTGCGTGAGCAGGCCATGAACAAGCGCACGACCATCGAGGCGATGGCGCTGGCTATAATCAACGCGAGTGATCTCTTGAAATTGCAAATGCCTCAAACGACCGACTTCGCCAGCTAGGCGCCGTGCGAGTGATAGGACCAACCATTAGCCAGGTTTAGAGACCTAAAAGCCAAATCGACGCCGATGCGGGGCTGTAGGGCGGCAAAGCCATCACTGCCCGTTTGTTAGCTGAGAAGCGACAATCGCTGGCAATGTTCACGCCGTTTCATTCGGTTCGTGCAAAGCTGCTCTTTCGGCGGTTGCCGACGGCAAGTCGGTATCGACGGACACCTAATCCTGGATCCGTATGTCATTTGGCTGGGGGCCGACCAAGCGCTAGCTCCATTTTTCGGCGGAACTCAACCACCGGATCATTCGCAGGCATCGCTACATCGGACCAACGCAAGACACTGCCACGGGGCAACGAACGCATGAGCCGAACGTCGCTGGCCAACGCGATTGGAAGATATTCCATCTCCACACTGTGTTTTGCGGTTGTCAGTCGTCCCCAAACGCAGTAGCCGCCTTCTCCATCGAGAATCTCCCCCGCAGACAAATCTCGCTTCGCGATTGCGACAACATCGGCTCGAAAGCCTGTCGGAGAACCCGTACTCTCGTTCCGCAACGCCATGTTGGCAATCGAAATGCCTAGTTCCAGGCCGATCAGGTGGAAAGGCTTGTACATTGCCGCGAACCGGCCGCTCGTATCCGTAATCAGTCCATATTCTCTAAAGCAGCGTGCAACGTATGAGGACGGCGCTTCGAAAACCGTGAACACACCCCATCTGAGATCGCGGGGCACCGCCTTTCCATTCTCGAAGACCGAAGAGACGACTTCTACTCGACCTGCCCTCGAAATCGGACCGCCGACAGCACCTGGTCCGAGCAAAGTTGCCAGGTCGTCGACGCCACAGGCGGGAAACCGCAAACCGTCAACAGGGGCCTCAAGCCCGGTGGCATTAGCGACAGCCGCCATTTCCACAGCCGATTTGGTTCCGTCGAGAAACGAGTTGAACATCTTCGCACTGAGCCTGCCCAATCGTGCCTGTTCATGGGTCAGGCCATAGTACGTCCAAACCGTTTCGGGAGTAGCATCATGGTAGTGGATCTCGTGCTTGGTTCCCTTGCCGGCAGCGACGACGTTAAGACCAGCGGCGCGCGCCCAATCCACCATCTCGCAGATCAGCGCCGGCTGATCACCGTAGGCCAAGGAGTAGATGACTCCGGCTCGCTTTGCCGCATCCGCCAACGCTGGGCCAGCGAAGGCATCCGCCTCGACATTGACCATCAATATGTGCTTTTCGAACTTGCAGCATTCCAGCGCGTGCAGAACCCCGGCCCGGGGGACACCGGTGGCCTCCACCACTATGTCTACGAAGGGGCTGCGAATGAGGTCATTGGAGTCTTCCACAACAGCAATGCGCCGCTTGGTGACGGCATCCTCGATACCAGCCGTGCTGACCATCTCAATTGGCCAGCCGGTCGCCGTCACCGCAGACACGCCGCGCTCAATTGACAGATCGGCGATGGCCACGAGCTGAAGTCCTGGAGTTCTTAGGCATTGGGAGACGAACATCGATCCAAACTTACCGGCTCCAATCAGACCAACGCGGATGCGCTTTCCAGATGCCTCCAAAGCGCAGAGCTTAGAGTGGAGGTTCATTTCTCCGCCCCCTTTTGGACTGAGTGACCGGCTACCGGGGACCAATGCGGGCTGAAGCCGTGTCGGTCGAACGTCACGTCGTGCAGCCAGGCAAGGCACCCAGCTGCGACCAACGGCCATCCGGCTAAACCGACAAGGTGAGGACGACTCATAGCCTCGTAGCAGGCGATCGCAGGCATCCTTGATGTCCCCTTCTTGCCATCGCGACGCAGAGTTGTCGCACCTTACCGGAGAGCCTGGACAAGGTGCGAGCCGTCGGCCTCGCACAACTGTCAAACGCCAGCCCTGAAACGGAAAAAGCCCCCAACGGATTACCCGCGGGAGCTTCCTTGCTCTGTTCGGTCCGCCTCATCGCGAACTTTGATGTTTGAAGTCTCAGCAATCCACCACCCTGTGTCAACGGCAAGATCGAGATATCCAAGGTCCAAAGCGCAAAAACTTCCCCAGACCTATGTCCGCCGGCATCCCTGACACGTAATTCCTTTGCGCTAGGCTTGTGGTGGTTGTCGCCGGCCTCGACGCCACAAAAAAACGACCTTGGCATGCCTGTCTTCTGACTGTCTTGAAGGCCGGCTACAGGCTGCCCTCAACTTCTCGCGTCAGCATCAACTGGCCACTTCAGCCGGCGATCCGGAGTTTGCACCGCTCACGACAGCGGTAGCGAAAACGTGCGCAAAATGACCTTGACAGGAAAAACTCTTTCCTAGCTAATGCACCCACTACGCCGAATTCGCAAAGCTGCGGATGCGGCCCTTGAGAGCAGAGCTGCTCTCTCAAGACACTTCTAAAAGTGTCCTTTTGCCCCCGATTTACAAATCACCGCAATTCGTGGGCCGATCCACCGATAAGCATATCGTGCGCGCGCTCTAAAGACAGTGGTCTCCAGGGCGCCGGCTAAGGCAATTTCCGTGCATTTCCATGGTCAACATCGGAAGGGGAACTACGCCATGAGGATCGATCGCAGGCAATTCTTCAAGACAGCAACTGGCGCCTTGGGCTTTGCAAGTTTTCCGTTTTTACTTAAATCAAATGGGCTTGCTGCCGAACAGCCAATTCGTATCGCGAGCATTCTGGACAAGACTGGCGGTTTGAATATCTACAGTCTCAAGCAGATCACGGCCATCGCGATGGCTGTGGACGAGATTAATAAGGCAGGTGGCCTTCTTGGGCGCCCTCTCGAGTTGGTTTTCTATGATTCCCAATCCAACAATCAGCTAAACTCCCAGTATATGGCGCAAGCCCTTATCAAAGATAAGGCGTCTGCTGTATTCGGCGGAGTTACCAGCGCGTCGCGAGAGGTAATGCGGCCGGTAGTCCACAAATTTGGCGGCCTTTACTTCTACAACTCAATGTATGAAGGCGGTGTTTGCGATCGACGTCACGTCTGCGTGGCCCAGGTTCCGTCCCAGCAGCTCTCGCCTCTGGTGCCTCGGGTGGTCAAGGACTACGGCAAGAAATGCTACATCCTCGGCGCTGACTACATCTATCCCCACACGACCGCTAAATGGATCCAGAAATACACGCGGGACGCCGGCGGCGAGGACATCGGGGTCGAATTCTTCCCGCTTGACGTGTCAAATTTCGCTCCGGTGCTTTCCCGCATACAGGCAGCCAAGCCTGATGTCGTGTGGTCAATTCTTGTCGGCAGTGCACACAATGCCTTCTACCGTCAATATGAGTCTACTATAGGCAAGGCAAAGATACCCCTGGCCTCCTGCATGTTCGGCATTGGCAGAGAACAGACATATCTTTCCAGCGAAGAAGCAGCCGGCATCATGAATGTGACACCATTCCATGACGAGTTGCCGACCGAGAAGGCGCAGGACTTCGTCCGTAAATTCAAAGAGTATTCCGGCGAACAAGACTATGTTGGTGACTATGGCGAATACGGCTATAGAGGCGTCAACATCTGGGCCAACGCGGTCAAGAAAGCTGGGGATCCGTCACCAGACGCTGTTATTGCGGCCTTGGATGGCGTCCAGTTCGAGGCACCGGGCGGCTTGGTGACAGTAGACGGGCAGACCAACCACGCGATAATGGATGTGCACCTTGTGAAGAGCAACAAGAAACAAGGCTGGGACCACCTGGAGACCTTTAAACAACTCCAGCCGATTGACACTCAAGCTGTGTGCGATCTCCGCAAGAACCCGAACGACACCAAACAATATACAATCGAGTAATCTGATCCTGGAACATCACCGACTGCTGGCGATCACGTTTCTAACGTGATTGCCAGCAGCTAGATGAAACGCAACCAAGGTTCGAATGGCGATGGTAGACGTCCTGGTCATCCTTTATCAGATCCTCTTCTCGATGAGCTTCTTCATTCTTATCAGTCTGGGATTGGCCATCATTTTCGGCATGATGGGAGTTATTAATCTCGCCCAAGGCGAATTTATCATGCTTGGTGCGTACGCGTGTCTTTGGCTGACCAAATTTCACATCAACTTCTGGGTCTCAGCGCTGATGTCTGGCCTCATTGTCGGACTGTTCGGCATCATTATTGAACGCGCCCTGATCCGCCACCTTTACGGTCGCATCATGGACACGCTGCTTGCCACATGGGGGCTTAGCCTTCTGATGGTCGGGCTGGTAACGACAATATTTGGACCGCAGGAAGCGGGAGTCGATGTCCAGCTGGGCAAGATCGAATTTGGCGACTTTTCGATCTCCATATACAATCTAGTTCTGATCGGAATATCTGCTGCCCTTCTCATCCTGACTTACTTGCTTTGGAGGCATACCCGCTTCGGGTTGATCGTGCGAGGCACAATGCAGAACCCAGGAATGGCTTCGGCGCTTGGCATCAATACGGACAAATATTACATGCTGACATTTGGTTTTGGCTCAGCGATCACCGGGCTTGGCGGCGCCTTGATCGCGCCGCTTGTGGGCACACAGCCTACGATGGGCGGGTTCTATGTGGCCAAGGCATTCGTAACCGTGATTAGCGGGGGCGCCGCCCCTCTTACAGGAACCCTTTACGCCTCCACCATCTTTGGTGTGACCGACGGAGTGATTTCCTACGCGACGACGCAAGTCCTGGGGGAAATCAGCGTTCTGCTCGTGGCCATCGTACTTCTTCGGCTGCTTCCATCCGGCATCACCGGCCGCTTTAATGGGGGAATTTAATTATGTCCAAGTTTACGCGGCTTTTGGGCGAAGACAGCGAGCCAGCAACCGGTCTTTGGTGGTTTCTCGTGGCCGTCGTCGCAATTTTTGGATTTGCGTTGCCGTTGCTGGTTGGCCTCGATGTTGTCATGAGCACATCGATCATACTTATCTATTCCATCCTTACCCTGAGCATGAGCTATCTCTGGGGTTACTGCGGAATGCTCAGCTTCGGCCAGACAGCGATGTACGGGATTGGCGGATACACCTATGCTGTCTTTGCGTTGAATTTTGGAAATACGACTGTAGCCGTCATTGTTGCGATATTGGTTGGAACGATTACCGCGCTGGTACTTGGCTATTTTATGATTTATGGCAGGATCAGTAAGATTTATTTCACCGTGATAACTCTTGTTATTACGGTTACCTTGGAGAAGGCCGTCAGAGCAACCTCCGACGAGCGATTTACGATCGGCAGCGTTCCGCTTAGGGGACAAAACGGAATCTCCAACGTACCGGATCTGCAAATCCCGTGGGATACATCAAACGTGTTGTTCCTGGATGGCGTCTATTACGTTGCGTTGATATCGCTGCTCTGTGTCTTTATCGGCCTGCGGCTCCTTTTGACCACTCACTTTGGCCGCGTTCTCATGGGCATTCGAGACAACGAAAGGAGGGCTGAACTGCTTGGTTATGATAGCCGGAAGTATCAGCTCGGCGCCTTCGTGCTGTGCGGTGGCATATCGGCGCTAGCCGGTGTCCTTTACGGCGTGTGGGGCAATTTCGTAGCGCCAGAGATGATGAACCTGAATTCAGCTGCCAACATCGTTATTTACGCGATCGTGGGCGGCCGGTCGACCTTGGTCGGGCCGATCGCAGGCACCGCCATCGTGCAGTATCTGACCAGTTGGCTCGGCACAGCAGGTATAGGCCAGGTGACCGTCTATCTCGGCGCCGTGCTCATCGTGTTCGTGATGGTGTTTCCAAGCGGGATTTTGCCAACCCTTGGCAACCTGCTGGGCCGGTTCAATCGCAGGAAGAGTGCGGCACCAGTCGGCAAACCGGTGGAACAGGGTGGGACAATCCGATGAACACGACAACCGGCCAATCGGATTGCGTTCTGGAGACGACGGGGCTCACCAAACGCTTTGGCGGTGTTTCGGCCATCGATTCCGTGTCCTTCAAGATTCAACGGGGCGAGCTGCGGTGCCTAATCGGGCCTAATGGCGCGGGCAAGAGTACATTCTTCAAGATGCTGACCGCGCAACATCGGCCAACAGCGGGAAATATCGTGTTGAACGGTGTTGATATTACAGGCTGGGAACCGCATGCCGTGAGCCGCGCCGGGCTCGGCATCAAGAACCAAGTGCCGGATGTCTTTGACAATCTGACTGCGCGCGAAAATATCTGGCTTGCAGCTAGCTATTTCGGCAAGGCGGCCCGACCAGACCGGGTAGTCGATGAAACTATGGAGCGTCTGGGTATCGCAGGATTGGCGCGCAAGCGCGTGGGCGAGCTGGCGCATGGGCAAAGACAGTGGGTCGAGCTCGCCATGGTGGTGAGCCGCGATCCTGTCCTCATCCTGCTTGACGAGCCAACCGCCGGGATGACAGAGGACGAGACCGCAAGGACCGCAGAACTCATCCTCGAGATGAACAAGTCACGCAGCATCATCGTCGTTGAACACGACATGCAGTTCATACGCAAGATTGCGAAGACGGTAACGGTGTTCCACCAAGGCAAAATTCTCGCCGAGGACACCATGGCAAATATCCAGAACAACGAAATGGTGCGCGATGTCTATCTTGGCCGATCAGCCGCTGCTTGAAATTCGCGGATTGCGTTCCGGTTATGGCCGGATTCCCATTCTCGATGGGATCGACCTGTCGATCCCATCGGGAACGATAATGGGCATCCTTGGCCACAACGGAATGGGCAAGACAACGCTCTTAAAAACTCTTATCGGCCACCTTAAATCGATGGGCGGCACCATCACGTTCAAGGGAAAAGGAATTTCGGGATACAAGTCGTATGAAAGGGCCCAGTTGGGTCTGGGTTATGTGCCGCAGGGCCGCGAGATTTTCACCAAGCTTTCGGTGATGGAAAACCTCCGCATGGGTATGACACATACCAAGGATGAAAGCGTCCTGACCGATGTGCTCGAATACTTTCCCGCCCTGTTGCCACTTTTGGACCGCCCTGGCGGCGGCCTTTCGGGTGGGCAGCAACAAATCCTAGCCTTGGCTCGATGCCTTGTCGGCAAGCCGCAGTTGATCATGCTTGATGAGCCGACAGAAGGTATCCAGCCTTCCATTGTCGATGAAATTGCCGAGCGCTTGGTGATGCTGAAGGAGAAGCTCGGAATAACCGTACTGCTGGTGGAGCAGGACCTCCACTTTATTGCTTCGGTTGCCGATTTTGTGTCTATCATTCAGAAAGGCAAGATTGTTGCTCAGATACACCCCAGCCAGCTTTTAGACCGGGAAATAGTGAGTAAATACCTAGGCATATAAAGCATTTGTGCTGTTGCGTGGTCCGACATACAGCTAATAAATTCCGACTCGCCATAGAAACCGCAAGATATTGTTTCTTATGGGAATCGCACTCACCCGCTATGCTGTTCCTCAAAGAACCTATTCAGGAAATAGTTGAGTAAGGATGTGGGGTTTGGAACGTTCCCTTTATCTGGAGCTGGGCGGTGAGGAAACTGTCGGCCGCATTGTTGAGCTGTTTTACGACGTTGTCGAACAGGCCGAGGATGCTGCCCCGCTTCACCTCTTGCACCTTCGCGGCCACGGCATTGCCCATTCCCGTGAGGAGCAATTCAACTATCTCTGTGGGTTTTTCGGGGGACCGAGTTACTATGTTCAGAAGCACGGTCATTCGCGCTTGAAGGAGATACACGAGCATATTGAAATCGGGCCGGATCTGCGCGATCTGTGGCTGAGATGTATGCGGCGGGCAGTTGAGAGCGCAGGCCTGTCGCAGCGTTGCAGTGATCTAGTCATGCGTCATTTCGCTGCCGCGGCTGAAACAGCCAGAAACAGGGACTGATGGGGTCGCAGCGCCTGATCTCTCGATTGCGAACATGTCGTCTCGTAAGGAAAAGTAATCGGTATCTTGAGGACGCCGACAAGGTCTGAACGTGGGCGGACTCGCCTGAGGTGCACGTTGCTACATCCGATGTTACGGCGACGGATGCTGAATTTGTGACGTCGCCGGGAAAGCGGCATCTATCGGTTTTTTGGAACGTAGAGCAATACAGTTAACAGCCATCAACATTGAATGAGAACCAAGTCATGTTGACAATCACAGCCATCATCAAGACGCCCAAAGGCATCGAAGCACGCGTTCGCCAGTCGCTCCTGGCGATTATTGACGACGTCAAGAAGAACGAGCCTGGCACGCCGAACTACTTCATTTCGCAAGACCTGAACGATCCTTGCGTTTTCACCACCTTCGAGCGGTTCGCTGACAAAGCCGGCATGGACAAACACAACGGCTCGGCCGCCGTGGCAGAACTCTATGCAATCGTCAAAGAAGTCGGTGCATCGGTCACCTTGGTGACCTGTGAAGAGTTTGCGATCAAAGCTTAGCCGCCAAGAAATCGGCAGTGATTGGGCTCCAGGCGTCGCTCGCACCGAACTGTTAACCGCGACGTCCGCTCCAGCCAGTGGCAGCGGAACTCAAACGGCTGGGATGAGCGAATTGCGCTGCTCGGACGCAACATTCCCGCACCTCCAGCGGTTCACTCTTGACTGTAGCATACCTTCGCCAGTCGGTTTTGCGGCGAGCATGGCGGTTGTCAAGGAGTGTCCAGCGGCTCGGATCTTGCTGTGTTTTGGATTAAAAACTTGATGTTCGTCAGTCGCATTCGAGCAAGTTTGCGGATGGATTTCTGAGCGCCTTCCTTGTCGGCGTCCAACAAGAAATTCAATGTCATCAAATCGAGCGGGAATTCATCGATTGTCGTGGTCAGCGCTTCTGAAGTAACCCGGAACCTCTGCAGCAACGCTTTAGCTTCCTCGATCGTGCCAGCGCCTGATATGTCGATCAGCGCGCTGACCGTGTTGAAGTCATCCAATCTGAGGCTCCACTTCGCCGAATCATTAGACCGTCGGGCCGGTGTCAAGATTCCGCGCGTTGCACTGAGGATCATGGTCGATACGGAGGTGCCGCTCCTCACCTCCGACGAGCAGCCGATCACGAGCAAAGTGATCAGCCGCCCACGATGCATGAAATTTTGGAAATGGAAATTAATTGCTAACAATGGAAAAGGTGCGAGATATTTTGAGTCATCGGTTTCCTTTCACCGTTTTATCCATCCGCAGACTTGAGAGCACGCACAATGGCAAAGCATGAGAACATTTGGGACATGGAAGCCAATGAGCTAGTGACGCACTACGTCAAGAAGACGCTTTCCCCGGTCGAAGCGACGGAGGCGATCCTCGGCCACATCGAAAAGCACGAGCCGAAGATCAACGCCTTTGCGCTGCTGGACAAGACGAGCGCGATCGAGGACGCCCGCAAATCCGAGGCGCGCTGGATGAAGGGCGCGCCGCTCGGCCCCGTCGATGGCGTCCCGGCGGCCATCAAGGACCTGATCCTGACCAAGGGGTGGCCCACGCTGTGGGGCAGCCGATCGACCGATCCGAACCAGGAGTGGAACGAGGATTCGCCGGCCACCGCGCGCCTTCGCGAAAGCGGCGCGGTGCTGCTCGGCAAAAGCACGACGGCCGAATTCGGCTGGAAGGGGCTGTCGGACTGCCCGGTGCACGGCGTTACCCGAAACCCCTGGAACCTCGAACACACCGCCGGCGGCAGCAGCGGCGGCTCGTCGGCTGGAGCGGCGGCCGGGTTCGGCCCGCTGCATGTTGCCACCGACGGCGGCGGATCGGGCCGCATGCCGGCCTCGCACACCGGCGTCGTCGGCTTCAAGCCGACCCTCGGCCGGGTTGCCGTCTATCCCTATTCGCAAAACGGCACGCTCTACAACGTGACGCCTATGGCCCGTTCGGTGCGCGACGTGGCCCTGCTGTTCGACGTCGTAGCCAAGCCCGATCCGCGCGACTGGAACTCGCTGCCGCCGACCGACACGGTCTGGCGCGACGGGCTCGAAAACGGCGTCGCCGGCCTGAAGATCGCCTTCAGCCCGGCGCTCGGCTACGCCGACGTGCATCCCGACGTCGCGGCGGCGGTGGCTGCTGCCGTCAAGGTGTTTTCCGAACTCGGCGCGCATGTCGAACAGGTCGATCCCGGCATCGAAGACCCGATGCCGACGTTCCGCACATTCTGGGCGACCGGCGCGGCGCGTCGGCTGGACGCGCTGGGCGACAAACAGAAGCTGGTCGAACTCGGCCTGCAGGATGTCGCCGCAGAGGGACGGACGCTGGACGCCGTGACGTTTGCCTCCGCCGTCGAGCGGCGCGAGGTGCTCGGCCGCCACTTCCTGCATTTCCACCAGAAATGGGATTTGCTGATAACGCCGATGATCGCGCAGCCGCCGTCGAAGATCGTCGAGGATTCGGTCGGTCTCGGCAAGCAGACGCCCCTGCCGGCCTTCACCTACCTGTCGCCGTTCGCCTACCCGTTCAACCTGACGCAGCAGCCGGCGATCACCGTGCCTTGCGCCTTCACCAAGGACGGGCTGCCGGTCGGCCTGCAAATCGTGGCGGCGAAATACCACGACGCAAAGGTGCTCAACGCCGCCCGCGCCTTCGAGAAAGCACGGCCGTTCAAGGTGTGGAACGCCAACTGAGAGCCTAGGCTGTCGGGTCGCGTTAGAGGCCCGGCAGCGCCAGGCCAGCGCGAATACCTGACCGGCGGGCGCATAACTGCAATGAAACTAATTGCTTTGCACGCCTTGGGACGACTGGTCTACTGGCGTCAGCTTAAAGGCTCATGAAGCCGCCTCACCGGCTTGTGCGCCATAAACCTGGGAGGGAACAGCTCATGAAACGTCGCTTGATTTCCGTGCTTCTGGCAGGCGCTTTTGCAGTCTGCCTTGCAACCGTTGCTCCCCACAAGGCGAAGGCGGCTGACGAGATCAACATCGCCGGCGGCATCGCGCTTTCGTGGTCGCCGCTCTACATCGCCGACCAGCAGAAGCTGTTCGAGAAACACGGCCTGACGGCGACCGTGATGCCGTTCCCGAGCGGCCGCACGGCGCAGGAAGCCATCGTCGGCGGCGCCGTCGCCTGGGGCACTGTGGCCGAAACGCCGGTGATGTTTGCATCGTCGAACAACCTGCCGGTGCGTATCATCGCGACCATGTCGGACTACGAGATCTTCGATATGGTCGCCACCACCGACATCAAGGGCGCGGCCGACCTGAAGGGCAAGCGCGTCGGCTTCGCGCAGGGCACGAACTCGCAGGTCTATCTCGCCCGCATGCTCGACAGCGCGGGCCTGAAGATGGGCGACATCACCGGCATCAACCTCAGCCCGACCGACATGATGACCAGTCTAGCCAACGGCCAGATCGACGCCTTCGTCTGGGCCGAGCCGCATCTTTCGCAGGCGGTGGCGCTCGGCGGCGGCAAGTTCCACGCGATCCGCACGCCGGGCCTCTACAAGACGTTCTCTAACATCGTCGCGCTGCAGGACACTATCGACAGCAGTCCAGACATGCTGGTGCGTTCGCTATGCGCGATGAAGGACGCGGCGCAATACATGAAGGACAACAAGGAGGCATCGATCGACTACATCTCCGAGCGCATCAAGATGGACAAGGCGATCGTCGCCAAGGAATGGGACCGCATTCCCTACCAGATCAACCTGGACAAGCCGGCCATCGTCAAGGAACTGACGCAGCAGGCGCAGTGGGCGATCGACAGCGGGCTCCTGGCGGCCGGCACCAAGGCGCCCGATTTCGACCAGGTCGTAGTCACCACGATTTTCGAACAGGCTCAGAACTGCTCGGGCAAATAGCAAGATGAACACCGACTTCATTCGATGCGAACACGTCACGCGCGATTTCCGCACAGCCGGCGGCGTCGACTTCCAGGCGCTGGCGGCGGTCGACCTGACGATCAGGCAGAACGAGTTCCTCTGCCTGCTCGGGCCGAGCGGCTGCGGCAAGACCACGTTGCTGAACCTGATCGCCGGTTTCATGCGCCCCAGTTCCGGCGACATCCGCATCGCCGGCGGGCCGGTCTCGAGCCCCGGGCCGGATAGGGGTGTCGTCTTCCAGGACTATTCCCTGTTCGGATGGCTGACGGTGCGCGGCAATGTCGAGTTCGGGCCGCGCATGGCCCGAATGCCGGCAGAGGAGCGTCGCGCGCTGGCCGACCACTACCTGTCGCTGGTCGGGCTGACGAAATTCGCCGACAAATACCCGTTCGAGCTTTCGGGCGGCATGAAGCAGCGCGTCGCCATCGCCCGCTCGCTGGTGACCAAGCCGCGCGTGCTGCTGATGGACGAGCCGTTCGCAGCACTCGACGCGATGACGCGCAACAGCCTTCAATCCGAGGTGCTGGCGATCCAGCGCGCCGAGGAGAAAACCGTCATCTTCGTCACCCACAACATCGGCGAAGCCATCTTCCTCGCAGACCGCATCGTCGTGATGTCATCCCATCCCGGTCGAATCCAAGAGGTTATCAATGTCGACTTCCCCCGTCCTCGGACTCGCACCGCAGCAAGCTTCAACGAGCTCTACGAACGACTTGAAAGCGCCATCGGTCTCCATGCCGTCGAATAACCCGCCGCCCGGGCTGATGCTGCGCGCCCTGTTCCAGAGCGGACCGGCCTTGCTGGGCATTGTCGGGACTGCCGCCTTCTTCATCCTGTGGGAAGTGGTCGCCCGCCTCGAATTCGTCAACCCGGCCCTTTTGCCGCCGCCATCAAGAGTGGTCGCCGCAGCCTATGAACTGGTCGTCAGCGGCGAACTCATGCGCCACCTGGCCGCCAGCATCTGGCGGGCGCTGCTTGGCTTCCTGTTCGGCTCGGTCACCGGCATCGCCGTCGGCATCGCGACTGCGCGGATGCCGGTGTTCCGCCACATGAGTGACCCGCTGCTGCAGATGTTCAGGGCGATACCCTCCATCGCCTTCGTGCCGCTCGCGATCTTCTGGTTCGGCATCGGCGAGACCTCGAAAGTGTTTTTGATCGCCTGGGGCGTGTTCTTTCCTATCTGGGTCAACACCTTCCTCGGCGTCCGCGACTGCAACCCGCTTTTGATGCGCGCGGCCTCGACGCTCGGGGCAGGGCGGCTCCAGATGCTCTGGAGCGTCATCCTGCCGGGCGCCTTGCCCCTGATCCTCGCCGGGCTGCGCATCAGCCTGGCGGTGGCGCTCGTGCTCCTGGTTGCGGCGGAACTGGCGGGCGCGACGGCCGGCGTCGGATATTTCATCCAGATTTCCGCCCAGGTTTTCCGCGTCGACCAGATGTTCGTCGGCCTGCTGACGCTCGGTCTGCTCGGCTTTTGCGCCGACCTGCTGTTCGTCACCGCGGTCCAGCTCCTGTTTCCCTGGTACGGCGCCGAGAGCCGGGCGGCGAGGCGCTGAGATGACACCGGTCTGCAAACCCGCAGCATACGCGACGGATGATGGCGCGTCCGTCATCCACCGTCCGTCCGAGGCTCGCGACGTGCCTCCCTAAGCGGAAGCAAAAAACGGCCGTCCCTGTCGCAGGGCGCGTCGGTCTAGCCACAAAACATGCTCCGGCGCGCGCGCCGTACGCCTTCAAGCTTGGGCCGTGGAGGCTCTTTACCCAAATCATACTGGCTGAACCATGGTCGCTTTACACGATTTTGGAGACTGGACGACGCTGCAGCTCGCCTATCTGGCGCTGTCCGTGGCGGTCGCCGGTTTCGTGCGCGGCTATAGCGGCTTCGGCGCCTCGCTGGCGGCCGTGCCGATGCTGACCGTGGTGCTGAGCCCGCTCGACGCCATCCCGATCACGCTGATGTTCGAGGTCGCGCTGACGCTTGGCCTCGTCCACAGCTCGATGGCGCTGGTCCAGTGGTCGACCGTCAAGCAGCTCGTGCTCGGCGCCGTCATCGGCACGCCGCTCGGCATCTATGCGTTGTCGACCATTCCCGCCCAACATATGCGGCTTGGGCTGAGCATCATACTTTTAGGCTCGGTGATGCTGATCTGGCGCAAGCACGAAGGCATGTCCTGGCACCTGACGACGCCGGCCACGGTCGGCGTCGGGGTGATCTCGGGCCTGCTCAGCGGCGGCACGGCGATGAGCGGCCCGCCGGTCGTGATGTATTTCCTGGCCTCGCCGATGACGCCGGCCGTCAGCCGCGCCTCGATGATGGTGTTCTTCCTGTGCAGCGCATCTATCGCCATGGTGCTCGGCTTCGGGCTTGGGCTCTATTCGCGCCACACCTTCGTGCTTGCGGTCAGCGCGCTCCCGATCCTTTTCGCGGGCGCCGCGCTCGGCTCGTATTTCTTCAAATGCTCCAAGCCGGTCGCATACCGGCGGGTCGCGCTGATGATCCTGACGGCGATCGGCATTTTCGCCTTCGCCAACGCCACGCTCCATTACGTCGGGTAGCGCAAGCGGGCGTTGGGTGGGCTGTCAGTCGGCGAAGGACGCCTGTTGCAGCTTCGCCTTGTTGAGGATCACGATCCGGTGCTTTTCGAAGGCGACGATACCAGCTTTTTCGAAGCGCTGTAGTGATATAGTGACCCATTGGCGGGTGGCACCTATCATGTTCGCCAGTTCCTCATGTGACAGATGTCGGGAAAAGACCGCCGGCGAATCCTGCAGCACGCCCTCGCGCTCAGCGAGTGTCAGAAGGAGATGAGCAAGTCGGCTCGAGGCAGGGCGCGTGCCTAGGATTTGCAACAGCGCCGAATAGCATTTTCCCTTGTAGACCAGCCCGTCGACCAACCCGACGGCGAGGTTTGGCATTTTGATCATCAACTGGCGTAATTCGCGTGCAGCAAGAAAGGCAAGGTCACATTCCTCGAGCGCGGTCGCCGACCACATATGCAGGCCGCCGCCGAAGATTTCCGGGCCGCCGATGAAGTGTCCCGCCGTCCAGTGGGCGAGCGTGATCTCGCGTCCGGCCGAGGACACGTAGTATGCCCTAGCGCGGCCGCTGCGGATGACAAAGATGCCATGATGCGGCTCGCCTTGGACGAAGATGTATTCGCCGGGCTTCCGGATCTGCCGGGTCGCCCGGTTCAGGAGATGCTGCCGCTCGCTTTCGCTGAGATAACCGAGGATGTTGTAATTGTCCGCAAATTCAACGAGCGCATCACTCATATATAACACGCGGTCGATTACGATTTTGGGAGGTTGCACGTGGAAGCCTCGGCGCTCACTAGGCCCTGTTCCCGTTGGTCGGTCTTGTCACAGATAAGATACGCCCGCAATCGTGTATTGTCAGGCGCTATATTTCGCCGACAAAAGTTGACGGAGAATTCGGTTTTTGGTTCAAGGCTCCGTTTTGGAGTCAGCTTCGGGCGAACGGATCGGAGTGTCGGACGCGAAGTGGGCGCTGATCGGGCCTTTGCTCCTGGCTGAAGAAAGGCGCGGATGCCGTCCGGCGCAGGACAAACGCCGCTATTTCAAGGGTATGATGTGGATGGCGCGGACGGTAGCGCAATGGCGTAATCTTCCTGTACCAGATCCCACCAATGTTCGTCGTAGCCATCAGCAACAGCTCCACAGGCCTCTTTGGCTCTAATTTCGCGGACAGCCGCAAGAGCCAATGCCGACAGAGCGCGCGAGAGACTCTTAGTGTCGTCCGCCGGGTTCTTCGGTTTCAGCAATGAGGGAAGTGCAGGAACGAACTGAGTGGTCAGTTTCGCTTCGAGAAGCCGCCTTTGTTGCGCATTCGGTGTCATTTGGTCCCCTGTTTTGAGGTGCAAGCTAACACTGCGGCAGGCGACGCCGCCCGCTTCGCCTGACGCTCGACCGCACCGCGCTCGACGTGCGCGAAGAGTTGCGTGCGCAAGGCGAAGGAGTTCTGCGCCGAGACCGACATGGCGCGGCACGTCAGCTCCAGCTTGGCCGCGAGACATGCAGGCGGCGCGACAGCTCGGCCATCGAAATCGGCTCCTCCATTGTTTCCTCGAACAGCCGGATCGCCTTGCGGATCAGCGGCGACTTGGCGCCGTTCAGGCTCCTCGCCGGCTGGTCGGCGCCTCATAGGGGATGAGCAGGATCGAGGCGCCTTTGCGGGCCAGTTCCTCCGACACCTCGTCGCGGAGTCCGCCGGCGGAGGTGAAGTGGCGGCCGTCGCTGCAGAACTGGCTTTTCGTGTCGCGCGCGATGTCGGCGCAGATCTCCTCGAGATCCTGCTCGTGGTACCAGCTCACCGAGCACTTGCCGTCGCCGAGCAGGCCCGCTTCGGTAACCGCGAAGGCTTCGGTGCAACGCGCCCGACGATGCGTTGTCCGCGCGAAGCGCATTTGCGCAGGAGATCGATCAGCCAGGCGCGGCCGGTCCAGTAGCGCGGGATCAGCCCGCCGACGACCACCACGTAGTCGCAGCGCGGTCGACTGCACGGTGACGCCGGAACTGGATTCTGCAGGTTCGCCAAGCTGCGTGATGATGTGCACAGATCGCCGAAGCTGGAGGCCAGGAGGTTGTCGCCGGCGCTGAGCGAGGCAATCCGACGGCACCAGGGCAGGCCGGCGCGGAACGCCTCGGCCGGGCTTTTGGGCGGATCGAAACGCCGGCGCAGCTCAACTCGGGGCCATGGATGGCGCGTCCCCCGAACAGCGCCCCGACCAGTTCGGTGCGACACGGCGGGTTGTCGGTACTCGTATAAACTGGCGGCTTGCTGCCGATTAGCCCGTTAATAATTGTTGAAATTCAAAATGCTTACTTTGCAATAGCGAGTAATGTCTGCATATACTTATGAAAGTCGCATAACGGCGGGTTGGGTCTGATTTTAATGAGCGAGCGCGAGCTGCAACGGATCGAGGTGCTGTCGAAGGTGTTGGAGCAGCGCTTGACGGTTGTCTCGGCGGCGCATGGCCTGGACATGACGACGCGCCCGGTGGAGCGTCTGCTGAAGGCGTTCCGGACCGAAGGCGCTGTAGCACTTCGGCACAAGGCTCGAGGACGACCGTCAAACCAAGCCGAATGGACCGCTTCGTGCCCGACTTGCAGCCGCCGATTGGCCATCCGATGTCAGCATCGACTGGCCAGGGGCCGAGCCGACTGACCGGCTCTTGCCAGGGCCGCAAGCGTCTCTGATGGAGGCGGCCGATGCCTGTCGCAGCTTGGCTGAGGCCTTGCCGTTCGCAACGCTGGCGCCCGACACGCTGATCTGGAAGCTGGCCGGCCTTGTCATGCTGGCGGCGACCGGAGAAAAAGCGGCCTTCGATCATAAATTCATCGCCAAGGATATTCCGGCGCTTTTCGAACAGCTTTTGCTGCAGCTGCAGGATCTCCCGGTGCCGCCTGCGCCTTATCGGGTCCAACGCCACGAACCGGATCTCGTCAGCGGTGATCGGGTCCGCCTGATTGTCGGTTATTCCAGCGCCGGCAAAACGTCATGGCTGGCGCAGTCTGCACAGCACGCACCGGGGCCGCTGGTCTATTTGGATGTTGCGGATCTGCCTGGAGCGGCTCTAGCCAATGCCATTGCCAGAGAGGTTGCCGGCCGCTTCTTCAAAGGGGGGAAGGACCTTGGCGAGATATTGCTTCCTGGCGCTTCCGGTCGCGAGATCCTGCAGCATCTTTCGCGAAGACTGGATGAACAGGGCGAGGCCGTGACGGTCGCTCTTGACAATGTTCACCGCTTGGCTGCCGATGACCTTATCGGTGCCGTCGAGGCCGCCAGATCAATGCGCTTTGTGTTGCTGGGTCGGCCGGAGGGCGAGGTTTCTTCGATCGAGGCTATTATCGGTGTCGCGCGCGAGGAGCTCCGCGGCTGGGACGAAGATACTGTTGCGGCGGCTACCGGCCGCGCGGCGGCGGGCGAGCGCCTCGACGATGAAGCCCGGGGCCGATTTTGGCCGTTGCGGATTGGCGAGGTCATGGACGATATCCGGGTGGCTCTCGTCCAGCTCGCCCGTTGCCGGACTATGGCAATAGCCCTTCTCGGTGACCGTCAGCGACACGATGCGTACCGCCGGGTCACTCATGCGCCGGAGCACGCGCTCCGGGTCCTGAGGGGCGACAAGCGTCTCGACGATGCTGCCGATGACTTGGAGCGTTTCCTTGTCTCCGTCGCGCACCGCCAGCGTATAGAGATTGTCCTGAGGTGCCAGCGCATCGCTGGTATCGGGGCTGCGCAGCGATACGCCGGATATCCCCAGGACGGATCCTGCGCCAGGACCGCGTCGGTGAAGACGGCCTGGCGAGCCCGACGGAAGGCGCCGATGCCGAGATGCACGATGCCGATGGCAAGCTTCGCGGGGTCGTAGCCCGGTCTTGCGACCGAGGCCGGCAGGCTGGCGAGGTTGGAGCGGGACAGTCTCATAGGTGGTAGGCCCTCCGTGCGAGGCCGTTCGCGAGATCGGCGGCAATCCTTTGTGCTTCCTCTTCATCGAAACGGTGGTCGGCGACGAGCCGGCCGAGATAGGCGCTGTCCACGCGCCGGGCGACGTCGTGGCGGGCAGGGATCGACAAATAGGCGCGCGTATCGTCGTTGAAGCCGACCGTGTTGTAGAAGCCGGCCGTCTCGGTCGTGGCCTCGCGGAAGCGCCGCATGCCTTCGGGACTGTCGAAGAACCACCAGGCCGGGCCGAGTTTTAGCGCCGGATAATGGCCGGCCAGCGGCGCAAGCTCGCGCGAACAGGTCGTCTCGTCCAGCGTGAACAGGATGAGCGTCAGCCTGGTGTCGTTGCCGAAGGCGTCGAGCAGCGGCTTCAGCGCGTGGACATAATCTGTGGACGACGGGATATCTGCGCCCTTGTCCTTGCCGAAGGCGGCAAAGACAGTGGGATTGTGGTCGCGGAACGATCCTGGATGGATTCGCATAACGAGCCCGTCCTCGACGCTCATGCGCGCCGGTCAGCATCTGCGCGCGGAAGGTTTCTGCTTCCGCGGGCGAGGTGTTACCGGCCGCGTCAGGTTTTCGGTGCGCGCGGTGGATGGCCGTGATCGGTGGCGGTCGCGCCACGCTCCTTGAACCAGGCGCGCCTTGCGCGATGGGCGTCGAGATAGCCGTCCCAGGTCAACGGATTGCCGGTTACTTCGACCAGCCGTCGCAGGTTTTCGGCGAATTTTTCTGCTTGGGGATCGATCACGGCGTCGGGGCGGTAGGTCGGCACCACGCGGCCTTTCCAGCCGGACGCACGGATCGCATCGTGATGGGCAAGGTCGTCCAGCGCCGCGTCGGTGGTCGCAATGACCTCTATGTTGAACGTCTTGTATAGCGCCCGCGGACGCAGCCGGGGCGTCGCCAGATCCGCTGAAATCCGGTCGTAGAGCGTGTCGGCGTTCTTCGGTCCGAGCCGTTCGGTGATGCCGAAGATCGACTCCATGGAATGCTCGAACCACAGCCGCGACGGCGTGCCGGCGAACAGGAAGAAATTCTCGGCGAAGAGGCGCCAGATCTTGCGCCCGTCGGTTTCGACGGCGCCGCCGTCGCGGCGCTGGATGCCAAGCGCTTCCAGCTTCACGCCCTGCGAATACAGCATGCGCGTCACATAGTGGTCGGGCTTGACGAAAAGCGTCGCCGGATCGGGAAAGGCGGCGTCCGTTGCGTACCATGCCGGCTCGGTATGGCCGTGCGGCGAGACGATGGGCAATTCGGCGATGCCGTCATAAAGCCGGCGCGTGATCGCGCGCGCCTCGGGCTCAACGGGAAACAACCGGTCGGGATGGAGCGCCATGGTTTCTTCTTTCACGTCCTATATCGAATTCGAAATCCGTCTCGCGGCTCAATCCGGCCGTGCTCCCAGCGCATGCAGGACGCCGCGCAGTTCCGCCAGGCCGCGCAGACGACCGATGGCCGGATATCCTGGTGTCACCGTCTTATCGAGATCGTCAAGCATGCGATGGCCGTGATCGGACCGAAGGACGATCTTGTCCGACCGAGCGCGCTTGCCGTCCTCGGACACCAGTTCCTTCAGCACCGCCACCATGTCCACGTCGCCGTCGAGATGCGCGCTCTCATGAAAGGTCCGGTCGTCACCTTCGCGCTTCGTGGCCCTCAGATGCGTGAAATGGATGCGCGATGCGAAGCGGCGCGCGATCGCGGGCAGATCGTTGTCGGCGCGCACGCCGAGGCTGCCCGTACAGAAGCACATTCCGTTGGCGGGCGACGGGACGGCATCGAACAGGGCCTGGTAGTCCTGGGCGGTCGAGGCGACGCGCGGCAAGCCGAAGAGCGGACGAGGCGGATCATCGGGGTGCAGGGTCAGCTTGACGCCACACGCCTCAGCCGCAGGCGTCACCGCTTCGAGGAATTCGATCAAGTGCCGGCGCAGGACCTCGGGGCCGATCCTACGGTAGTCGATCGATGCCAGAGAACTGATCGTGTCGACCATCAGCAAGGCGCCGTGGCCGGTATCGTCAATCGCCTTGCGGATTTCGGCGATGGGGCTGACAGCGCCTGTCGATGTCTCGTTGTGGACCACGCAAACGGCCTTGATCCGCCCTTCGCGATCTTGTGCCAGGCGCTCGGCGATCGCCTGCGGCGATGCTCCCCGGCGCCAGCTGCCGGGAAGCATCTCGGCCTTCAGGCCGAGTTTTCCAGCAAGCTCGTACCAAAGGCTGGCGAAATGACCGGTCTCGGCCATCAGGACATGGTCACCAGGCGACGTGACGTTGACCAGTGCCGCTTCCCAGGCGCCCGTGCCCGAGGAGGGCAGGATGACGACGGGCGACGCGGTCTGGAAGACGAGCCGGATGTCGGCCAGCACACCACGCATCAGCGCAGCGAATTCCGGCCCGCGATGATCTATGGTCGGTCGGGCAATCGCTTGAAGCACGCGCTCCGGCGTGTTCGTCGGCCCGGAATCTGAAGGAAGTGCCTTACGGCGGAATAGGGAGCGTTGCTTCCGCTCTTGGACCAGGTCTGATTCAATCGTGCCTCCTGTCAAAGTTCTTCATTCAATGTCCCAGTCGAGCCAGCGCCTCGGGTGACGCCCGTTGGCCCGAAACCATGCCCGGTCGGAAGATGCTATCCAGGCGCGTCACATCGGACCCGGAAAGAAACAGGGCTTGCGCGTCCACGTTTTCCTGCAAGTGCATGAGGTTGCGTGTGCCGGGAATTGGCACGACAACCCGATTGGTGGTACGCTCAAGAATGCGGCCGCCCCACCCACCTCCCGCTTTGGCGTAGATGGTGATGTTGAAACCATCGGTGTTGATGTAGCTAGGGAGCGTCCGGCCGCTCCTGCCAAAAGGCGCATGCAGCCGGTCATGAACATTTGCGAGCTGATAGAATTGGGCAACACGCCGCAATACGAGCTCAATGAGCCGATACGAGCATCTGGAGCATCAAACATGCAAATCCAAGGATTGGATGGCAAAACCGCACTTGCCACCGCTGCCGGGCAGAATGTCGGGCGCCGCGTGGCGCTGGCTTTCGCGGAAGCCGGACCCAATGTCGTCATCAATGGGCTCAGCGATCTCGGCAAGATTGAAGGCGTGGCTGAAGAAGCCGAGCGTTTCGGCGTGAAGGCGTTGCCGATACTGGCTGACTGCTCGCAGTGGTCTTCGGTGGCGACGATGGTGGAAGGCGCAGTCAAGGCATACGGTTCGCTGGACGTGGCCGTCTCCACGGTCGGCATTCCGTCCGCATCAGGCATTCCACGAGATTTCGGTCGAGGATTGGGACAACGTCGTAAGAACGAATCTCAATTCAGCCTTCTACGTGGACCGGGCCGTCCTGCCTGATATGCGCGCCAAAAGGTTCGGCAGGATCATCCACATGGCCGGCTCGGACGCACTCTTCCCGCTGCCAAATCGCGCCCATGTCGTTGCGACCAAATACGCGCTACATGGATTGGCCAAGGCAATTGCTCTTGAATACGGCCCCGAGGGCATTACAGCCAACAGCGTGGCTCCAGGGTGGGTTTCCACGCAGCGAAATCCTGAGTGGTTTCCGAATCTGAAAGATACAGTGGCTGAGCTCGAGAAGACGCTACCGCTCCGGCATCTACGCAATGTGGAGGAATCTCGAACGCTTGCATCTACTTGGCTTCGATGAACTGCGTTAGGGTGGAAAATCTGGGCCGTCGTGACAGGAAGGCATATGCGCGCTCGACATCAGGCAGGGTCACGCAGCGTGTCACGGTGCGCCCGAGACTGTCCCCTTGCCTCCGCGTCTGTTGGGCTCCCCGGGCGCCAGCATGTGCGGCGCAGGTAGCAATCGCACGATGGCTTCGCGGAGCGTGTCGCTCCGCTTCGTGATCGCAAAGGCGGTGACACGAAAGCGGCGAAGGTGAGGCTCTCGCCGGCTCGAATTTCCCGAACGCCTCACGCGAACACAGCGCGCTTACGTCCAAGGCTTTGAAAATGGCTAACGGGAGTGCTAACTACGCATCCAAAGGAGCCCTCTCGAATGGCAAAGGTCGTAGTAGCAGCGTTGAGGCAGAAATCGAAGCGCCAGCCGAAGGGCTCTTCTGTGACGGAAAAACGTGTCCGCAGCACCGGGGGACAAACGACCATTATGCGAAGTCTCGACGCAGAAAGCCGCACGTTCGGTGAAGACTTTCAATACGTCTTCAGCAAGAATGTGGCGAAAGCCCGTCGCGACAACAAGCGCGCGACCGGTGCCACTGATGTCGCCGTCCCCAAGCGTTGAGCGGCCGGTCTTTCTGATTGTTGCGGGGCCGAATGGCTCTGGTAAAAGCAGTGCGTACCAGGATGCCGACATCGAAGCCTTCGGTCGTTCCGTTTGGATCATAAACCCGGATTTGCTTGCCGCGCGTATTCGAGATGTTGAGGGTTTGGAACTCGGCGCGGCCAATCTTGAAGCTGTCCGGCGCATTGAAAGCTGGCTCGAGGCCTCAGTCCGCGCCCATCAAACAGTCGGCGTAGAAACAGTGCTGTCAACCGACAAGTACCGACGTCTGGTTAGCCTGGCGAAGACACTCGGCTTCGAGGTCCGGCTCATCTACGTGCTTTTGGCCACGCCGCAGCTTAACGTTGAACGTGTTCGGCTACGGGTCAAGAAGGGCGGTCATGCAGTTCCGGAAAACAAGATCTTGGAGCGCTACACAAAATCGCTAGCGCAGATGCCCTGGTTTCTAGAGCAGGCTGATCAGGCCTGGTTATTCGACAACTCAGGCGCTACCCCGCAGCTAATCGGCAAAAAGCTCGAAGGAATCATTTCCATCGACCAGGGCGCTACTCCAGCCCTCGTGGCTGCAATAGAGACGATCCAATCCGAATGACCCTTCCCTGCCGTCTTGGCATTCTGTCACTGGATGCATGGACCTCAGAGCATTATGGTGTGCGATAGGCGCGGGAAGTCCGGTTAGCCAAGCGAAGCCTCGATCGAAAACTATTCGCCCCATTGTTAATCAGGCTCCTCTTGGTCGCCGACCAGTTCCGACATGATGTCGCCGGCCAGCAGCTTTTCCCTCGACAGCAGTCCAGCGTCCTCGAGTGCCTCGAAATCCGGCAGCTCGCGCAGCGTGTCGAGCCCGAACTGCGACAGAAAAATTTTGGTCGTCACATAGGTGTAGGGCGCACCCGGCTGCGGCGAGCGCGGTCCCGAGGCGATGAGGTCCTGCGCGCGCAGCACGCCGATCAGATCGCGCGAAACCTCCTTGCCGAAGAAGCTCGACAACTCGCCACGCGTGATCGGCTGGAAATAGGCAATGCACATCAGCACGAGCGCCTCGGACTGCGACAGTTCTTTTGTCCCCTGCCCGGTTGGCGTGCCGAAGGCGGCGTGGATGACGTCGCCAAAAACTTTCTTCGTCCGGTGCTGCCAGCCGCCGGCGACCGCGACCAGCTCGTAGGGGCGGCCGGCGAGGTCGGCGCGGATGTCGTCGATGACCAAATCGAGATTGCAGCTTCTGCCGACGACGCGCGCCAGCACTTCCCGCGACACCGGTTCGCTGGCCGCAAAGATCACCGCCTCGACCCGGCCCATCCACTCGCGCCAGCGCAGTTCTGGCGGCAGGTGCTCAAGCTCTGTGTCCAGCAGGGCCGGCTGATCGTTTGGCTTGCGGCGGGCAGACGCTTCGCTCATCCCTACAACCCAAACAGCCGGAAGGAGGTGCGGCCGGAAAGCTCACGCACGGCCTCGAGTTGTTGCAGCCGGTCGAACAAACGGCGCGCCGCAAAGCGGGACAGGTTTTTGGTCGTCAGCGATCCTGAGACGGCGTCTTCGTTGAGCAACGGAAAGATCGCGTCGCCGGCGCCCTTGGCCCTGAGCTTCGGTGCGACGGCGATAAGCCGCTCTGCTCGCCCGGCAATCTCTGTGGCGAGCCGACAGGCCTCGACGGCGCCCTGAACCAGTGCCAGGCAGACCGCGCGCTCAAAATTTTTTTCCCCGGGTCGGATGCGCTTGCCGCCGGCACCCTCGGTGCGGAAGGCCGGGCCAAAGGCCTGCGCCATCAGCAGTGGCATCGGCCGCGGCCAACGCAGACCCTGCGCCAGCACCAGGTCGGCGAGCCACCAGCCAAAAAGTTCGGAGTCTGGGCGCATGGTGACGACGTGAGCGGCGATCGCCGCCGCGGCGAACGGCGCCGTCCGCCGCAACCCCGCCAGTTTTTCGATCTCCGTGGAAAGCGCGGCGAGCGCCGCGCCATCCCAATGGAGTCCGAGCAGCTCGACGATCTTGGCCAAACGATCGGCGGTGGCGACGGGCGGCTGCGCGGCCAACTGCCGCCAAGCGCCCAAAATGGCGCCGGCAGGCCCGGGAGCGGCGCCGGCCGGGCGCAAGTGCCAGGCGTCGCGCAGGGCGGCTTCGTCCTCGGCGCGGCCGGCCAGCCGCATGCTGGCGGCGGCGCATTTCAGCGCCAGCCGCTGCCGCCAGGCCCCGGCCCAAGCCGGCCGCGCGCGGTCCAGGCTGTCGAGCGAAGCCAAGGCGGCGCCGGCCTGGAAAGCAGCGCCAGCGTCACTCGGCGCGCCGCCAGCGGCGAGCGCCCAGGCCGGGACGGAGGTCGGCACGGCGGGACTGGCGGTCGCGGGATCGAGACGAATCATGCTTTCGAGGGTAAAGCGGCCGTGCGCTTTGCGCCACCAGTTTCGGCTTAAAACGCACAGCCTGTCGGATATGCAAAACGAACGATAATCTTGCATTATCGGTCGTTTTGCTCTTTATAGGAGAAATGGCCGTTTTCAGCGAGCAGAAGCCCGAAAATCACGTCGAACAACACTCCGGACCGTCCCAGAGCACGGCGCCGGCGGATGACAACTCGGCCGACGTCGGCGCGGCCGAGTTCGACGCACACGCCGAGGACCTGCCCGACATCATCGACCTTGTCATGGATATGGGCCGCGGGCCGGAAGAGCCACCCGCCGAAGCCCCTTTTCCTTCCCTTCCTGTTGTCTCGGCCCCGCGCCTGCCGGCGCATCTCGATGAGCTTGCGGGCCGGGCGCGCGACTATGTCGAGGCGGCGAGCTCCTCAAATACGCGGCGCGCCTATCAATCGGACTGGAAGCACTTTTCCTCCTGGTGCCGACGCCAGGGCTTTGCGCTCATCCCGCCCGACCCGCAGACAGTGGGGCTGTACATCACCGCGCTCGCGTCTGGTGCAGACACTGGCACGGCGACTGGAGGGAGAAAATCCGTGTCGACCATCGAACGCCGGCTTTCTTCACTCTCCTGGAATTTTGCACAACGCGGCCTTTCGCTGGATCGCAAGGATCGTCATATCGCCACCGTCATGGCCGGCATTCGCAACAAGCACGCCGCCCCACCTCGGCAGAAAGAAGCGGTGCTGCCCGAGGATCTGATTGCCATGCTGGAAACGCTTGACCGCGGCACCTTACGCGGTCTGCGGGACAGAGCCATGCTGTTGCTGGGCTTTGCCGGCGGCCTGCGCCGCTCGGAGATCGTCGGCCTCGACGTCGGCCGCGACCAGACAGAGGACTCCTCCGGCTGGGTGGAAATTCTGGACAAGGGGATGCTGGTGACGCTGCGCGGCAAGACCGGCTGGCGCGAGGTCGAGATTGGCCGGGGCTCCTCCGATGCAACCTGCCCTGTCGTAGCACTCCAAATCTGGCTTAAGTTCGCGCGGATCGTCCACGGGCCGCTGTTCCGCCGGGTGACCGGTCAGGGCAAGGCTGTCGGCGCGGAGCGGCTTAACAATCAGGAGGTCTCGCGCCTCGTGAAGCGGACCGCGCTGGCTGCCGGCGTCCGCGGCGATCTGCCGGAGGACCAGCGGGGCACGCTGTTCGCCGGACACTCGTTGCGGTCTGGCCTCGCCTCGTCGGCCGAAGTCGATGAACGCTACGTGCAAAAGCAGCTCGGTCATGCTTCTGCGGAGATGACCCGCAAGTATCAGCGCCGCCGCGACCGATTCCGGGTGAATCTGACAAAGGCGTCCGGGCTCTAAAAAGCCCCTCCCCTGCCCCCGTAAGTTTCGTCAATTGAGAGGACTGTGAGAACTACGGCCGAGCGATCGGTTGCTCTGACCCTCCGTATTTGAAAGGACGCCTTGCTAGAGCGTCTATATGTCGATAAAATTGAACTATGGCGACATGAATTCCTCATATGTCGATGCCGGCGACATATCCCAGAGACGTGTCGAGAAAAAGAGGATTGATCGACATGCCTTTCAGCCCGGATCGTCCCTATAACGACCTTCCTCCCCTTCGCCCGCAAAAGGATGTCGAAACCAAGGCGATCCTCAAGGCCTGCATCGCTGCACGAGCAGCACTCGCCGAGCTGCGGGTATCAGGCCAGCTCATTCCAAATCAGTCCGTGCTGATCAACTCGATTCCGCTGCTCGAAGCCCAAGCAAGTTCCGAGATCGAAAACATCGTGACCACCACAGACAGGCTTTTTCGATTTGCCAATGAGGCGGGCAATCAGGCCGATCCGGCGACGAAGGAAGCCCTGCGCTACCGCACGGCGCTAAGCGAGGGATTCCAGTCGCTCAAGGCCCGTCCAGTCTCGACCTCCACTGCGATTGCGGTGTGCCGCACGATCAAGGGCGTCGAGTTGGACATTCGTTCGACGCCCGGCACCGCTTTGATGAACGAGACAACGGGCGCCGTCATCTATACGCCGCCAGAGGGGGAAAAGACGCTCCGCGACAAGCTGGCCAACTGGGAACGCTACATCCACGAGGCCGAAGACATTGACCCTTTGATCCGCCTGGCCGTGATGCACTACCAGTTTGAGGCCATACATCCGTTCACGGACGGCAACGGCCGCACGGGTCGGATTCTCAACCTGCTCTACCTCGTTGACCAGGGCCTCCTCGACATCCCGGTGCTGTACCTCAGCCGCTACATCATAGGCAACAAACAGGCGTACTATGACCGCCTCCTGGGCGTCACCACGCACTCGGCCTGGGAGGATTGGATACTCTACATGTTGGAAGCGGTGCGCGAGACCGCGGACTGGTCGACCGCGCGCATTCGCGCCATCCGCGATCTCCTCGATCATACGGCTGAGCAGATGCGGCGTGAACTGCCCAAGATTTACTCGAGGGAATTGGCCGAGGTGATTTTCGTCCACCCCTATTGTCGCATCGGCGACTTGGTGGAAGCGGGCATTGCCAAGCGGCAAGCCGCGTCTGTCTATCTCAAGGGGCTCGTCGAGAGTGGCCTCCTTCAGGAAATGAAGTCGGGTCGGGAGAACCTCTACATCAACCCAGCGCTCCTCGCCCTCCTCAGCGATCGCCCGGCTGCCAGGTCCACGCCATGAAAGCGCGCGCGGGAAAGTCGCGGCTCATCGGTTATGCCCCCGTTTCAACCGACGAACAGACTGCGCAAATACAAGAAATGACGCTCCCCGCGGCCGGCTGCGTGAACGAGGAACACGCGGCTGACGAGGCTTCCCCAATGACCGAGCATAAACCTTCTCCCCTACCCTGGCCGCCAACGACCCTCGAGGCGGCACGCGTCTAGCTAGGGTACGATCATTTATAATAGCTCGGACGATCAACGGCTTCGGTTCTTCCGGCACCAGTTCGAAAACCTGGATCAGGCATACGCAGGCTGCTACCGCCGTGATAAGAACACAATATCCATTCCCGTTGAAATCATTGCGTAAAAGCTGAAATTAGACTGCCGTCTATATCCGCGGCTGCTGGGTGCAATGGCATTCATGCCGTGGAGTACACCTTGCACAAAGCAGCCCACCTGCCACTAGCTTACGAGGTACCGCTCGTCCCGCGTCTGCTTGATCCTTTCGCCCTGTCAGGGTGCAATGTCCCATTCAGCCTATGGTGCCGGCACTGAGCCGTGGTCGTGACGGCCCAGAGTTCCGGCGGAACTCAAGATTCTCGTTAATGTTCTGTTAACCTTAAACTTCTTGTGAGCGGAGCAGAATCAGGCATAATGACGGCAATCTGGCGTTTTTGTGCGAAATGCCGTCATTTGAGGTCTCGACGAGATGAATGCTCCCGTCACTGCCGTCAACAAGCAGCGATTTGACGACACCATTTCAGCCCAAGGCCGCGAAATCAGCCGCAAGCTGAACCTCCTTCGGCTGGAGACGTTTCCTCCAAACGCCACGAAAACGCTACGCGACTTTTCCCTTGGAGAGGCAGCGTATTTTCTTGGAGTCTCCACCAGCAATCTGAAAAAGCTGCATTTAGAAGGAAAGGCGGTACCGCCGACGGTCCATGCCGGGGGACGGAGAACGTATTCCGCCGAGCAACTCTTGCAGCTTCGCCACTGGCTGGATCGCCATGGACGTGCTGAGAGTAAAAACTATGTTCCCCATCGCAGACCGGGCGACAAGCTGCAGGTAATCGCGGTAGTCAATTTTAAGGGCGGTTCGGGAAAAACGACAACGGCAGCGCACCTCGGTCAGCATCTTGCGCTCACAGGTCACCGTGTGCTTGCTGTTGATCTTGATCCCCAAGCCTCTCTTTCGGCCCTTCATGGCGTTCAGCCTGAGCTCGATCGGTATCCCTCGATCTACGAGGCGATCCGGTATGATGACGAACGCAAGCCTGTTTCGAGCGTAATCAGAAAGACAAACTTCCCGGGTCTCGATTTGATTCCGGCCTCCCTTGAGCTGCAGGAGTACGAGTACGACACCCCACTCGCGATGCAAAATAAGGCTTCGCTCGATGGAAAGACTTTCTGGAACCGCATTGAAAACGCCTTGGAACCGGTCGACAGTGATTACGATGTCATCGTAATCGATTGCCCTCCTCAACTAGGCTATTTGACGCTTACGGCGCTAGCGGCCGCCACCTCAGTTCTTATTACCGTTCACCCGCAGATGCTCGACTTGATGTCGATGTCGCAATTTTTGCTGATGTTGGGCGACCTGCTGAAAACGGTGAACCGTGCAGGGGGTGAGGTAGATCTAGATTGGTTCCGGTACCTAGTGACTCGCTACGAGCCAACCGACATCCCGCAAGCTCAGATGGTCGGATTCATGCAATCGATCCTTGCGTCGCAGATGCTCCAAAATCAGATGCTGAAATCCACTGCGATCTCCGACGCAGGTTTGACAAAGCAGACCCTCTATGAGGTTGAGCGCTCCAGTATGACCAGATCGACTTACGATCGTGCGATAGAATCCATGGAGGCTGTGAATTCGGAGATCCGAAACCTCATCCACGCAGCTTGGGGCAGGAGGCCCAAGATAGACGGCAGTCTAAACCATGGTTTTCCTCTGTGATTTCAATGAGGCGACACCGTAGGCGCAACGATGGCTAGAAAGAATATTTTCAATCGAATTCTCGCCGAGCACGACGAACCGGATGTCGTGACTGAGGACCGTTTGGCTGCCATGCCCAAATTCGGAGCGGCCAAATCTATCTCGTCGTCGATCAATGAACTAACAAAACAAGCAGCCTTGCTGACAGACGGCGAGGCGATTATCGAACTTGATCCAGCCGTCGTTGACGTGTCCTTCGTCTCGGACCGGATGACGGTTGACGATGAGCAGTATTCCGAGCTCGTGGAGGCGATCCGGGTACGCGGACAGGACACTCCGATCCTCGTTCGCCCGCATCCTACGGCTGAAGACCGCTATATGGTGGTGTTCGGGCATCGTCGCTTACGTGCAGCAATTGAACTGGGTCGGAAAGTCCGCGCTGTCGTAAAGACGCTCCAGGACCTCGACCACGTCGTTGCCCAAGGCCAGGAGAACTCTGCTCGGGCGAACTTGTCCTTTATCGAGAAGGTTGTTTTTGCCCATCAGCTTGCTGAGCGTGGATTTGAGCGGGAAACGATCCAATCTGCGCTTTCTATAGACTATCAGACGTTCTCGAAAATGATGACCATACCGAAGTCCATTCCCCCGGGAGTCATCGAGAGCATCGGGGCAGCCAAAGGGATCGGGCGTGATCGATGGCTTGAGCTTCGGAAGCTGATTGACAATCCCCGCAACGCGGCAGCAGCGGAGGAATTTATCAGCACTGAGAGCTTCCTGTCCGCAGATTCAGATGAACGCTTCAACAGCCTGTTCAATGCCCTCCATAAGGGCAAAGAGGTTGTCCGCAAGGCGATCTCGAAGCCAGGAGCCACATCTTGGGCCCCCAGCGACAAATCAGTCAGCGTAACCGCTAAGCGGGGTCCCAAGGATTATACGCTAAAGATTTCAAAGGCCGAAGCGACCCCGTTCGGCGAGTGGATTGCCGGCAATCTGGACAGTCTCTTTCAGACCTACAGACAGTCGAAACAGGAGAACTGAAACCGCAAAAGAAAAAGGCCCCCGAACGTCACCGTCGCGGAAGCCCTTCTCAACCTTTAGCAAGCTGAGAATCACATTTCCGCGAATCACTGTCAAGAGTCTTGGCGTCGTTTTGGCGAGCAGGTTTCTTTTGCCTGATTGAAGGTGAAGGAAATGGAGAGGGAAATTGCAACGACTCCCTTCGGGAGCCGATCGATGTCGCTCGCCCTTATGGCAGCGCAGATCGAAGCCAAAGAGATTCCGGAAGGGAAGGCCATCGACAAATGGCAGGTCTATCGCGATCTCTGCGAAGGCAAGAGCATCATAGGCGTCGGCGATCGCTCGCTGGCTGTCCTGGCCGGCTTGTTGTCGTTCTATCCGGATGATGAGCTGTCCGAAGAGAATGGTCTGATCGTCTTCCCATCGAACAAGCAGCTGTCGCTGCGCTCGCACGGGATGGCAAACGCCACGCTACGCCGGCATCTTGCGGCGTTGCTCGATTGCGGCATCATCCTGCGCAGGGACAGCCCGAATGGCAAAAGGTATGCCCGAAAGGGGAGGGGAGGGGAGTTGGAGGACGCCTTCGGCTTCTCCCTGGCGCCCTTGCTCGCCCGTGCCGAAGAGTTCCACCAGGCGGCCGAATGTGTGCGCGCCGACGGCCGCGCGCTGAAGCTGATGCGGGAACGTATCACGCTGCAGCGCCGTGATATCGCCAAGCTGATCGATGCGGCGATCGAGGAGGGCGCCCCAGGCGCCTGGCAGACCCTCTGGAGGCGTTTCAGGTTGGTGGTGGGTCAACTCCCGCGGAAAGCGAGCATCGTCGACCTGGAGCCGTTCGCGGCGGAGCTCGATCAGATCCGTGACGAAGTCGATATCGCATTGAATAACTTCATGAATGTTACGAATCCGAGCGCCAATGAGTCTCAGAATGAGCGGCAGCAATCTGATTCAAACCCCGACTCCCAATTTGAATTTGAACCAGCTTTCGAGAAAGCCAGGAGGTCGGCCGAGCCTAGACAAGAACCGCAGGGGCCGCCAAAGACGTATCACCTTGGGCTTGTGCTGAAAGCCTGCCCCGATATTGCTGATTACGCCGCCGCCGGAATCTCCAACTGGCGCGATTTGATGGCAACCGCCGCCCAGGTGAGGGGCTACCTCGGGGTCTCGCCGTCGGCCTACGAGGATGCATGCCACGTCATGGGGCCGGAAACCGCGGCGATCGTCGTTGCCTGCATCCTGCAGCGGGCTCAGCATATCAACTCGGCCGGTGGGTACCTCCGGGCGTTGACCGAGAAGGCGAGGGCAGGGCAGTTCTCCGTCGGACCCATGCTTATGGCTGCCTTCAAGGCCAGTGCGTCCGCACCGGAGAGGGAGGCTGGCTAGGTACTGGCAGTCATGCCGTGGTGGCAAATCGGCATGAGACTGGCCCTTGTGCTGGTTTCCTCAAGCCAGCACGCCGCCGGGGCCAGATTTTGGTCCGGTCATCCACGCCGGTACGGTTTGAAGGTCCTCCAGAATATTCGCAGCCTTTGCCCATTTGGCGAAATTGTCGCGCGCGGAATTAAGCGGTTGTGCGCCATCCAGCGCGGAGTAGCAGGCACGTCGGATCGCATCGTAAGGAACGTCTTGCAGTTCTATTGGCCATTCATCGAGGAAGTCGATGGCATCACGAAGGGAAGCGATCTCTACAATCGTGAAACTTCCTCCCTTTACGAAGACAGGACTGTCGAAAAGCTTGTCGTTCATCTCATCCTCCGGCTGTTCTCGGCAAGCATGTGGGTATGCAAGCCGAAAATATGAGTTCACAGGCGCTGGGCTTCAAGGCGGGATGAGAGGGGATCGCGGGGACCTTCGCGGATAGATTTAGTGCTTGCCGATGATCGCGTGAGCAAATCGTTATTTGACACAAACGCGGCAGCCGACGGAGATTATCCTGCGGGAGGTTGTAGTGCGCTCTCGATGTGAGCCAAAGCGATCATGGGCAAGTACAGAGATCATCGCGAGCGCCGCGGAAAGCGCCATGGCAACCACCAGGATGCCTTTTTCGGACAGGCTTCCGAGCCGAGCTACTTTCAGGACACGCCAAGCACAGAACCCGACGCTATCGATGCCGAACTGCTCTGGTTCAACCCCAGCAAGGGGTTTGGGTTCGTGAAGCTGTCGGATGGCGCCGAGGCCTATCTGCACATCAGGGTGCTGGAGGCGGCGGGGCGCAGCGATCTGTCCGTTGGGACGCATCTCAAGGTCATCGTGGAAGAAGCTCCTCGAGGGCGCCAGGTCGTCAAGCTGGTCGACATCGGGAACCATACCGCGCAAACGCCGGCCGCCGAAAGCCTCATCGAAGAAGGAGCCGCGGTAGGCACGACGCAGCTGGAGAGTGAGGGGACAGTCAAATGGTACAACCCCGAGAAGGGGTTTGGCTTCATTGCGCCCGATAACGGCGAGAAGGACGTCTTTATACACGCCACCGCGCTAAGCCGCGCAGGTCTCAGCGTCCTGGAAGAGGGGCAAAGGGTGGTTTTTCAGTCCGGTCGAGGCAAGAAGGGGATGGAGGTTCAGGCCATTCGCCTCGCATAGTCGCCGTACGCAAAAGCCCGCTGCCGGGAGGAGGTGGCAGCGGGCTCGATTTTCGAATACGGCGCGGGAGGAGGTGCACCGCATCCAGCATCGGCATCGCATCTGGGAGGAGTAGATGGCCGATAGCGTGATGATACCCGGCAGCGCGGATATTGCAATGCACAATTCGTATCGCACGTGCGAAATACTAAAGCCGAATGCGCAGTGCTCAGCGGAAGGGCAGGGGAGGCATCTCGCCCTCCGACGTGCGCCAGATCCAGGCACCGATTTCCGGCCGTGACGAGATCAGCTCCTCCAATGCCTCTTTGTAAGCGTTATCTGCTGAAGGAGGGACCACATAAAGCGCGATCGGCTGCGATTGACGCTGCAGCATTGCAGACGCGGTAGGTGTGTCTGGCGACAAATTGTAGCGTAACCCTTTGACGCTGCGGTCAGGCAGCCTGGCCAGTGTATCGACCAGCCTTTTCTCGTACGCGGAGTCGTACGGCACCCAGTTCTCGGCGACCACCATCAGCGCCACGTCGTCGATGACCGCAAGTCCGGCCGGCGTTAACCCGAACGTCGCGATCGCCATCAGGTGAGTAGCCTCGTCCGCGTCCCACAGCGCCAGCTCATTCTCGAAACGACCCTTCAGACGCGAATACAGGCTTTCGTCCAGCAGAAGCGGAAAGTCCGGCATGTGCTTGACGATCAATCGGTGGCCGCTGCGTGTCGGAGCAAAATCCTTGACCTCGCCCACCAGGATCATCAATTTCCGCGGCCCTCCCTTCGGCGGAAGTGCCGGAACCAGGGCCGCGGTCCGGCGCTGCTCGATCGCGGTCTTGTCAGTCGTCCGGAACGGTTCAGGCACAAAGAGCACCTCGCTGAGCGGCCCGCCCTTCACCATCATCTGGCTCGCAGCCTCGATCAGGTGCCAGCGAATATTCCACCAGTGACGCTTGCCAGCCCACCGTGAGGTCCAGGCAGTCAGCTCGGCCTGGTGCCAGAGATAGTGGAGCACGCTGCGCAAAGAGAGTTTCTTTCCGTCGCCGGCTATGGTGTCGCTTGCGACCGCTCCAACGCTCGGCGCAGCCCGTTTGCCGATTTTCGTCAGACTGAAAGCGACTTTCAGTGCCGACATCCCGCTCTCCGGATCGACCTGGATTGCGCTTCCCATCAACACGCCGAGACCGGACAGTTCGTCAGGCGGCTCGTAGGATGGACACGCCGGATCGTGCCCGCCACCCGACATCGGCATGCGCTTGACGATGTATTGCTCTCCGACCTGGGCAATATACATCGAGAGGCCACCTTCCTTGCACAGGCAAAGCGGTCGAATCCGCTTACGGTAAGCATCAGCTAACGCGAGCTGAAGGTCCGGCGCCGTTTCTTCGATCACCTGCTCAGCTAGTTTGAATCGTCGCATTGCCTCCATCGCTCCGGACGCCGCCGCATCCCCTGTCTCATTGATTCACGGTTTCGGCGGCGACGCAACCTTGAACAGGCGAGGGAGCGCTGCCGCGGCGCCCGCGCGCTTCGCGCGCCGGCTGGCGCATCAAGAGGGAGAGGGGAAGCCGGGATGCGGCGGCGGGCCGAGGCCAGGAGAGAGGCTCCCGGCGCCCGTCGCGGAGAACGATCATGACGCATATGGAGATTTTGGCGCCTTCACGCACGACGCCCAACGGATACAAGGTCGATGTCAGCCGCGGCCAGCGCATCGGCCGCGTGTCGTCGGAATGGTTCAATCGACCGGACGACGAACGCTTCCTGTCGCTCACCGACCTCAACAATTCGGTGAAGCGGCGGTCCGAACGCAGCAAGACCCGGATCGTCGAAAGCGAAGCGATCCGGGTCGAAGCGTCCCGCGACAATCCCGAACGGCTGACGTTGATGCTGCCCGATTCCCATGCGCCGGTTGCGCCGACGCACTGGAGCTTTGGTCAGCTCGCAAGCCTGGTCGGCGCGCCTGCCACTTATCTGCGCCAGCTGCCAGCCGCGCTCGCCGGGATCAATCTGCAATATGGGCTTTCGACACACCGGGCCGAGCAGGTCAAGACGCTCGAGATCGAGAATGGCCGCCTTGAACTCCGGGCGGTGACGGGTCCGGACTATGGCAGAATATTCGATTCAGAGCTGATCGACGCCGTCCAGAAGATCGCCGGCAACGGCACCGGCGACACACGCTGGAAAGTGCCCGGTGTGCTCGACTGGTCAACCGGCATCTACAATCCCAATGTCGATATCTCGCGGGACACGACGACGCTCTATGCCTCGGACCGTGACATCTTCGTGTTCCTGGTGGACGATCTGAACCCGATAGAAGCCGGTCGCTTGCCGAATGGCGAACCGGATCTCTACTTCCGCGGATTTTACGCCTGGAACAGCGAGGTGGGTTCGAAAACGCTAGGAATTGCGAGCTTTTACCTACGAGCCGTGTGCCAAAATCGGAATCTTTGGGGTGTCGAGGATTTCCAGGAAATCACCATTCGCCACTCAAAATATGCGGCCTCCCGCTTCGCGCTCGAAGCTGAGCCGGCGCTGATCCAGTTTGCCGAATCCTCGCCCATGCCCTTCATCAACGGCATCAAGGCAGCGCGCGAACGCGTCGTCGCACGCAACGACGACGATCGCACGACATTCCTGCGCAAGCGCGGCTTCTCCAAGGGCGAAACCACCAAGATCATCGATGCCGTGCTGACCGACGAAGGCCATCCGCCGGCATCGGTGTTCGACTTCGTCCAAGGTATCACGCGCGTTGCGCGCGACAAGCAACACCAGGATGTCCGGCTGGAAATTGAAGGCAAGGCCAAGAAGCTCCTCGACGTCGTTCACTGATCGTGCGCCAGAGGTGGCTGCTACAAGCGGCTGGTTCGCCCATCAGTTCCGGGTAGGCGAGCTGGCTGCAAAGGGGTGGTTTGCCGACGGTCTGGTAATGGGCAGCGGACATCATGAGAAGACGTTCGTCGTGCTCAGGCGATATCCTCGCTCGCGATGCGAGGCACGTGTGCACCGAGCAAATTTTCCAGCCAGGCAATCCTGCCGCCGCGATCGCTGCAGTTGGTAAAGAACGCACGCTGTTTTGCGCGTGTGAGTGCCACGAAGAACGAGTTCATCTCCTCGGGTCTGTTAGGGGTTAGGCTCCACCAGCTATTACTATCGAGGCCGAAGAAGACGATCGTATGGAACTCCATCCCCTTGCTCTTGTGGATGGTCATCAACGGCACCTGGTTGCGCCCTTCGAAGCGGTCCAGGGCCTCGCTCCAGCTGTCGGCGTCGCCAAGGCACTCGGACAACAGGAGTTTGAAACCTTCCGCCACGCGAGCGAAGTCGGCATTGCGTGTGTATGACGGTGTCGCACGCCTTATGACGGTCTCACCAATTTCCTCGATTAGAAGCGCGACCGCGCCCACTACGTTGCTAGCCTCCGGATCATGCGAGGCGATGTAGGCTCTAATCGATTTCACCAGGGCTTCGGTGCGCGCTGCCGATCGCTGGAGTCCGAGGTCGTCGTCGAGAGATAGCGCTTCGAGCCTTCGCAGCTGCTCTTGAGCCGACGCCCATGCCGCGGGGTTTCGCTTTTCCGCCCCCAGCCTCAGCAGCGGAAGGAGAATCTCGGATAGCTCTTCGGCGAGCAAGTCCTGGATCGCGATCGAGCCGACGTTCCGCGCGACGTTTCGAAGTGGGACGCCGAGTTCGGCAAGAGCCGGGCCTAACTCTTTCTCCAGACGTTCGGGGTGGTTCCGCACAAGCACTGCCAGTTCGTGGGCCGGAACGCCGTCATCGACCTGCTCGGATATCCAGCCTGCCAAGCCTTTGATCTCTTCTTCCTCGCTTCCGAAATCCCAAATCGCGCAGACATCCCCGTCGACCGCCTTTTCCCCGCGTGCGACCGCATGCTCTACATTGGGGTCAATGCTTTGCGCGACGATATGCTGTATCGCCACGAGATCGGTATGCGAGCGCCAGTTCAAGAGCAGCGATATGGGTCTTGCATCAAACTCTTGCGTATATACCTCGAAGCCGTTCGGCATTGCGCCCGCCCAGCCCATGATGCGCTGCTTGTCGTCTCCGACCGCCGTAAATGTGTTGTGGTCCTTGTCGAAGGCGGAGGTGAGCAGCTCGAACTGAGCTCGCTGAGTGTCCTGGAACTCATCGAGGAAAATGACAGGGTAAGTCATCCGGATCGCGGCGTGGATACGGGGGTTGGCGCGTACGAGATACTCTGCGAGACGATTTATCATCGGAAACGTCAGATAGGCGGTCGGTTGCCCATTTAGCTGGTCGTTCCAATATTCTTCAAACGCCGATCGAAGATTCTCGGGTACATTCTGGTTAGGGTCGCCGATCCGGACTCCTGCGATAGTGCGTGTGAGTTGCTGAGTGTTGATGTTGTGAATTCCCGCGCGCCGTAGAAAGTCGTTCAACGCGTCGTTGGTCGGAAAGGCGATCTCATAGTTTGCCGGCGGTCTGTACAAAGCCGGCACTGCCATCCGAAACTGATCGACAAGCCCTTTGGCAAATGCATCGAATGTCAGGGACACAAACCGGCGTGCCTGTCCCTCTGGACACCGTTTCCGAACACGGGCCGAAAGCGTCTCCGCGGCGTCGCGCTTGAAGCTGATCGCAAGGATTCGTTTGGGCGCAGGACACAGACCGGTCTGCAGGAGGTAGGACGCTTTTTGCGCAAGGAACTCAGTCTTGCCGGCGCCCGCTCCGGCCGTGACGCATACGCTGCGGTCAGTCTCCCGAAGTGCCTCCCAAGCGCGGTCTTCGAGCTCTTCTATGCCTTGAGGCACCCAATCTTCCGGACGAACGAGGCTCATGGGACGACTTTACGCTTCACGTAGGCGATGAGCTTCTTCAGCTCTTCGGGTGCATCCTCTTCAAGATCTTCCGAGTCGATTTCGCTCAAGGCGCGAAGGTGCGCTTCGGGCTTGCTCTCGCTCAAGAATAGGTACGGATACCAGATGAAGCTATCGTCCCACCCGTCATCGTAGAGATCGGGATCGCCTTCGGTCTTCAGCGTCACTTTCTTCTTGTCCTCAAGCGCATTCGCGCTCTTCTTGGGACCGCGGCCGCCTGGTCTCGGTTTCTGGTAAACGTCGGGGAACATCTCCAGCATCGCGAAATCAATGTCGAGCGGGGATGAGAAGAACACGCCTTCTCGCCTCAGCGCCTTGAGCCACGGATGGTCCTGATCTTGGTCGATCAGTTCCTGGTCGTCGATCTCGTCAAGCTCATCGAGGTCGATTTCCTCATCGACTACGTGCTTGTTGGTGCTGAGGTCGTTACCGACGGCGGCGAGTTGCTCCACGACATACTGCACCGTCTTCGTGCCGCCGTGCTGCCGTCCGGCATCGAGGTCCAGCAGGGTGGCATAGGGGATTTCGATATCCGACAAGAGGCGCCAGAAATGAGCGACGAACCGTCCTGCCAAGGGCACAATAGGAACGAATGAGCGGTCGAGCGGGAAGTCCGACGCCTCGGCGATGGCGGGGAGCACGATTGCCTCCGATTCGCCCTCAGCCAGTACGACGAACCGGGCGAAGTAGAGCTCGGGATATGCACGTACGGCCAAACGCACATACTTGCGAGCTTCCGTGCCTTCTTCTGGAAGGGTCAGGAGCCTCACCGAAGATTCGCGTGTCTCGGAGTTCAGGCGTGCGTATCGCACCTCTTCGGGTTCTATCCGGCTGAGAATGCTGGCGCTATGACTGGAGAGGATGACCTGCGCTTCGGCAGCGCCGCCGATGTCGCGTGCCTGGCGCATGATACGGGACAGAAAAAACGGCGAGAGGGAGTTTTCCGGCTCTTCTATCGCAAGGATGGTCAGATAAGTTCGGCGGAGTTTCTCCTGATCGAACACGCTGTCCGCCGGGGTCTCCCGTAGAGCATCGCGTTCTATTTCGAGTGTCGCTGCCGTCAGTGCGATATGGAAGAGAGAGCGTTGTCCATCGCTGAGATCGTCGAGGCGGCGCTCCCGCCCAGCCTCGTCCGGGAAGAACACGAACTCCGCGCGCCGAACGAGCTCTTCAAGCCTGGTCTCGACCAGTCTGAGCTTCGGCGTCGTGTCCGTGTCGCCAGTATAAACCTCCGACCATCGGGTTGCGAGGCGTTCCAGAATAAACTCCGTGACCCCTTCGGTATCAAATTCGTCTTGAAGTGCGCCCGCCGACGTCTCTGCCTGTTCGATCATCTGTTGAGACCATTTCGCGGCGCGCCATAGACGTCCTTTGAGTAGGTTCGTGACCTGATCGGCTGCGTTGCGGTTGGCGGGGACATAGATGAGTTGGATGTAGTTTCGCTCGACGGCCTGCACCGCCTGGCACTCGTCCCATTCGAAATCGTCGTCCGTTGCGCGCACCCATCGGAACGCCTCTTCTATCGTTCCTTCGGGCGTGCCGTCGTCGATCCACTTCGCTTCGAGGCGCATACGCACTTTCAGCGGCTCATCTTCTCCGCTCGTGGCCATCTGATTGAAGACTTCGGGAATCGCATCCGTATCCGCATCGTCTTCTTCCAGCTCCGAGAAGCCAAGCAAGCAGTCGATGACCATCAAGGTTTCCGACTGGAGCTCCTCGTCCTCCTTGGGCACATGGAAGTCGGATTTCCGGATCGTCCGTTGGGCGCTCGATGTGCCGAAAGCTTTTTGGATGGCGGCGAAAATCGCCGTCTTGCCGGAGCCGTTGTTGCCGACGAAGGCCGTAACAGCCTCTTCGAGGGTGAGCGTCACTCCCTCTGGCCCAAAGCATCTGAAGTTGCGGATGGTCAGCTGCTCAATTTTCATAGTTTCCCCCCTGCCGAGCAACAAATCAAAACCTTGCGCTGGCATCGTTCATCTACCACTGTCCTTCTACTTGCGCGACCTTCCGGAAACGGCCTCACATTCGACTTTACGTGCACCGCTCCTGCGAACGGCAGGTTTCGGAACAGCGCAATAGGTCATTTGGTGTCCTCAATTAAGGTCGATTCCTGCCAATTCACCCATCCCGGATTCGGAACGACCGTGTTGGGGTGGGAAAGACCGGTCTTGTACTGGTAGAGAACAGAAGGAGCCTTCCACTGTTGCAGAAATCAGTCACGCAAGACTGACTTAATCGCCTGCCTTTTGCGACAGAATTTCCCCAGCAAAATCAACATATTCATTTTGTCGTGAAACTTGGGAGTTGTGCGGTAGGGACAGGAAATGACAACCATACATTTATCTCTCCCGATCCTTCCAATCGCTACGGAGCAACATCGTAACGTGTTCGATGGTTTCCCTCCCGTCAGCCATGCAACGACTGGGAGCCTCAGCCACGCGGCGGTACCCCAACTTGCGCTGCATCGCCCACGAATTTTCGTTGCCGTCGAAGTAGCCATTGACCAATTTCGTCAAGCCCAGTTCACAAAAGGCGAAGCGTATCTTCGCCTCGAACGCCTCGCGTCCATAGCCGCAGCCCTGATAACCGTTGGCTATCCAAATTCCTCCGCCGCCCGTCCCGGCATGCCAGTCGATCTTGTTGAGACTGACCCCTCCGATCACCAGCCGTTCATTCCTGAGTTCGACAGCAAATTCATACGCGGTGGGCCTGCCGCCTGCACTGGAAATCTCCCGGCATCTCCTGACCCACTCTTTGGCGTGGGCAGACGAATAGGGGTGGGGGACGAAAGCCAGCCACTTAGCGACAATGAGATCGTTCAGGCCACTCGCAAGTTGTTCAATGTCTTCTTCATCCCAAGGCCGCAGAGTAAGGCGCGGAGTTTCAATTTTTATGCTCACGTTGTCGCAGCCTCCTTCGCCTGAAAGCATCGGTGAAACGGCGCATCTCGTTCAGCGGGAGCTCGCGGAGCGCGAACGGGCCGAGCGCCAGAGAAAGACAGACACGGATACGACGACCCAAGCAACGGCAATGCCAACAAGGTTGGGGAAGATGTCAACGACACGGGGATTGTGGCCGATCACCGTGGTCTGAACCAGTTCCCAACTCACGCCCACAAGAAAAGTCAGCACGGCAGCAAGCCAGATGCGCGAGTAGCCGGTTGCGAGCACGGCGAGAACGAACAGCATAGCCATAGAGGCTATATGCGGCACCTTGGTCAGGGCATTGGCGATTGCCTCAAGCGTAACCGTGAAGTCCATCTGTGGGGAACGGCGACCATCAGGAGCCCGATTGGCAGCCCAAATGCTGGCTAAGGCGAGGGCCGTAAAAGGCAGGACGCGAAGAACGCTTGGAACTTTCATTGCGACGCAGCCGTGAACACCGCCAATTGAGCGGCAAAAGCGCGCTTGAACGCCGACCGCGCTTCCGCACGGGCGACATAGGCGCAGAGATTCGGAAATTCCTCCAATAGTCCCGACCCCTTCAACCTTTGCAGCACATGCACCATCAGAAGGTCGCCGGCGCTGAAATCGCCGTCGAGCCATTCGCTGTCGCCCAGGCGCGCGGAAAGTTGATTTAACCGTTCGCGAATGCGTTCATCGACCATCTCGAAGCGCTCGCCTTGCCAACTCTTGCCTTGCTCGAAGTTCTCGACGACATCGCGATCGACGATCGGCGGCTCTACCGTATCGAGCGCAGCGAACATCCACATGATCGCACGCGCCCGCGCATTCGCACCCGCCGGCAGTAGGCCCGGAAAGCGCTCTGCGATATGAAGCACGATCGCGCCGGACTCGAACAGCGTGAGATCACCTTCCTCATAAGTCGGTATCTGCCCGAATGGGTTGCGCGCCAAATGCGCGGGCTCCCTGAATGTGCTCCACGGAGCGAGCCGCACTTCGTAAGGCTGGCCCACCTCCTCCAGCGCCCAGCGCACGCGCATGTCCCTCGCCAGCCCCTGGCCGCGATCCGGCGAGCTATCATCAAAGGCAGTGATCGTAATAGTCACCGCGTTTCTCCTTTCTCGCTCTGGGGGCGAGCCAAACTCGACGCCTTTGCTGCCAGTACGGAGCTTCCCGCTGCGCTAAAATGCTCTAGTTTAGCATAGCATCCGATGAACAAGACGAACGACACCGACGCCAGCCGACATATGCCTTGAATTTTTTTTGGCGTCCGACGCTTTCCGGTCTTGTCGAAAAATCCCAAAACATGCGCCAGCCTCAGCCATCTTAGCGTCTGTTTTAAGGGGCATCATTCATAGCGATAAGCGGCCGCAATTAAGGTCGGAAGCTGCCGTTTCCGTGGTGAACAGCACCACGATGCTTGACTTAGTCTTGGTGCCTCTTGCGAGTGGTGAAGCCGTTGGTTGGCCGGGAGTGCGGCCGCGAGAGGCAGAGGGCGGAGGGGAGGGTTCCTGACGGGTTTGGAGGTCCGGGGAGAGACCCTGGGCCGCCCGTCATGGAGACCCTGACCATGGCAAAAAGCGCCATTCAGAAGATCGCAATGAACCCCTCGGAGAACATCGCCTACGACAAGCTTGTCCTGTCGCAGGAAAATGTGCGCCGGGTGAAGGACGGCGTCACCATCGAGCAACTCGCCGAGGATATCGGCCGGCGCAAGCTCCTGCAGAGCCTGAACGTCCGGCCCGTTCTTGACGGAGGCGGCGAGGAGACCGGCGCCTTCGAAGTGCCCGCCGGCGGCCGCCGCTATCTCGCGCTCGGCCTTCTGGTTAAGCAGAAGCGCCTGGCGAAAAACGAGCCGATCCCCTGCATCGTCAATCGCAGCGGAACGACGTCGGCGGAAGAGGACTCGCTTGCCGAAAATGTACATCGCGAGAACCTGCATCCGCTCGATCAGTTCCGCGCGTTCAAGACACTGAGAGAGCAAGGTCTTGACGTCGAGGAGATCGCTGCTCGCTTCTTCGTTTCGGCAGCAACCGTCAAACAGCGGCTGCGGCTCGCCTCGGTGTCGCCAAAACTGCTCGAACTCTACGAGAAGGACGAAATCCGCCTCGAGCAGATCATGGCGTTCTCGATCTCCGACGACCATGCCCGGCAGGAACAGGTCTGGGAGCGCATCGCGGGCAACCCGCACATGCACGAGCCGTACTACATCCGGCGCCTGCTGACGGAGACGACGGTTCGCGCCGACGATCGTCGCGCCGTCTATGTCGGCGCCGAGGCTTATGAAGCCGCCGGCGGTATCATCCTGCGCGACCTGTTCGAGCAGGATTCCGGTGGCTGGTTCCAGGATGCGGCCCTTCTTGAGCAACTGGTCTTCGACAAGCTCAAGCTCGACGCCGAAACCATCCGCGCCGACGGCTGGAAGTGGGTCGAAGCGGCGATCAGCTTTCCGTACGGCCATACGTCCGGCATGCGGCGCATCTATGCCGAACCGGCGGAGATGAGCGCCGACGAGATCGCCCGATACGATGCGGTCAAGGCCGAGTACGATGCACTCGACGCAAAATATGCCGAGATGGAGGAGGCCGACCAGGAAATCGAGGACAAGCTGGATCAGCTCGGGACCGAACTTGACGGTTTTGGCGATCGTCCTCAGGTCTACGATCCGGTGCAGAAAGCCATCGCCGGTGCGTTCCTTACGCTCGGTGCCAACGGCCAGCTGCAGGTCGAAGCCGGCTTTGTCCGTCCCGGTGACGAGCCCCGGGAAGAAGTGGACGATGACGAGGAGGCCGACGCCGGAGATCGCGACGCTCCGCAGTCCGACGAGGACGGTGATGACCGAGTCGTCGTCAACGGTCGGTCCATGAACGGCGGATCCGATGCGGTCGAAGAGCCCGAGGAAGAAGGCATCAAGCCGCTGCCCGAACGGCTTGTCTTCGATCTGACCGCACAGAAGACCCTCGCGCTGCGTAACGCGCTGGCGAGTGACGTCGACATCGCCTTCGTCACGGTCCTCCACGTTCTCGTGCTGCAGGTGTTCTACCGATTCGGCAAGGACAGCTGCCTCGAGATCAACCTGACCAGCAACAGCTTCGGCCAGGTCCAGGGTCTCGGGGAGACCTCTTGGGCAAAGGAGATCGCCGAGCGTCAGGAGGCCTGGGACCGGGATATGCCGGACGACGCAACCGATCTTTGGGAGTTCCTGTTGGGTCTCGACGAAGCTAGCCGCAAGGCATTGTTCGCGCACTGTGCCTCGCTCTCGCTCAACGCCGTCGTCGAGCCCTGGAACAAGCGTCTGGGCGCTCTTGCCCATGCCGATGCGCTTGCCGCAACACTCGGCTTCAACATGGTTGAAGCAGGGTGGTCACCGACCGTCGACAACTATCTCGGACGCGTCACCAAGGCCCGGATCGTGCAGGCGGTGCGCGAGGCCCGCGGCGAGGACTCTGCGCAGCTGATCGACCACATGAAGAAGGACCTGATGGCCCGCGAGGCCGCCCGTCTTCTCGAAGGATCGAACTGGCTGGCCGAGCCGCTGCGACTTGCTGGTGACGACACGTCGGTCAACTCGGGTGAGACACTATCCGAGGATATGACGGACGAAGCAGCTCTCGACGGCGATGCCGCCGAGCTGCCCGCCTTCCTCGCCGACCCAGCGTCGGAGGAACCGTCCGTGGCCGAAGGGGACACAGACCGCCTCGAGGCCGCCGAGTAATCTGCCCTCCCGCTTCGCACGGGGCCCGGCATCACCGCCGGGCCCTTTCATTTTCGACATAGATGGAGATCCGTATGTCCGCTCATCTCGTTTACGATAACGCTCCGTTGGGGAGCATCATCCGATACTTTGATTCAACGCCCAAACCGCCTTCCCGCTTCATAAAGAAGCCCTCCGTGTAGGAGACCCGCAACGGCACCGGGTGCCTGGTGAAGAAGGAGCCGCCAAAAGCGCGCGCCACCTATAGCGCGCCGGCGTATTTCACACTGCATGAAGGCGATTTTGGAGAATCCGGCGTTGTCGTTGTCTCTGTCCGTCGGACCTACTCTGTTGAGAGCGACCTCCGTTTCGAGATCGTCGAACGTCCTTCGATCGGCATGATCCGTGTCCTGAAGGATCTCGGCGACAGCCCGGAATTGTTGCATCTTGCCAGGGACCGCGAGGCGGCCGAACGCTGGCTCGCCAACAATCCGTACAGCCGCGCCTATCTCGAAGAGGTCTCCGCCAACGAAGTCGGCGCCGACATCATCGAGGGCCGCTCGGCCGCCTGACTTCCACATCGCATAAACCCAACCACCCAGGACAGGCCCGGGATCGCGCAAGCGATCGCCGGGCCTGTTCCGTTTCATGGAGATCGACATGTTCGACTGGACCAGGAGCTGCTCCTATGACGAGCAGCAGAAGAGACGCTTTCACACGACGGCGCGCTCACGGCTGAAGAAGCTTGCCGCAGAACTTGCCCTGCCGCCGGGCAGCTATGACGTTCGTTCAAATAAGGCGGGCATCGCCGTTTCCGGCGAAGTGACCCTGCACCACACCGCCGTTTACATCCAGGTCGGTCAGTTCGGTATGTCCTCCGGCCACGGCATCCTGATCCGCACCTGCAAGGGGCGCAAGGACTATACCGGCGGGGCCAACCACTTCGTCGCGCTGAGCATGCTCGACGACATTCCGGCGCTCGCTGCGGCCGTCCGCGCCATCACCGGTGTCGGGTGCGACGCCGCACAGTCCCCCCATCGCCGCGCCGCCTGAAGAAGCCCACCGTTCCCGCACCCGCCGACCGTCTTCCGCCGCGCGCCACCGCACGGCGGGAGGCTCGGCTATTCCGGAGACATGCCATGCTTATCCATCCTCCGTTCCGAAAAGTTTTCGAGGGCGTCGCGACGCGGTCGCAAATGTTTGCCCTCTTCAATCGCCATAGCGATGCGCCCAAAGTCGATCCCCTATCCGGCACGCCATATGCTTCGGAGTGGTTCGAGATTCAGGCTAGCGAATACCATTTCATGCTCGGCCTGTTACCGCCGCTCTTCCAGAGAACCGGCATGTTCGGGATGTCCGAATACAAAGCGGGCAACGTCACCAGCGTCTTCTTCGCGATCAGGATCCGCGGCCGCGAACGCTGGTACCACGGCTTCTGCGATCTCACCGACAGGAGCAGTCCCGACGCCATGCGGGCGGCGATCATCGCCCATGAGACCGGCGCGGTCGATAGCATGACACGCGAAGAAAAGCTCGAGGCTATCTGGTCAGCGACACACGCCGACTTCAAAGGCATCGCCGGCGAGACCAACCCCGATGCGCGGCCGCCACAGCATCATGGCAAGCGGACCATCCTTACCTACGTCGCCGGGCAGGGCACCACCCTCAAGCTTCTGGACGATCTGACCGACGAAGAGATCGACAGCCGCATGCCCGACGTCCGCGCGCGGCCACGGAAAGGACGGGGCAACGATGCTGAACCATCGTAAACCGTCGCCACCGGCAGAGAAGCCGACCGGGGAGGCGCACTCAACCTATACGGCCGATCTTGGCGTTCCGGATAGCCTCCGATACCGGCGCACACCGCCGGGCTCCCCGACGGTCGCCGATCTGGTGCGACCTGGAGATATGGTCTCGACTTCCTATAGCACCGGCGGCATTGTCACCGAGGTGAAGGAATATTTCTATGCCGCGCCGACCGGCGAGACCCTGTCCCATTTTACCATAGTCTACGTGCCGCCGGAGCGCGCCGCAAAATACCGCGATAGCGATCGACACTGGATCAACGAGTGTGTCGCGGTCGGCGACCGCATCCTGAAGCTGTTCGAGGCGAATGAGGACGAGGTCTTCGTTGTCGACCGTGCCCGATCGGTCGAGACCCCTCCTTTCCGTACCATCCTGATCGGCTAGAACCACCGATCAGAACTCATGGCAAACCGCCGCTTACGGCTTGCCGGCACCACTCCCAGCACTCATCGCGACGTCAAGCCGATCGATGCCCATTCGACGAGTACGATAGGGCGCCGATCTCATCATGAAAGGAAATACCATGGTCAGAAAAGCATTCTTTGCCGCCTTCATCATCGATGAAGAGAGCTATACGCCCGAGCCCGGACCCGTAGACTATCACTTCGTCGCCGCTGATCTCGCCCAGTCTGGCTTCGGCGAGCAGCCCGGCGTTTCGCACATCGTCGTCTGGAATTCCGCCGCCGACCTGATCGCCGATCATTGTCAGCGAGGTCCGATAACGGTCGACTACCTCTCTGGCGATCAATCCGCACCGCACCCGCGATTCCTGCACACGCCAGAAACCTGCCCCTCCAACCACAGCAACTATGCGGACGACATCGGCGCTGACCGCGGTGCCGATGTTAGCGCGACGTCGACTGTCGTCGCCAAACCGCCTGCGGGTGACGCACCATCGTTCCGTGACCAGCTCTTTCCCACGATGCGCGAAACGCTGGCCTTCGAATATTACGAGGTGAGACCCTGCATCGAGCGTGATCGTCAGGTGACTTCCTACCGCGACGAGGACGAGTTCGAAGCTGAACTTGCCAGGTCACCGCAGGCAGGGCGAGAGTTCCGTGCATTCTGGTCCCTCTATGGGGTGGACCGGAACACCACCTCCGCGATCGGCGACTTCGTCTCGAAGGATGCCGCTCATGAGGTGATGAACGCGATTCTCGCGATCCCGGCCGCGGCCCGCAAGGCTCTTCAGGCTGCACGACCGGCAGGCGGCGGGAGAAGCGATAGCATCGACCGGGCAATACGCTCCGCGACCGACTGGCTCGAGGACATGATCAACCAGTCCTCGAACGATCAGCGGATCTGACCTCAAACGTGACGTTTCCCTGCGCCATCGCCCGAAGCCCGGTCCCGCCGGGCTTTTCCATTTTTCGAGCCACCTCACGAAGACCTCCAACAAGGGAGAAACCCAATGTCACGCCTCAACGATCCGGAGAATTTCCGCGGTCGCGTCAATTACGCCGCTCAGGTCATCGCTTACGGACGACGTCCGACCCGTGCTTTCGACAATTGCTTCGAAAACTATGACGGAGACGAAGTCGCGACGGTGATCCTGCGCCGCTCGAAAAAGAACGCCCGTCTGGCCGCCAATCTTCATCGCTATCTCAACATGGCCTCCATCGAGGCCGCCGCAGACCGGCTCGCCGATGTTCCGACCCGCGGCTTGCCCGAAGTCGCCCGACAAACGCGGACCCGCCAGAAGGCCGAGTTCGATGCTTGGCTCGGAAAATCCGATGCCGTCGAGGCTGCCCGCCCAACCATGATGTCGGAAACGCCGACAACCGAAGAACATCGGAGCCAGTGAGATGATCGACACGACAGCTGAGCAAACCCGCTTCGAAGGCAAAATCTTCTGCTACGTCGCCATTCATTCGCCGATCAGCCGTGACGACCGGTTCGCCATCGGCATAGCGGTTCTTGGCGAGCCAGGCTATTCCTTCGCGTTGGAGCTGGAACTCTTCGCGACTTACAAAGAGGCTTCCATGCGCGCCGAGGAACTCAACGGCGTCTTCCGTTACAGCTTGGACGCCTGTGTGGCGATCGTCGCGGACACGATGATCCGCCAAAGGGAGCGCAGGCCTACTCTCCATCGACTTGGCGATCTTCTGCTCGACGCTGAGAAGGACGGGACGCTCGACCGTCTGGCCAAAGACGTGAGGCAGTCCGAGACGATCGCCGATTTCTGCGATGCCGTCCACATGTTGCGATGAGTCGAAACAATCCTGCAGGGCTGGTTGGAGAATGCGAGGCCCGACGAGCGCGTCGGTGGTGGCGGGAGATCAATACCTCGACCTGATCAGCCGCCGCTCGACGTGTCGCCCTGACGACGACACCCTTCTTCGACGAGAACGAAACCGCCGCCTTCCTTTCCCTGCCCGGCGCCTGCGTCGGGCATCGCTTTTTCATGATCGGAACAAGACCATGCCGAGATTCACCATCGAAACCACCTACCGAATGCCCTACTACCGACACGCCGTCTACAATGCCGCCACGTCCGAGGAAGCATGTCGCCTTGCCATCGAGGACGACGACTGGTCGTGTGAACTGCCGGACCATGAATGCGCTGGGCCCACCTATGTCACGGGGATCTGGAAAGGCGGTGGCGCCGCCTACGAGGGTAAGAACATCCCAGTGCCATCGCAATTCGACGAGACCATCCAACGCAAGGCCGACCACTTCACAGAACTGCTCGACCAGCTCGCTTTCGTCGCTCGACCCACGGGCGCTTCGGTAGTGGATTTCGAGCGTTGGCTGCCGAGGGCGATGGCGGCCGTGGAGAAGGCAAGGGGAACGCCGGGATCCCGAGCAGGACCAGCTGTCCACCTAGGGCCGCAACGCCTTTGGAAGACGTCGTTTCCAACGCTGCCCACGCGGCCATGTCTTTTCATTACGGCGGCTGGCCCATCTACGCGATGTAGCTGCCGGATGTTGCTGAGTGACCTCCGTCATGGCGACGGCCGGAGGCTGTTCGACCTGCTCCCTTTCGCAGTCCTGCAATGAATCGCTCTTTGCCGAGATGGCCGTTTCTGCAACTTCATCAGGTCGCGCTCGCGCGATTGTGACCTCAGGTTCCATCTCGTTTTGCGGAAGCTCTGGCTCGGCAACATCCGGAACAGCGGCAGACCGATCGTTCGCGATAACGGCAAAGTCTAGGTCGCCCCAGATCAAATGTCGTTTTGCGACATTGCCACGCTTCTTCTTCACTTCCACGACGAAAGGTCGGGCAGGCCGTCTCATAGATTTGGTCCTCGGTGAGAGCCGATCCGGTCAACGAATCGAAGTTCGTTTACTTCGATCACGCCCGGGGGTCCAGCAGCGCTCGACAAGCTGGACGCAGGCTTCAACGGCCTGCCTCGCGTAACCGTCAATGCGCTGAGCGTGGCGGCACACTGTAAGTGACGTGCCCGCCGTCTTTGGCGAAACAGCGGAGGGCGAGTGGGGGCCGGGAGGAGTGCGGCCTTGCCGGGCGGAGAGAGTGCGCCGGCTGGGCAGACACTCTCGCTCGAAGGACATCTCCCATGAACATTGTTACGAATACATCGACCGTTTCCCACACGGCCGCTCCCCTCACCGCGTCGGCACCCCGCGCCGTCGACGCCTCCCAGGCGATTTACCAGGCGGCGGCCCAGCTTCTGCCGTTCCTTGAACAGGGCAAACCCATCAGCACCGCAGTCCTTAGCGGCGCCATGACGGACAGCTTCGGCGGCACGGATGCGCAAGGTTTCTGGGTCTGGAAGCACGCCTACGAGGCGCTCGAAGCCGCCCAGGTTCAATTCCTCCGCCGCTTCGGCTCGGCGATCCTCTCTCGCTCATCTTCGCCGCAGGCGGCCCTGGCGATGATGAAACGCATCGCAGAGCTCGTTCCCACGCACACGCGGCGCTCCGACGAGAGTCAGGCCATGCAGCAGCTGTCGACCCCGCTGCCGCTCGCCTTTATCGCCGCACACGCTGCCGCGATTTCCTGTTCAGACCTCGTTCTCGAACCGTCGGCTGGCACCGGCCTTCTCGCCGTCCATGCCAACATCGCCCGGGCTTCGCTCGTGCTCAACGAGCTTGCCGCGACACGCGCCGATCTGCTCGGCCTGCTATTCCCCGATGGTGCGGTCTCCCGGCACGATGCAGCGCATATCGACGATCATCTCGATCCAGCGGTCGAACCCTCCGTCGTGCTGATGAACCCGCCCTTTACGGTGGGAGCCTATGTCGACGGCCATGTCGCCGATGCGGCTTGGCGGCATCTGTCGTCCGCCTTTGCGCGACTGCGCGCTGGCGGTCGCCTGGTCGCCATCACAGGCACCGGCCTTTCTCCCGAAAACCCCAAATGGCGGCCCGCCTTCGAACGGCTGCAGCAGCAGGGCAGGGTCCTTTTCACCGCTGCAATCGACGGGCGTGTTTATGCCCGTCATGGGACTACGGCAGAAACCCGCCTGACCATCATCGACAAGAGTCCGGCGCCCGACCCGACCTCATTCCCGGCATCACCGGGGAAGGCGCTGGATGTCGAGACGCTGCTCTCCTGGATCTCCGACCTCCCACCCCGCACGCCGGGCGGGTTCCCGGATTCGATCGGCGCACTGTCGAGCGGGATCCTGCGCCATGCCACCATGCAGATGGCGGCACGCGTAGCAGCGGGAGCGTCTATCGCTGCCACGGCCTCGGACCCCAAGCCGCGGCCAGTCCCCACGATTGCCCGGGCGAAGCCCGCCCGTCCGGCTATCCCGGTTAGCACCTCCGTCGTTCCACTCGCTTACGAACTGCGCGACTGGATGCCGGAAGAGGGCGGGCGGCTTTCCGACACGATCTACGAGCCCTACGCGCTCCAGTCGATCGACATCCCACGTACCAAACCTCATCCGACGCCGCTGGTCCAGTCGGCGGCAATGGCCGCGGTAGCGCCGCCAAAACCATCCTACCGGCCGCTCCTGCCTGATGGAGTCATCGACGAGGGCCTGCTGTCGGACGCCCAGATCGAAAGCGTCATCTATGCCGGTGAAGCCCATTCCGGCCATCTCGCCGGTGCCTGGAGCGTCAATGAGACCTGCGACGTCGTCTCCGCCGCACCGGATGGTGCGGAGAACGCCGTCCGTTTCCGCCGTGGATGGTTTCTGGGCGACGGCACGGGCTGCGGCAAGGGACGGCAGGTCGCCGGCATCATCCTCGACAACTGGCTGCAAGGCCGCCGCCGTGCGATCTGGATTTCGAAGTCGGACAAGCTGCTGGAGGACGCTCAGCGTGACTGGTCCGCACTCGGCCAGGAACGCCTGCTTGTCCAGCCGCTCTCGCGCTATCGGCAGGGGACACCGATCCGCCTTGCCGAAGGCATCCTGTTCACGACCTACGCCACGCTGCGCTCCCAGGAGCGCGACGGCAAAAAGTCCCGCATCGCACAAATTATCGACTGGGTCGGCAAGGGTTTTGATGGCGTCATTGTCTTTGACGAAGCTCACGCCATGGCGAACGCCGCCGGCGGCAAAAGCGAGCGCGGCGACGTCGCGCCCTCGCAGCAGGGTCGAGCAGGATTACGGATCCAGCATGCACTGCCCGATGCCCGCATCGTCTATGTCTCGGCCACGGGTGCTACCGCCGTCGAAAATCTGGCCTATGCCCAGCGCCTCGGCATCTGGGGCAGCGAGGATTTCCCGTTCGCCAACCGCGCCGAATTCGTCTCTGCGATCGAGGATGGCGGTGTCGCCGCCATGGAAGTTCTCGCCCGCGATCTGAAGTCGCTCGGGCTCTACACGTCACGCTCGCTTTCCTATGACGGCGTTGAATACGACCTGCTCGAGCATGAACTCACCGAAGAACAGATCCGCATCTACAATGCCTATGCGGACGCCTTCCAGGTCATCCACAACAATCTGACCGCCGCGCTCGAGGCGGCCAACATCACCAGCGAGACCGGCACGCTGAACCGCAACGCCAAGGCGGCGGCGCGATCGGCCTTCGAAAGCACCAAGCAGCGGTTCTTTTCTCACCTCATCACCTCGATGATGACGCCGACGCTCATCGGCGCGATCGAGCAGGACCGCACCGACGGTCATTCATCGGTGGTGCAGATCGTCTCCACCGGCGAGGCGCTGATGGAACGCCGGCTGGCCGAGATACCAACCGAGGAGTGGTCCGACCTCCACGTTGATGTCACTCCGAGGGAGTATGTAGCAGAGTATCTGATGCACTCCTTCCCGACGCAGTTGTTCGAGGAATATTCGGACGCGGAGGGAAACGTCTATTCGCGGCCTGTGCATGATGCCGACGGCAACCCCGTCCAATGCCGCGAGGCTGTGCGCCGCCGCGACGAGATGGTCGAAAAGCTCGCCATATTGCCATCGGTTGGCAGCGCGCTCGACCAGATACTCCACCACTTCGGCACCGACATCGTTGCGGAGGTAACCGGCCGCTCCCGCCGCATTGTCAGGAAGACTGGCCGCGACGGCATCGACCGGCTCGCCGTCGAGAACCGGCCGGGCTCAGCCAATCTCGCCGAGACGCAGAGTTTCATGGATGACGACAAGTCCGTGCTGATCTTTTCCGATGCCGGCGGCACCGGCCGCTCCTACCACGCCGATCTCGGTGCGAGGAACCAGAGGCTGCGCAAGCACTATCTGCTCGAAGCCGGCTGGCGCGCCGACAACGCCATCCAGGGACTCGGCCGGACCCATCGCACGAACCAGGCGCAGCCGCCGCTGTTCCGGCCGATGGCCGCTAATGTGAAGGCCGGCAAACGCTTCCTGTCGACCATTGCGCGGCGGCTCGACACGCTGGGTGCGATCACACGCGGCCAGCGCCAGACCGGTGGGGCAGGGCTGTTCCGCTCCGAGGACAATCTGGAAAGCTCCTATGCCCGCGCAGCACTGCGCCAGTTCCACTATCTGCTGCATCAGGGCAAGATCGAGGGCTGCTCGCTCACCACCTTCGAGACGGTGACCGGGCTGTCGCTGACCACCGACGAGGGCGGGCTGCGCGACGAGCTGCCGCCGATCACCACCTGGCTCAACCGGCTGCTCGCGCTGCGCATCGAAACTCAGAACCTGCTGTTCGAGGTCTTTGAGCAGCTGATGGCTGCGAAGGTCGAAGGCGCCATCGCCGCTGGCACCTTCGACAAGGGGCTTGAGACGATCACGGCCGAGAGCATCGTCGTCACCGATCGCCGGATAATCTACACGCATCCGGTCTCCGGCGCGCAGTCGCATGTTCTGACTGTTGCGCGCAAGGATCGTACCCGACCCCTCGGCCTGGCGGACGCACTTGCCATTGTCCGGGCAGAGCCGCAATCGCTGCTGCTGGTCAATACCAGGTCGAGCCGGGCAGCGATCCAGCTGCCGACCGCCAGCCTCATGCTCGACGACGGTACGATCGAGCACCGCGCACGTCTGCTGCGCCCGACCGACGAGGTGCGCTTCGGTCTTGACGCCCTTGCCGAAACCCATTGGCAGGCGGCCGACCGCAAACTGTTCAGCGAACTGTGGCAGGCGGAGGTCGCCGCGGTGCCGGAGTTCACCACCAGCACATTCCACATTGTCACCGGCCTGCTGCTGCCGATCTGGCGACGCCTGCCCGACCATGATTGCCAAGTCTACCGCATCCAGACCGATGCGGGCGAACGCATCATCGGCCGCCACATCGCGCCGACGCTGGTCGCGACCATGTTGCGCAATCTTGGCATCGACCATGTGCCGACACTGACGCCTGATGAGGCCTGGACCGGCCTGGTCGACGGTCGGATCGGCCTTCAGCTTGCCGACGGTCTGGTCTTACGCCGTAGCCGCGTCATGAATGACTGGCGCGTCGAGCTGATCGGCTTCACCGAGGCGATGGTACCACGGCTCAAGGCCCTGGGCCTGATCTCCGAAATCATCTCCTGGAAGCTGAGGCTGTTCATTCCAACAGGCGGGCAGGGTTCCGCCGTGCTCGCCTCGCTTCTCGAGCGCCACCCCTTGGTCGCCGTCACCGATCGCACGGCGGCGGCTTGAGGGGAGGCGATCATGACCGGCTCGGCCTCCGAGCTGGCGCGCCGCCTTGGCGACCATGCCGAGGCGGTGTGCCGCGAATATCTCTCCAATGGCCGACGCGTTGGCAACCATTGGATCATCGGCGACGCGCGCAACACCCGCGGCCGCTCAATGCACGTGCGGCTGAAAGCCAACGCCAAGGGTGCGGCAGGCAAATGGGTGGACGAAGCGACGTCCGAGTTCGGCGATCTGCTCGATGTCATCCGCGAAAGCTGCGGTCTTATCGAGTTTCGCGATGTCGCGGACGAGGCCCGCCGGTTTCTCGCAATGCCGCGACCGCAGTCGCAAATCTCTGGCGCCGACCGCCAGTCTGCCGCGGTGCGCGGCTCCTCCGATGCCGCACGCCGTCTGTTCGCCATGGCGCAGCGGGTCGCCGGCACGCTGGCCGAACGCTATCTTGCCAGCCGCGGCATCCTCTTGACCGCGCGCGAGCGCGCCCTGCGCTTCCACCCCGGCTGCTATTACCGCGATCTCGTCACCGGCGAGACGCAGACGCTCCCCGCGCTGATCGCGGCCGTCACTTCTCTCGACGGGCGTATCACCGGTCTGCAGCGCACTTACCTGTCCTCTGGGCTGGATCCGAACGGCAAGATCGGCAAGGCGCAACTGGCCGATCCACGCCGCTCGCTTGGCAATCTTCTCGGCAACGCCATCTGGCTTGGCCTCGAGCCTGGCACACCCGTTCCGGTCATGGCCGCTGGTGAGGGTTTCGAGACGATGGCGTCGCTCCGCACGGTGATGCCGGCGCTGCCGGTGGCCGCCGCCACCTCTGCCAATCACCTCTCCGGCCTGACCTTCCCGCCTGGTTGCCGTCGTCTCTACATCGCCGCCGATGCGGACGCCGCCGGCAGGAATGGCATCCGCCGTCTCAGTCAGCGCGCAGGCGAGGCCGGCATCCTCGCCATGGTGCTGCGCCCGCAGCTTGGCGACTTCAACGACGATCTGCGCCATCTCGGCCCGCGCCATCTCGTGGCACGGCTCGGCGATCAGCTCGCCCCGGACGATGCCCGTCGCTTCCTGCCGCCCGGATGACCGGGGACGGGCCGGCAAGCGGGCAGGGGCGCCCTCACCGGAAGCCTCGCAGGCACATGGCCGGGGCTCCATCGGAGAGGCCGCGCCCGCGGCCTGCCTGAGAGGCGATCCCTGCCACCCCCCGGTCACGGCCGCAACGGCTGCGCCGTCCTCCGCTTCGCTCCGGCCTTCGGTGCAGCCGCGCCCGGGGCGCGGCCGGGTTTCGCGGTCAGGCCGCGGTGGGCGCGGCCACAACCGACGGAGACAGCCATGACCTACGAACTTCCTTTCGATGAGGGCTACGAGCCCTACCACGCCTCATCGCCGACCGACCGCGTCATCCTCGAGCTGCAGATGTACGGGCATCGCCCGCATCAGGACGAACCCGATCCCCGGCCGCTGCCCGACGACGAAGTGATCAGGGCCGGCCTTGCCGGGATCGTAGAAACCTTCGCCGGCATGCTCGGGGACACCAGGCTCGAACCCGATCTCGACGACCTGCTCTGGTCGTTCGCAAACGTCTTCCACCGTGCCGCCGAGCGTGTCGCCCGCAGCCTCGACCGCAACGAGGAGGCGCAGCGCTCGAGTCAGCAGGAGCAGGACGGCTCGGAGGTGAAGTCGGTCGAGCTGGAGCGGCTGACCGCGGAAGGCATCAGCTATATCGAGCGCCGCAACGTGCTCGAAATCATGCGCGATGAGGCCGCCGATCTCTACGAGGCACAAACCGGATCGGCATGGCGACCGCGCACCGGCTCCAAGGTCAGCCACCAGGCGATGACCGCTTCGGTGATCGACAGCCGCGACTTCCTCGCCGCCCGCCGACACGCCGAAACCGAGGTGCTCGTTCCAGCAGGGACCAAGATCGCCTTCGCCGGCGGCCTCGACTGCAACGATCACGACAGGATCTGGGACGCGCTCGACAAGGCTCGCGAGAAGCATCCCGACATGGTCCTGCTCCACGGCGGCAGCCCGCGCGGCGCCGAACGCATCGCCGCCTGCTGGGCCGAGAACCGCAAGGTCACCCAGATCGCCTTCAAGCCGGACTGGACCCGGCACGCCAAGGCAGCCCCGTTCCGCCGCAACGACCAGCTTCTCTCCGTGGTGCCCTACGGCCTGATCGTCTTTCCCGGCTCCGGCATTACCGACAACCTTGCCGACAAGGCCCGTCGGCTCGGCATCCCCGTCTGGCGGTTCGCGGAGGGCGGCGCGTGAGCGCCGTTTTCTTGCAAATCTGGCGAATCCAGATAATATGGCGATCGATCAAGGAGTCTAGCCATGCGCCAGTTCACGACGGGGGATCTCAACAAGCAGGTTGGCGACGTCACCGACGTTGCCAGCCGCGAACCCGTTATTCTTACCAAGCACCGGAAACCCCGGTTCGTGCTGATGAGTTACGAGCACTACGAACGGATGCGCATCGGCGGCGATCCCCGCCGCGCATACCATGTCGCCGAGATGCCGGAGGAACACACGGAACTCTTCGCCGCCGAGATCGACCGATTGGCGCGCGGGGAAGGATACGATGATGAGCGGTAGATTTCTGCCCGGTCAGGTGATCTCCTATCCTTATCTTTGGGCATGGCAATACGAGCGCGGCGAAACGGAAGGCCGCAAGAGCCGGCCGACCTGCGTGGTCATCGCTGTCCACGGCGCAAGAGATGGCCTGACCCATCTCGCGCTCCTGGCTATAACCACCCAGCCACCGACCAGCGATCGGGTCGGTTTGGAGGTCTCCGCTATCGAGTGCCGCCGCGCCGGTCTGACCGATCTCAAACGCTGCTGGATAGTGGTTGACGAATACAACTACGATATTGCCGAACGCTCCTGGTACATCGAAGCCGACGGTAAGCCCCTCGGTCGTTTCAGCAAGGCATTCATGATGAAGATCGCAGGCGCCTTTATCGAAGCGCGCAGCGAGGGCCGCCGCGTCAGCCGTCTGGATTGACGTTCTCTTTTCGCGGCCATGCGCTCGATCCAGGACGGGAGCTCTGGCTGGCCGACAAGACCACTAGCTCCAGCGCGAAGCGCCACTAGCCAGATGCGCGTAGCGCCTCCGGCAGCTGCAGGATCCGGGCGCGCCGGCCTGCGGCCGACCGGGCTCTCGTCGCGGCGTCCCGCCGCTTCCCGAGCCGGCTTTGCCGTCTCGGCCTTCGGGTGACGATCCCTCGCGCAGGGCCAGGGGAGAGGGCGGCCGGCGCGGGGCGGGGGACGCGGGAGAGAAGGGAAAGTCACCATGTCGATGATATTCATAGGTGGATCACGCGAGATATTCGAGCTGCCGGAACCTGCCATCGCTCGCATCGGCGCAATCGTTGCTGCCGAGCACGGCGTGCTGATTGGCGACGCGCCTGGAGCCGATGCCGAGGCGCAGGGCCTCCTCGCCGGCTACAAGTACGAGCATGTCGGGGTCTTCCATGCCGGCAAGGAACCCCGCAACAATCTGGGCGACTGGGCCGCCTACCATGTCCCGTCACCTGGAGGCACGCATGGATCTTGGTACGACGCCGCCAAGGACCGGGAGATGGCGCGGCGCGCCGACTTTGGCATGATGGTCTGGAACGGCGCATCACCCGGTACGGCCGTCAACGTGCTTCGGCTCGCCATCGCAAACAAGCCGTGCGTCATTTACGATCTGGCCAGGGGCCGGATGGCAACGACCTACAATGTGGAGGACTGGTGCGCCATGCTCCGCCATGCCGGTTCGGACATTCGCCGCCAAGCCGAAGCCCGCATGATGCCGGAGGAGCGTCTAACGTTGCCAGGATGATGGCTGCCGACAGCCCGGCGGGTTCAATCCGATATGTTGATCCGGCTCCGCGCCGCCTAATCCACTGTATGTGCGGACGGAGCCGGCCCCTTTCGAAACCGGTCCACGCGCAGAGCCGCGGGGCGTTGTGCGGATGATCATCTTGACGCTTCTCACCTCTGAAGCGGGTGCAAGCGTGCCAAACAACATCCTGGCTTGCCGGGTCATCCAACCTGACTGCGCGGTATCGTCCCCGAGGGGCGTGAAGGCCGCTGCCAGCCGGCTCCGATCTCGAAACCACTCTGCCGCGAGACCGAACATGCAAGGCGGCCACGCGCCGGGCTGCTGTTCGATGTGTTGGCGATGCCGACGACATGACCCGAGAGGCTGCAGCATGTTCCTGCGATCCGGCAGCGTTGCGTCGGCGCTCTAGCGATGGCGGCCTGAGTTCTTTTCCTTCGGTCGCATCCGGGGCCATTCCCGTTTCATGTCGCCTTTGTAGACGACCGCCTGCTTTGTGCGGTCAACCCCCGTTGGGGGTACACTCGGCGAATATTCAGGAAAATTCGATTTCTGTTTTTGTCTGCGGGCAGGCGAAGGGCCTGCCCGCAATTTTTCGGCAAATAGAATTTTCCAGAATTTTCGCCGAGATGACCGCAGCAGGACGGCCCTCTCCTTTGGCGCCATCGGGAATGGTCCCGATGCAACCGAAGGAGAACTACCATGGCCACCACGATCGCAAACCTCACCACCAAGGCCGACGGCTCGATGGAAGGCGTCTTCGCCACGCTCCGGGTCAACGCCCCGATCACCCTGATCCCGAACACCAACAAGTCGCGCGAGGACGCCCCCGACTACCGGATCGTCAACAAGCGCACGGGCTTCGAGATCGGAGCCGGCTGGCACCGCATCTCCCAGCGCTCGGGCGAGGAGTACCTCTCGGTCAAGCTGGAAGCCCCCGAGATCGGCGTGATCTTCGGCAATCTCGCTCCCGCCCCGGGTGGCGAGGAAAACAAGAAGGTCATCCTCTGGAACAACCCCCAGTGAGGCATCGGTGGCCGGCCCCGCAAGGGGCCGGCTCCCCACCGGCAAAAGGAGGTTGCAATGAGCCGCTACACCATCACTGTCACTGGCACCGTCACCGGACAGGGCCGCTCGGACCCAGACGCTGTCATCGGCTACGATCCACCACTTCGGACCTACTTCCTGCAAGCGTTCCCGCACGAAGAAACCGACGAGCCCGGTCTTTGGCTCGGCACCCACGATCGCGCGTTCGAAACGCTTGAGGATCTTCACCGCGCAGCCATCTCACACGGCTACGACTTCATCCCGCTGTCGCCCAAACTGGCCGCAAAGCTGGTCGACGACAAAGCGGCAGCCAGCGGGCGTCCGGTGCGAGACACAATCCTAGGCCAAGTGCTAAAACACCTCAACCATCCCAAGTAGGCAACACATCTCAGGGCCCGCGACGGAGTGTTCCGTCGCGGGCCCTTTTTTTGCACGTTGCAAAGGAGCCACTAACATCACCCGTCACGGCATGCGAGAGCGACTCCAAAACCGCCGATTATTCCTTCGGCAGTTTGTGCTTATGTATGCGGATATAATCCTGCACGGCCTTACGCAGCAGTTCGGTCATGCTGTGCCCGTTGCTGATCGCCAGCAATTTGAACTGGCGCTGCTCCACGGCCGTCAGATAGTATCCGCAGCGGATCATCTCCTCCTCGCGAATCTTCTTTCCGGCGATGGGGTCCTTTTTCTGACCCTGCCGCAGCAGCTTGCGGAAATCGGGCCCGACTGCCGGGGATGGCTTTGTCGGTTCCTGCATCTGGGGCGTAGCTTGCTCCTTGATCCCTGATGGCTCGGCCTTCTGTGGGATGAACATGCTGGGCAGCGCCGGCGGCTGCGTGGAGATCGCCTTCATCATGCGGGCTTTCTTGTCGTCACCGGCTTTAGGTGCGGTTTCTTCACTCATGCCGCGTTCCTTGTGGCTTCGATGAAGGTTTGCAGAAGGTCGTCGAAGACCCCTTCGCTCTCGGCAATCGCCTTCGCGTCGGGCACCTCGGGGCTGTAAAGGGTCTGCCCGGTCTGAAGGTCGCGGTAGGCAACGCGATTGTGCAGGACGTGTTCCGCAATCGGTGTCCCGTTGGCCTGGATGATGGCGCGCAGTTCTGTCAGGGCTCGCGCCCTGCCATCGATGATGGTCTGCTTGGTCAGCACGAATATCGCAGGCAGCGGTCTACCCCGGCTCTCGACCGCCAGCGGGATGTAGTGGTCGGTGATCTGGATGGCGGCGGTCACATCGTCGAGGGCAAAATAGACCGGCACGACGACAATGTCGGCCGCGAAGAGCCCGGCCATGAGGTTGTCATTTGTGGTGCCTTCCGTATCGATCAAGACGACCGAGCGTTCTCCGTTGTGAGTGGCTGCCGCGCGAAGGATTTCCTGCGGCGTCATCGCGCTCACCATCGTAAGTTTGTCAGGACGATTGCCAGCTTCGCCGAGCATCTGGAACCAGCGGTTCATGTTCTGCCGCCGGTCGCCATCGATAAGAGTGACCGAGTACCCTCTATGCAGCGCGACGGATGCCAGGGTGCGCAGCATCGTCGATTTGCCAGTGCCGCCCTTTGGGATCGCAGCGGAGATGATCATGGGGCCTCCTTCCGGCGTTGTCTCCTTGTTTCCATGTTAACATGGAAACAAGTCATCATGGATGGATAGAATAATGTCACGGTCGAAACATGGTGACATTGTCGACGGGGAAGGCTGGTTTGGCAACCCAGGCGCGCATCAATAAGGGCTCGCTAAAGGGGCAGTTTTTGCCCAGCTGCTATCTTCAGCAAAGAAGGGGTCCGGTGGCCCATCGAATGCGCATTTCCGACCAAGCTTTTCCGGCCGCGCATAGTGCCGGTGTATCCATGTTAACATGGATACAAGTCGTCAACGCATCATAGACACATCGCATCAAATCACGATGGGCACATTTCGCCCGCGCCGCTGCCGCTGACAACTGCGCCTGTGAGGAGAGGCGCGCGCCCGAAAATCGTTCCTCTTCCTATTGGCAGGATAGCCTGTTTTGTGATACACACAAAACAGGCGGCGCGGCCCTGGCGGGCCTTAGCGCCCGCAAGCGGGCTTGAGAGATGGATGCAGACGTCCAGAAAGCAGCGGTAAAGAACGCGTCACGGCGCTACGGCGAGGTGACACACATCCGGTTTTCGGCTGACGAGCTGGCCAGCCTCAAAGCCATTGCGGAGCGGGACGGCGTGACCGTAAGCGAGGTCGTGCGGCGTCTTGTGCGGGCAGAGGCCGGGCATCTGCCTATTGCGTCGGAGGCGTTGCGGCCGGCGATCGTGGACATGACCGATCAACTGCGGCGCGTCGGTGTCAATTTCAATCAGGCTGTGCGCGCCATGAACGACGGCCGTGTTGCCCATGATGAGGATCTTGAGCAGGCGCTGATCGCCGTGGGCAACCTGGTGCGGCAGTTTCGCGAGGAACTGAAGGCGATGACTGGCGGGTCACGCAAGGCGAGGGAAGCCAGGCCATGAGCGGTCGTCTTGCTGGCTACGCGGCCGAAATCGAACGCTATCTGCGGGGCGAGTCCGACGTGAAGCGTGAGGAGCTCCACGACGACAAGTCCGTGACGGGCGCCCGACGCGAGGCCGGTGAATTCCAGGCGATGAAGAGTTATGGGCGAACCGGTGGCGGCGGACGCCTCGGGCAAGGACAGGCCGGGTCGACGCTAGGTGACGGCAGCAACACCCCTCGTTCGTCGCCGGGAGGATTGGGGGCTTCGGGGAGTTCCATGTCCAGCAGGGCACCGAAGTCTACTGCTGCTGCGAGTTCGCCCAGAGCCCCTAGCGCGCCGATCATGGTCTATGGCGCCACGCTCGCCGGTTTCCGGCCGGAAGAGGAGGAGGAAGACTGGAAGCGGCGCGGCGGCGGCGGTGGCCGTGGCGCGGGTCGCGCGAGCGCTACAGGGCGAGCGGCGCGGGCGGGTTATCAGGCGCGGGCTGTGGCGGCGAGGGCAGGCTATGCGGCGGGCGCGCAGCCTGCCGTGTTCAAGGTCATGCCCAATCCTCCGTCGACCAGGGAAGCCGCCGCGCGGCTGCTCAATTACATCGGCAAGCGCGAGGACGAAAAGGGCGAGAAACACGACATCGAGATTTTCGACGAGGATGGGCAGATGCTTGCGACAGGCGGCGCAAGAAAGGCGTTCCTGGAGACGTTTTGCGAGACGTTCGAGCCGCCCCTGGAAAATACCAATTTTCTGGAGGTTCGTTTCGAGCTCGCCAGCGAGGTCACCGATGCCGCCGTGAGCGAGGCGCTGAACAAGGCATTCGGTGCAAAACCGTTCATCTATGCGCAGGACGGACAGACGGTGGAGGTTTACGCGCACACCGATGTGCGGGCTGGACCGCTCGCCAAGGTCCTGGCCGGCGGTCGGGAGAATTCGCGCAGCAAGGCGCTCGACAAGATCGAGGCGCGGTTGTCTGAAACCATGGGCGCGGCGGGGGTGGTCGCCAGGGCAGAGGTAACGGCGGCTGTGAGCCGTGAACCCAAAGCAAAATATTTCCTGCAGAAGTTCATCCGCACCCACAGTCACGTCCGTCACGCAAATGGCGAGCCGGTGCCTTGGGTGAAGAACTCCACGAAGGCTGCGGCTTCAGTCTACGAACAATGGCGCCCGCAGTTTTCGGGGCGTGAGCGCCGCAATGCCTATCACCTGCTTTTCTCGGCAAGGGCCGGCACCGATGCCAACGCCGTCATGGCCGCGGCGCGCGCCGTGCTCGAGGAGCGAGCGCCAGGATACAAGTTCGTCCTGGCGCATCACAAGGACACCAAGCACGTCCATATCCATGCGATGGTGCAGGCGCGCTCTGCCGACGGCGAGCGCCTGAAATTCTACAAGCCTGATCTCGCAGCCTGGCGCGAGACTTTTGCGGAAAAAGCACGCGAGAACGGCATTGCGATGGTGGCGACGCGGCGCATGGATCATGCGATGACGCGGCCATTCACGAAGGAGCATGCCGGAGCCTACAGCCGCGCCCAGAGCGATCCGCGCTACCAAGTCAGCGCCAGGACGATCGAGCGCGTGGAGGCCAAACGGCAACGCCGTTTCGATGTGCAATCCCTTGTCGTGAACGGCGATGCAATCGCAGCCGCATGGCAAAAGACTGTGACGACGATGCGGACCGCGGGGATAGTCGGTCAGGCTCTCACGGCGGCGGAGTCGATCGGCAACAATTTTCTCCAGTTCCGCGGCGATCGGACAGGGGAGGGGCAGCCAGGTCCTGCGGGTCGCGGAGCTGATCAATTAGGGCAGAAGTCTTTCCTGTCCCATCCCGGTATGAGAGAATTGAATGCACTGATAGGAGATTTGAACATGGCGCACACCCCCTTGGAAATGCGACGTCAGATGGCCCGCGTCAATCAGGCTCTGGACAATATGCGCGAGACGCTGCCGCCGGCGCATCAAGGACAGTTCGAACAGTATCGTGAAGAGGTCAACGACAAGATGCACGACCGTCTGGCGCGACTGCAATTCGAGCGGCAGCAACAGCGTCGTGGTGGTGGCGGTGAGGAGCCAATTCCCGAGCGCGAGGCGCGAGGGCGAGATCTTCCAACGCGGGACGATCCCCGCCAGCCGGGCGAGCCGCGCACAGGCACCGAGCAGGAGCAGGTGAGAGCCAAGCAGAAGGACAACAAACAGAAGGCGGGGCAGTCGGAAGAGCAGGACCGGAAGACCCAGCGCTCAAACGATAACGATTACGAGCGTTGAGCAAGGCCAACCTAGCGTCCTGAGGTCTATCAAAACGACGCATCGTCACAGAATGATCAAGTTGGATGGCAGCAATGCGCCTGATGTCGGTCGTTGATGAGGCAGGAGCCTCGACCTGAAAGCAGACATTGCCGGCACCTGGCTGCGCGCTAGTTTACACTTTGCTCCAGGCGCTCGCGAAGGGCCGAAACAATTTCCCGCAGCAGATTTCGTGCTCCCGTCATCGCCCTGATTTCTGCGTCCAATGGTGCGCCCTGCGCCCATATGTTCGAGGCGTAACGAATGCCCTAAGCCTTGAGCATTGCCGGAGGCACGGCAATGGCGGAGGCTACTACCTAGCTAGACGCATTCGTTTCGCCGGCCCCGTAAAGGGGGCTTTTTTCATTTCCGCATTTGCACTATGTGGCGGCGATGGCGAAGACCAACTTCACGCAGGCGCAAAGGTACGCGATTTTCACCGCCCACGGTGAAAAGTGCTGGATTTGCCGCGAGCCGGTCAGCTTGGCCGAAATGGAAGTCGACCACGTTATCCCGGAAAGCCTGGCAGAGCATCCGGCCCTGAAAAACATCCTGAAGGCGATGGGGTTGCCGGAAGACTTCGACCTAAATTCATGGGCGAATTTGCGGCCGTCGCACCGCGACTGCAACCGCGACAAGGGTGCCCATCGATTCAAGCCGTCGCCCATGTTCATTATGATTTTGGAAAAGGGGATCGAGAAGTCTGACCACGTGCAGGAGCTACACGACACGTTCCTTTCAGATCGCAAGCTCAACACGTCCTTCAGCCGGGTTCTGGCCGCTGCCCAGGAGGGCAAGCTGTCGCCCGAACAAATGAGGTAGCTTGCCGCCGCTTTCGCCCTTGAGCATGAGCCACAGCGCGAGCCGGAAATGCGTGGCAGGCCACTTCTCATCGGCCCCGGGCTCCAGGTGGTGGGTCAAGACGATCGTTTCTACTATCTGAGGGGGCCCGGTGGGATGACAGGCTATAGGCCAAAGGGCGAGAACGTGCACAGCTCCTACGACTGCCCAAACTGCGGTCCTACTGGCTGGAACGGCACCCGCTGCATTCTGTGCGGGATGTTCATCGATCCGGACTGATCCGCCGAAACCGCTAGAAATCTTTCGCTTGAATCCGAATCATTTCGGTGAGCGCCTGCGGCGACGCAGCCAATAACCGATCGCTACAAACGCCGTCGCGACGCTCACGAAGTTTGCGCTATCCGCCAGGAAGTCGCGGAAAATCTGATACATAGGTTAGCTCCTGCGATGTGCCTTTCAAATGCCGACGACGCACACGGTGCCTTGAGATGGTTGTCGTGGTGTTAACCTTTACATGCTTGCGCTTAATAATTTGTTCATGCTTGAGACTTGGATTTGGAGCTTCCGACCGTCCCTCAAGTCTGACAGGAGCTTGAATGCCGGCCGTCGTTAACGAATTGGGCTATATGCCGGGACGAAAACGGTGAAACTCCGCGGACGGGCAAGGAACATCACCTTTCACGTGTTCGACCCGCAGCGCGTGGAGGATGTGCTTGACCGCGACCTGGTCACGGTATGGCGCGAACAGGATGCAGCGACAGCTGCAGAGAACAGGCGGCGAGCCGCGGAGAAGGCCGCTATGAAACGTGTTCAAAGAAGCGGTCGCGCAACTGCAGCTTCAACTGGCCATGGCCCCGATGAGAACTCGCATTCCAGTTTGCGCGGCTGGGAAGATTTTGAGAATGACGGACTCCTCCGCTGAGAGGCCGGGCGCACAAGCAGGTCAGAACGTTTGCCTGCGGCGTGCGAGATGAGCAAGGAGAGCCGTCAAACGCATTGTATTCAAGACCCGCTTCGCAGGGACTCCGCCCTTGCGCGCCATCTCGACACCCCAATGCATGTGGTCGAGCTCGCGGATCGAATGAGCGTCCGGATTGATGCTGAAGATGCAGCCCTGATCGAGTGCCTTTTGATGCCAGCGCCAGTCGAGGTCGAGTCGCCACGGATGTGCATTGATTTCGACAGCGACGCCGTTTTTCGCACACGCTTTGAGCACTTTGTCGACGTCGAGATCATAACCGGGCCGGCGCAACAGCTGGCGACCGGTCATGTGCCCGATGATTGTCGTCCGAGGATTTCCGATCGCTTCAATGATACGCTCCGTCTGCTCCTTCTTGGGCAAGTTGAAGCGGCTGTGCACGCTCGCGACGACGAAATCGAACTGCTCCAGGATATCATTCGGGTAATCGAGCGAGCCATCCGCCAGGATGTCCGCCTCGATGCCCTTCAGGATGCGAAATTTTCCATTGTATGCCTTGTTCAGCCGGTCAGCTTCGCGGTGCTGTTCAGCAATCTCCTGCACCGAAAGGCCGCCGGCGTAGTGAGCGGACTGCGAATGATCGGCGACACCATAGTATTCGAAACCGCGCTTGCGCGTGGCTTCAGCCATTGCCTCAAGCGTTTCGATGCCATCGGATGCGGTCGTGTGAGAATGCAGGATGCCATGCAGATCTTCATCCCGGATCAGGGCGGGTAGCTTCTGCTTTGCCGCTCGCTCGATCTCGCCCCTGCCTTCGCGCAGTTCAGGCTCAATAAACTGCAAGCCTAGCGCTTGGTAGATCTCTTCTTCTGTCGCTGACGCGATCAGCTTTCTCCCGCGATGAAGCCCGTCCGCATTTAGGGTGAATCCCCTGTCGGCCGCAAACGTCTTCAGTTGCTCAAGGTGGTCTGCCGAACCGGTTGCTTCGAGCAGGCTCGCCCCAAAGTGCTTCCTGTCAGAGACAACAAGCCTGAGGGTCGTATCCTCGGATCCAGTCGACTTTCTGCCCTGCGCTACCAGGGCGAAGTCGGAAACGAGCTCGCAACCGCGCCGAAAGTCACCTGCAATTTCGACGCGCGAAAACTCTGGATGCTCTTGTTTCACCGATATGACCGCATGTTCGAGATGCGCGGCGGCCTTGTGCAGGTGAAGTTGTGTTTCGCCGCTTCGCACGATGGCCAGGTTCTGCAGGAGTTTTACCTGAAGCGCGGCGCCGAGGCCTTTCACTGGGCGTATGCGGTCTTCTCTTGCTGCGGCCTCGAGCTCCGCCAGCGAGTTCACGCCGAGCGCCTGATGAAGCTTCAGTATCTTATCGGGACGAAGCCCAGGTATGGCAAACAGCTCCATCACGCCCGCTGGAACATCCTCGCGCAGTTTCTCGAGGCTTGGGTGCGTGCCGGTTTGGTAGAGCTTGGTCACGATGTCTGCGATCGCGTCACCGATCCCCGGGATCTTGGTGAGGGCGCCGGCGGCGATGATGCGATCAAGCGGCTGCGACAGCGCCGTCAGACTGTCTGCCGCGCGCATGTAAGCCTTTATGCGATACGGATTGTCGTCGCGCATGGACGATCGTTGCGCGTATTCCCTCAAAAGACTGGCGACGGTCCTCGGATCGATTTTTGCCATGGCTTCAGCCAAACGACGCCGGTCTCCGCAGGTTCCAATCAGGCAAGGCCATGAGCGCCGCGTTGCCCTTTGAATCCCGGCTTTAACTTCCCGCGCCGGAGGCTACAGATTGGGCAAGGATTGGTCAGCGCGACCCCATCCCGCCATAGTTTTGGAGGCCGCGCGTTTCTCTAATTCAGGAGCATCGCCCACGTGGAAATGAGAGGGCGCATCTATTGTCTTCATTTCCGCCCAGGTGATCGGTGCGGCGACAGGAGCACCCGGACGTGATCTTGCGCTGTAGGGCATGATCGCGGTCGCCCCGCGTTGATTGCGTAGATAGTCCACAAAGATGCGACCCTTGCGGCGCGCCTTTGACAACACGGCCGTGAAATGGGCCGGATCGCTCTGGACGACCGCCTGCGCCAGGCGAGACGCGAAGTCCTTCACCTCTGGCCACTCGGCGCCAGGGGTGAGGGGCGCGATGACGTGCACTCCTTTGCCTCCCGTCAGCATCGGGAAAGTAGTAAGCCCGAGCGATTTAAGTATAGCGCGGAACTGAAAGGCAGCCGCGCGGACAGCCTCAAAATCCAGGCCTTCGTCGGGGTCGAGGTCGAATACGAGGCGGTCGGCCTTTTCGACATCCTCGATCCGAGCCCCCCATCCATGCAGCTCAATCGTTCCCATCTGGACGCACGTCATCAATCCGTCGGCATCGTCGACATAGAGATATGGTTCCTCGTGCCCGTCCTTCTCCGTGATGCCAACTTGGTGGACTTTGCCGCCAAAGCTGCCGGCGTCGTGTTTTTGGAAGAAGCACTTCTTCGCGCGGCCCTGTGGGCATCGAACCAGGCTGATCGGCCGGCTGCCAACCCAAGGAAGCATGATCGCCGCGACCGCTGCGTAATGGTCGGCGAGCTGTCCCTTGGTGATGTTGGACTCCGGATAGATGACGCGGTCACGGTTGCTTATCGCGATGGCGGTCGTCGCAGATGCCGCGAGGTCGCTTGCATGACGTTCCGTCTCGAGCACGACCGCCTCCGGCTTCTTGTCTTCGCGGAGACCAAGATAGCTCGGATGTCGTAACGTCCCTTCATTTGTCATTTCGGTGAACGCAATCTCAGCGACCAGTTTGGGACGCAGCCAGTGTGCGCCGCGCACTTCGGCGCGTGGTGCGTCGACCGTCGCGGCCTTCTGCTCAAGCGGCGCCATGATCTTCAAGAGGCGAAGAAGTTCGGCGGTATCGAAGCCGGTGCCGACTTTACCGGCGTAACGCAGCTTGCCGCCGTCATGAACGCCAAGGATCAAGGACCGAAACGCGCGGACCTTGTCGGACGGCGTCCAGCCGACAATCACAAATTCCTGCCGCCTGATGCATTTGATCTTTAGCCAGCTTGCGCTTCGGGCCCCCACATAACTCGAATCCGCGAGCTTTGAGATGACGCCCTCAAGGCCGGCTGCGCAGAACCGATCAAGCAGCTCTTCTCCGCGACCGAGGATATGGTCGGAGTAACGAAGGACCGGATTCTTCGCTGGCAACATCGCCTCCAGTTTCGCCTTGCGCTCAAGAAGAGAAAGTCTTGTCAGATCTTCCCCGTCGAGCTGCAGCAGATCGAACGCATAAAAGTCGATAGTCGGCGGCGCACCCTTCAATGCCTTCTGAAGCGCCTGAAAACTAGATCTTCCTTCCGCATCGACAACTACAGCCTCGCCGTCAATCAGGGCGGAGCGCACCTTGAGCTTGCGAGCCTCGAGGAGGATCGAGGGAAAACGGCTAGACCAATCCAGACCAGATCGTGTGTAGGCTCGCGCCTCGCCACCGCCGACGGCAACGAGAACGCGATAGCCGTCGTATTTCATCTCATGGATCCAACGATCGCCGGCAGGGACCCTGTCCACCAGCGTTGCGAGCTGGACCGGCCGGAAAGCAGGCGGCGCTAAAGTGACCTCGTCACGAGCGGGCGACTTCGCTCGACTAGCGCTCGACCCACTGAATGCCTTACGCAACGTTGGCTTGACCACTCTGACCTAAACCATACTCAGAGACGAATAGCGTTCCGCGTCCAACGCGCGACTACTTCTTTAGTTTCCTTGCAGGGCGTATTGAGCTTTTCGCGATCTTTGTCGGCTCGCTTGATTAGCGCCTCGGCCTGAGGCCGTGATTCCTGGGTCCGGCCCCTTCCATCTTCCCAATTTGCGCGCACAGCTCACTGGCCATAATCAAGCGCAGGAACGTGCCCTCAAATGCCGCCTCAGCGTATCCGCTTTGTGCCATCGGCTTTAGAAGCCCGTTGGGCCTACCACCGAGGGAGCCGACTTTCCCCAGCTTTTCGCCAGCGACGGATCCTTTGCTAATCGCGCATTTGAAGCCTATGCTTTTACATCGGCCGCCAAATCCTTCGGATGCAGCCGACAGTAAGAGGGTACCTGCTCTTGCCCGTCAGGGAGAGAGCCATGCCCCAATCCCTTCTTCGCAACCATGTATTGAAAGCCCTCTCTTCAGAGGATTTCGCGCTATTGCAGCCGTCAATGCATCACATCGAACTGAACATCAGAGCCCAGCTTGAGGTCTCATATCAGCCGATCGAGCGTGTGTATTTTCCAGAGATGGGCATCGCGTCGGTGGTCGCCACCATGACCGGTGGGCGGCAAAGCGAAGTCGGGATCGTCGGCCACGATGGCATGACAGGGGTTGCCGTTATTCTCGGCCAAGACAGGTCTCCCAATGAGACCTATATCCAAGTCGCAGGTCATGGCTGGATCCTCCCGGTAGAAAACCTTCGCTCAGCGATTGCAGAAAGCCTGTCCCTTCGTGAGTCACTGCTTCGCTATGCCCACGCGTTTCTTATCCAGTCGTCCCGGACCGCACTCGTCAACGGCCATTCGAAAATCGAGGAGCGGCTGGCACGCTGGCTGCTGATGGTTCAAGACCGCGCCGAAGGAAACAAGATCTACCTGACGCATGAGTTTCTGGCGACCATGCTTGGCGCTCGGCGCCCCGGGGTTACCACCGCCCTCCAGATGCTTGAATATCGGGGGCTGGTTCACGCCAAGCGCGGCGAGATCACGATTGTCGACCGCGTTGGAATGATAAAACTCACACATGGTGCTTACGGCGAGGAGGAGCAAAGTCGTTTCGGCCTAGCTCCGGCCTAATTGTCCGGAATCAGACATAACCTTGAAGGCTGCTGAGTTCCTGCTGTAAAATCGTGTTGGTCAGGGTTTCAGGGAGGAAATTCTCGATGACCCACACTTTTCACACAGTCACGGTTGAAAGAGCCGCCGAAGCCTATGTGCTTTCTAGAGGCAAGGCCCACTTCCTCTCCATCGAACAGGCAATCCGCGCCATCCGAACACTCATGCCGGTATGCAAGGCTACCGACCGCGACCTGGAGGAGTTGCTGGCGGCAGCATCCATTATTCACGGTGTGCCCGTCGCGTTCGACTTAAAAACAGCCGTGGCCGCAGAACCACGGCTCCATTCATAGGGCCGGTGATGCCTGCGCTCGCGCAGACGCCTACCTTATCGGACGTTCGCCAAGCGATTGTCCGCCACCTGATCGACAACATCGGCAGTCCGAGCATTTCGATATCCGAGGTTAGCCGGAACGTGAGGAGAATGCTTCCGCTCTGCGAACTCACGGATTGGGAACTTGGCGATGTCATTGCGCGAAGCGCGGTCGATGCGGGATTTGCGATTGAACTTGACGGGGTGGGTCCCTGAAACGCCTGTCTAGGCCCAGTATCGTCGACGTTTTCGCGCCGTATGATCTTCTCGATTGAGACATGGTACTGCTCGAAGCGCGCGGCAATGTCCTCCGCCGCCATGACGTGTGCGACAAGGTCACGGTAGACAATGACCTCTCCGCCGCATGGGAGTGCTAGCCTACCCATCGACTACATCTGGCAACGTATCTTCGACGATGCTCAGATTTCGATCGAAAGTCTCGGCGTCGGATGCGTTGGCGCGCAGAGAACGCACCTTGTTCAGAATGGCGGCAACCGCCGCTTCTTTGTCGGGCGCTATGCGCGTTGTCACCGCTTTGGCCGCCAAGGCGGAAAAATCTATGGCGGCATAGACCGGTACCGCTGCTGTTGCTTTCAACCGGTCTTTTACGATTGCGCGCCGGCCCGGCGTCGGAGCTATACGGCCTGCCTTTGCGGCAAATGTTGCGCCGCGCCGCAGCCGGATCTGCAAGAGGCCTGAGCGGTACGCGGGTGCTTTCGGCACAATCGTCGGGAGCGCAGGAGATGGAACCGCCGCGGAAGCGTCCAATGCAGGGCTTTTCGTGAGCGAGGGGTCGGTAGAGGCGGGCAGGGGCATGAACGCGCGTTTGGCGAGCTGGCCGTCGGCGAAATAGAAATTGCGCGTGCCGAGGATTGGCAGTTCGCCGCGCGGCAATATGATGACCTTGTTCTTGTCGAGCGTACGGATTTCGTCCGGCCGCATGAGGGGCCGCCGCACTTCCTTGCGGTGCTCCGAGCGCGTGTAATAAGTGTCGAACAACGTTGCCTTGGTGCGCGTCACGTCCTTTTGCACGTCCGACGTTTCGCCAAGCTGCTCGGAAACGTAGCGCAGATCGTCAGCGTCCTGCGCACCGAAAAAGATCTGCACGCGAGCGGCGTTGATAAGTGTCTTGCGCCCCTCCTGGCGATAGATCTCGTCCACAGCCTTCAGCGACTGCACGAAAAACCACATCGAAACGCCGTTGCCGCCGAGCACGCTTGCCATTTCGGTCACGTTCTCGAGCTTGCCGAGGTTCTGGAACTCGTCGAGCAGCACAAGCACCGGATGCTCTTCCGGACGCGGCATGGTTTCCGACATGAAGTTCATCATCTGCGTGATCAGGACGTTGAACAACGGTCCAAGCGACGTAATCTGCTCGCGCCGTACGTCGAGATAAAGAGAGATCCGGTCGCGCTTGAGTTTGCGAATATCGAACGTGCTGCGCGAGGTAGCTCGCATCAGGCGCTCGTTGAGAAAGGGGGCCATGCCGGTCCGCACACCGGCATAGATTCCGGAAAACTGCCGCTCAGACATTTCGAAATATGGCAACAGGGTTTGCAGCGTGAAATGCGAACATTCGCGGCGGCGTTCCTCGCGCAGCGAGCCGATGAATTCGAGGAGCGGCTGCTCGGCGCCGTTCATGATCTCGAGGATTTTGGCAAAGGTCTTCTTCTCGTTCGGGATCGCAGGCGATTCCATGACGAAGGACGCGATGCCGGTAAAAAGCAGCCGGGCGTCGTTGACCCAGTAGGGATCCGCGTTCGAAGGGGGGCGCGGAAACAATGCCGCAGCGATGTTGCGAAGGTCGATGTCGCGCTGCGCCGAATCCAGCGAGATGAAGTCCATCGGATTGTAGCAAGCGGTATTGCCGTCCGGATCAGCCGGCGCAAAACGCACCACGCGGCTCATGGTCGAGCGGTAGCCTGCGGTCGCCGCATAGGTCTCGCCGCGTAGGTCGAGAACCACGAGCGAATGCGGCCAGGTCAAGGCGTTCGGTATGATGAGAGACGTGCCTTTCCCGGAGCGCGGCGGCCCTATGACGAAGCCGCCGACATCATCGCCATCAATCCACAGTTTCTTGCCGCCGATCAGCTTGCGCTGCGTCAAGCGGATCTTGCCGGTGCGCTGATCGCGGCCGGGCGACAGAATTTCGGCAAGCCTGCCGCCAGCTCGACCGACGAAGACGCCGCCTTTCGTCAGGCCGGTTTTCGATACGTCGCTCATCGTCATGAAGCGAGAGTCATGGCGCTTTCTCGGACGCATGAGAAACAGGCTGACCAGTGGCAAGAGAAACCCCAATGCTCCTGCCGCAACGGCGTATTGTATCCGGCCAAAATTCCTCGCCATCGTGTCCGCCCAGGCCTGACGAACGACCGGCAACGGATTGGCGTTCAGCTGGTCGAACAGGACGTGGGAGCCAGTCCGGTACCAATCCGTCGCGGCATAGGCGACGGTGAAGACCAGGGCGCCCAGGGCCATCGCCATGAGCACCATGAAAATTGCTGTTGCGATTTTCTGCATGGATGGGCCTCGCTAGATCGTCTCCGCCTTGGTGAACTTGATCTCGCTGATGCCGCGTCGTCCGCCTTCGGCGCGGACCATCTGGACGACCACCGGAATGACCTCGCGCAAGTAGTCGAGGATTTCGCCTCGTGAGAGGCCCGAACTGCCCTGCATGACCATCAGCGCCAGCCGCTCGTAGGCGGACCGGGCGGAATTGGCATGAACGGTGGTGAGCGAACCAGGATGGCCAGTGTTGATCGCCTGGAGAAATGCGAAGGTTTCAGCGCCGCGCAACTCGCCCAACAGCAGTCGGTCGGGCCGCATGCGAAGCGAGGCCTCGAGCAGCTGTTGGGCGGAGACTTTGGCAAGGCCCTGGTCGCCCTTTGAGGCTATCAGGGTGACGTTGTTGGGAGCCGGCAGCCGCAGTTCGCGGGTGTCTTCGATCGTGATGACCCGTTCATGGGCCGGGATCTCCTTCAGGAGCGCATTCAAAAACGTCGTCTTGCCGGTCGACGTACCGCCTGAAACGACGATGGAGACACGGTTGCGCACCGCATATTGCAGGAAGTCCATCGGCGACGTGTCATGGAGCATTTCGACAAGTCGCTTTTCTTCGGCCGACAGCGCCAGGCCGCTGCCCATCGCCGTGTTCTCGAAGGCGCCGAGATCTTTGTAGGCATCAAGGCTCATATCCATGATGACCTGCTTGCGGATTGAGATCGCCCCGCCTTCGGGGGCTGCCGGCGGCAAGATGCATTGGATGCGCTCGCCCGAGGGCAAAGCAGCCGACAGGACCGGCTTTTCTTCGTTGATGACCTGATTTGTCGCCGAGGCAACGCCAGTCGAGATGTTTCGGATCCAGCCGGGCGTGACCTCGCGCTTGACGACCTGCTCCATTTCCTTCGCGCCGAGGCGTTCGATGAACAATTCACCCGGCCTGTTGATCGCAATCTCGGAAACAGAATCTTCGTTCAAATAGGACCATATCGGTTCCAGATGAGCGCGCAGGACCGGGGCTCTCGTCCAAGGGTCGGGGAGGGGATGCACGGCATTCATTTCACCGGGCTCCCATAGCCGGGATAAAAATGATCCGTCGGGGTCGCGTATATAGGTGTCGGATCGATCACCGTCTTCGGCCGCCCACCCGCCTTCAGGCGTGCAACTTCTTCCTGGACGGGATCGGCGTACAAATCCGAGAAATCGAGATCTCGCCGCACCAGCACGACAATCGATGTGCCCTGGTCGACGTAGACTGTCGGGCCAATGTTCTGCGTGTCGCGAAACGCCTCTTGCGCGAGTTGCTGCAGGGCGGTCGATGACTTATCGAAGGCGATGCTACGCGCGTCGCGCTGCGAGCCATTGCCACCATAAGTTACGGTCGTGGTCTCACCAGTCACGGGATCGATCGTCGACACCTGGCGCTGTTGTCCATTCTGGCTGCTATCGGAAAGCGAGGACAGATATTCAGAGACACCGCCAACGACGGAAAGCATGATCGCGTTGCCGTAGCGTTCAAGCCAATGCGTATCGACACGGCCGCCCATGCCGCCGCGGCCGAGCGCATCTGCACCAGGCGACTTGATATCGACGGAAATGCCGTCCGAGCGGATTACCCTGCTCCAGACGATGAAAACACGCTTTTGACCGCGCGCGAGCCCCGAGCGATATTCTCCCGTCAGGCGCGAGCCCTTCGGAATGAGGATCCGCCGGCCATCGAGCGAGAAGACATCCTCACGCACCACAGCCCGCACGGCACCGGGAAGGTCGGTGTTGATCGCGGTTTCCAAATAGCCGCGAAGGATCGTTCCTTCAGGGATCAACGCATCGGTGCGTCGGAATGCCCTGGCTTTGACGATGCCGGAAGAACTTGCCTCAGACTGCGCCAGGAATGCCTTGTTGGGATCACTGTCGGCGCCGGGGACCGGAATGATCTGACCGTCGGGCGCGATTTCGACTTGCGCCGCCTGGGCGCCGGCATCTGTCGAGCCGGTTTGATCATTCGTCACCATCTGGTTCGACCGCAGGCGTTCCCACACCGCCTTTTCATGCTCGGCCGCCTCCGCTTTGCGACGAGCCTCGTCCTCAGCCGCCACCTTGCGGCGGGCTTCTTCCGCCTCGGCCTTGCGGCGTGCCTCCTCGGCCGCCATTTGCGCCTCCAGCGTGCGTCGCTGCGCAGCAAGGTTGGCGCCCTCCTGAACGGTCTGATCGACATTATCGGCTTGTTGCGTGCCGTTCTGGACGTCAGCCGGTGGCGGCACCACGATCTGGTCGATCGTGCCGTCGGCAGGTTGCGGCGGCTCGTTCAACGTCGGCGCGCGGAACTCGGGCGGGTTGAAGTTTTCCTCGCCATCGCTGCGAACATCGCGCGATACAGGCTCCCTGGGCCAGTTCAGCCATATCAGCGCGCCTACGAGCACTACGCCGAGCCCGACCAGGGCGATCCTGGTACCCACGCCCGCACCACGGCGCGCGACCGTCGGGCTGCCGTCCAGTTGGTTATAATCGATCTGGGTCATCACCGCCCTCCGCTGGATCCGAACAGGGTGGAACCACCCGTCAGTTTCGTTGGACCGTAGACCTGCTCGACTGGATCGATAGCGTTGGGTCGCGCCCGGTTGTAGAGGCAGAGCGTCTTGCCATCGGCCCGCAAGGTGAATTGCCGTGCGACCTTGTCGATGACTGTGTATTTGCCCTGAGTACGAACGTTGACCAGCGACTCATGGCGCTTGTCGTCGACAACGAAAATCGCCGGAATGTCGCCCTTGAACTCCAGAAACAGCTTGGTGCCGTCGTCGAATACGGTGCGCGGCTTCAGGCTGTCGTCGCCCTTGTAGGCGTAGTCGTAATTGAGATCGGCATAGTTCAGGTCCTTCAAATCCGGATCGGTTGCGCTCTCCTTGGCCTGTGAGAGCAGGCGCGCGTTGATATCCTCGTCCGGGTATTTGAACCGGACCTGGAAGGATGCCCGGTCACGGCTATTGTCAGTGGCCTGCAGCAGCAGGGAATAGACGCGCCGGTTGGTGACCACGTTGACGTTGGTCCAGGCATCGCGCTCCAGCGGCTTGACGAACAGAAACCGCGATCCGCGTTTGGGGATGATCGACCAGCCTTTCGTGTCGCCAGCCGACACGGTTTCGATGACTTCGGTCGGACTGAGTTCGACCATCGTGGAAATCCCAAGAGCGGCGCGCACCGACGTCACGTCGTCATTGTTGAAGGTGACATATCGGATGCGGCCGTCGCGTGCGGCCGCGCTGTGCATCGCGCCGAGCAGAAGGGCGGCCGATAGGACGAGGCCCGCGCGCCGTCTCATTGCAGGCTCCCCGCGGCCGGGGCCGATTCCTGGTCGCGGCGGTAATCCGTAACCTGAAATCCCAACGGGTTGTCGAAACGCCATTCGTTCTTGAGCGGCGTTGAGGTGTAGCGGAATTTTATCACCGCCACCCAATTGTCGGCTGTGGACGAATTGTCCCGCCGCGTCGTCGTGGCAAAGCGCACCGAGGCTGTGTTGCGATTGAGCAGGGAAACCGACTTGATCTCGACCGAGACAGTGACATTGCGGCCAAAAATCTTGTCCAGCGATTGTGGGTTTGCTGGCGTATAAAGCCATGTCAAATCCTTGGACGCGGCGTCGGTCGAGTAGAGCTGTGCCAGGTCGTAATTCTGTTTCAGTTCACGCGAATCGTAGGTTTCGCGGGCCCGAATGTAGCGCACCAGATTGGCCGCCGTGACGGCCTCGTTCTGGGATAAATCTCCAGGCTTCAGCGCGCGCATGATCTCGAGGTAGCCCGTCGATTTGTCGACCTCGACAACATACGGTTCGAACTGCCGGAGCGGCAGGATCAGCACGAGCGCCAGCAGCGACAGCACCGCCACCAGTCCGGAAACGCCGCTGACGATCCAGGCCAATGTACGCGATCGACGCATTGACCTGTGCGTGTCGTCTTCCCAGGTCGCGCCCGCCCTGTAATAGCGCTTGTCGACGAGTTCGCTGCTGCTGTTAGCAGCTGTTTCCATTGGAATTGCCACTTTACTATTGCCTCGTTTTTCGCGACGCATCTGATCCAGCACCGCGATCGGTGATCATTGTGTGGTCTAGGCCAGAGGCCTGGAGTTATCGCGCGCACCTTGCTGGATAGCGGTCCGGGTTGCGGCATCCGCCCTGGCTGCTCGCGAAGATCGAAAACTGTTTGTCGCGAGCTGCCGGGCGCCCCGAGCGGCGCGGCCTGCGGCCCATCGCGCGCCGGAGTAGCGCACGGCATTCCTGCCGAACGTCCCATATGAGTAGCGAGCGCCCATGGTGCTGAGATACCCGCCGCCATTCAGGATCGAAGCAATCGAGGGTATCTGCATGAGAACGTAGATGCCGATGATCGTCACCAGCACCAAGGGCAACACCAGCGACATTTTGCTGTCCATGGTCGCTCCGCTGGACGTGGCGGTGTTCAGCGCCGCATTGACGAGCGAGAAGTAGAAACCGAGAAAGCCGTAGATCAGAATTTGCTGGATCATCAGAAAGGTGGTCAGCGAAAGAAAGCCTTCGCTCATGCGTGAGGACCATCGGTAAAGCCAAAGGATGATCCATATCGGCGCCAAGGCCAGCGTGATGAACAACATCACTTTGGCGGCGATGATCGCGGCAATGGCAAGCGCTGCGAAGATGATGGCAGACAGCAGGACGAGCAGCGACAAGAGCGCACCAAAAATGTCATAGAAGGATCCGCTGTAGACCTGATTGGCGACGTCCTGGGCCCCTTGGTACAGATTGTCGATCAGCGCTGGAATTGCCGCTTGGTCGCTAAGCTGATTGCCGGTGGCCCGCGACACGGCGCCGACGATCACCTTGCCGACCTCGTCTGGAATGCTTTGCACGAGCTGATAGATCGTTGACGAAAATGTGCCCCATCCGGTCAACAGCAGATAGATGATGACGGCGCGGCCGAGGCGATAGGCCGCTTCGATTGGCGAAATCGACTCACGCCCGCTCAGGATCGAATAGCCCCACCACAAGATATAGAGGGTCAGCATGAGGGTGAAGACGTTGCCCATCGCATTACCCAACTGCATATAGACGGTGCGAACGAAGTCCTCGCCGATGTTGTCAATGCCACCGAGGATGCTTGCGGCGAGACCGTTCATGGATCCTCATCAATGATGCTGGCGAACGGCGTTGAATTGACCGGCTTTAGCGCGCCGCATTCGTCGGCGTGGGCATACGCCAAAGGCCCGCACGGAGCTTTCAGTTCGCGATTTGCGCATCCAAAAAGCCCTGCGCCGAGCCCAATCACAACGCATATGCGCAGGACTCGCCCCGACAAGCGTTCAGCCCCCGCTCTTGCCGAATTCCGCGAACGGATTGACGGTGCGCGGTGTCATCATCTTCTGCACCTGGCTCTGGCGAAGAAGATCTCCCTTCAGCTTCTCATTCAGGGCCGCGACCGCGCCGTTCTGGACGCCGATCAGTTCGTTGACCGCACGCGCGTTTTCCAGCTGCATTCGCGTGTTCTGGTCCACCGAACCCTTAACGTCCTGCGACTGCCCGATCTGGCCGCTCGCTGACTGCAGAGACTGTTGGCGCTGGGTAACGCCCTGCGAAGCCTGCGAGGTCAATGCGCTTAGCAGCGAGGCCACATTGACGCTGCCGCCATAGGCGGTGTTGACGGCGCTCGTCTCCTTGCCGGCAATCTGCTGGAGCTGCTTCACCAGCTGGAGCCCATTGATGACCGCGCCGGCGATTTTCTGGATTTCGGGCGAAAGGCCGCCAAACGAAAGAGCCCCGCCGTTCAGGATCGATCCGAACGACGGCGCCTGGGCAATCGACATATTGCCGCCAAGGCCCATCTGCCCGATCCCGAGCGAACCGTCACGACTGCCGCTGAGAGCCTGCAGGATCTCCTCGCTCTTTTTCAGGATATCCTTGTTCGAATCCATGATGGAGTTGGTGTTGTCCGCATTCTTGCGGGCGACATCGAGATTGGCGCCATCAATGACGGCAATCTGTGCGTGGGCCGTGCTTGCCCAAAGCGCCAGACTGGCAGCAATCGCGAATTTTTTCATGTCAGCCTCCTATTGCTGTAGAGAATTGATCACGCTGGCAGCGCCGGCAGGATCACTGGTGATGATCATCGAGCGGCTGTCGGCCGAGCTTGCCCCCGCGTTCTCAAGTGCGCATGGTAGCCACCGGCCGCGATCGATCCTCAACCGCTCCAATTCCGCGGGATCACAAGAGAACGGGTTTGGAGAGCCGCTCTTCGGCTGTTGCACCAGCTTGGACGACTGCGATGCCTGAACATTCTGCAACGATAGAAGTTGGGCCAGCAACGTCGTAAAATCCCCCGCCTGAGCGAGGTACTGGTTGGTGACATCGGCGTTGATCCCACGAGCCGACGAGTTCAGCTCCCAGGCGTCCTTGTATTCGGTCACCTGGACAACGTTGCCCGCCAGCGCGTCGATTGCCGCGCCGTTGGCGCCGATCTGCGATGAGCTTGCATCAAGGCCGCCAGCCGCCTTCCTCACCGTGCCCATGGCCGCGTCCTGAGCCGTGCCGCCTGCGCCGTCGGCCGTTACGATCGAGAATGGCGGCGGCGCGGCGGCCGGAGCCTTGCCGCTCGACACATAGTCGTTGAAGTAGCTGTTCCAGCGGCCGACGCCGCCGGCCCATTGGTTCTGCTCGCCTGCGTTCGATCCGTTGTAGAAGGAGGCGAGACAGCTGTAGTTCGTCGCCCCGCATTGCTTCACGCCCATTCCGAGGTATTTGACGCCGCCTTCGACATTTTGCTCGTTCACGTCGCGGTCCAGTCCCATGGACTTGCCGGTGCCCTTGGTCAGCTGCATGACGCCTTTGACGCCGGTGTGGCTCCCGGCGCATGTGTCGAAGCGCGATTCCTGATAGGCGACGGACAGTGCTAGGCCTTCGGGCACGCCGTATTTTTGCGAATAATAGCGGATCATCTTCACGTTGCCCGCGTCGCGCTGCAACGCTTCGGCAGGCGACCGGCGAAACATCTGTGAGCGGTATTTGTTCGAATAGGTGCAGACGACGCTTTTCTTCTTGTCGGTTTCGTCCTTCTTGGCCTCATCCGACTTCGTGCTGTGCTGCTCGTCCTCTTGCCGCTTCTCGAGGTTCGGCCCGTCGATCACCGCGATCTGAGCGACCGCCACGCTCATGCTTTCCGCCGTAGCGAGAGCCATGACCAGACAAGCGCTGCTAAGCCGCTTCGTCATGCTCGTTCTCCCATCCGCAGAAGTATGGCAGCCACATCTCTGGCTCGTCGCCGAAGGTCTCCCGGAGCCGTGCGCATTCCTTGCTGTTGGCTTCGTTCGAGGACAGGACCTTGATGAGATCGGGCATCGCCGACAAATCGAGCTTGGCCACGATCGAGTCGCTGTCGTGCTTGACGAGGAAGGTGCGCGTCTCCTTCGCGGTTCGGCGCACGAACTCGAATTCCTTCGCTGTCAGCGAGAAGCGCTCCATGTAGGATTCTTTGCTCGCCTTCGGGTTGGGGAAGAAAATGTTGGTCTTCGTTTGCTCGATCAGTGACGACGAGATGGAGGAATTGACGACGTCTTCCGCTGTCTGCGTGCCGAAGCCCACCACGCCGTTGCGGCGACGAATGGTCTTCAGTGTCTCGTTGATGAAAGCGGCGAAAACCTCGTCGTCCAGCAGCTTCCAGCCTTCATCGAGGAAGAGCATGATCGGCGAGCCATCAATGACTTCTTCAAGACGGTGGAAGATGTAGAGCAACGCCGCCGAACGCAGCTTTCGGTCACTCAGGATCTTGGTCATATCGAACCCGACAACCGGCTTCGAAAAATCGATGAGATCGACGGGATTGTTGAAAAGCCAGCCTTTGTCCTTCGGGTCGAGCCAGGGCTGTATCCGTGCGGCCAGATCGTTCATGCCGGGCATGAGCGAGCCGCGCAGCACTTCGGGTAGCAGGTCGAAGGTGCGCTGTTCGCGCGGGATCTTGTAGATCATGTCGACGGCGGCGTTGATGACGCGCATCTCCGCCACATCAAGCGTGCCGCCTTCCGGGGTCAGAATGTAGAGGAGCAAATCTTCCAGGAAAGAACGGTTTTCTGCCGTGTCATCAAGCTGCAATGGCGCGAACCCGGTCGGCTGGGAAGGTTCCATCACCTCGTAGCGACCGCCGAGCGCCCGAACGAAAATTTCAGCACCGCGCATATAGTCAAAATAAACACATCGCGGCCGCGGCATGATGCGCATGGCCTGCGCCATCAGGAACGACAGCACCACGGTCTTGCCCGATCCGGTCGGGCCGAACACCGTGAAGTGCCCGACATCGTGAACGTGGAAATTGAAATAGTATGCCGTCTGGCTGGTCGTTTCGAGCAAAGCGATGGGCCGTTTCCAGTGCAGCCGCTCACGTTGGCCGGAGGGGAAATTGTGTCCAGAGAAAAGGCCGGCGAAGTTAAGCGACGAGATCAACGCACGTCGCGCGATGTAGCTGAAATTTCCCGGCAATTGCGCCCAGAAGGCCAGTTCCGTGTTCAGTGTCTCGCGAACCGGCACGATCGACATCCGCGAAAGCTCGGCCGTGATGTCGGATAGCGCACGGTTGAGCCCGGTCATGTCCGGCGCCAAGGCCATGACGCTCATGTGATGTTGCCCGAAGACCACTTCGCCGCCGGCCAGCTTGTCGGCGCCGTCGTGGACGGAGTCCTCGACCGTCGTGCCCGCCTCGTCTGAACCCTCGACCTGGTTGGCGATGGTGTTGATCCTGCGCATCGCCGTTACACGGTCCTCGATCGCGAAACTCTGCGTCAGGACAAACTCATGTGGCAGGCGCAAGAGACCGTCCAATGAGCCCGGAGCTGTGAACGGTGGGTATTCCTTGATCGACACCATGGCGCCGAGCTTGCCTGCGTCCGGCCCGCGAAGTTCCAGCGCGGATTTGCCGAAAAACAGCTGTCGTGTCGCCAGCACATCGCCAAGGCTCATGCGCGGCAAAGGCATTTCCACGTCGACGCCGCCGGCGAGGATCTTCGCCAAGAATTCCGCCGGCTCGGAAAAGAAGCTTTCGCGGCGCTTCACGACGCCGAGAAGACGCGCACCATAAGCCGTGAAATCCTTGACGACGCCGTCGAGAACGTCACGCAATTCGGCCATCGCCTCTTCGCGGGTTTCCTCGCCCGCGGTACTTATGCGAAACGCATTGAGCGCCTTGTCCACCCAGCCGACGCGGCCGACCATCGGTCGGCGTATGACAGTCAGATACGCCTCGTTGACGAAAAGGTTTTTCGCCCCAAGCTCATCCATGTAGCGGGCGTCGAGCTCGGCCACGAAAGGATTGTCAAAGTCGCCTTCGATCTCAGGCGTCACGTGGCGGCGGATGATCGTCGTGTAGACCGCAAAGCGAGACGTCGAGAGATTGCGGAACGTCGTGTTGCGGTTGAACATTCGGCTGTTCAGCTCGGCCTGGTCCATCGTCTGGAACGGCAGGCCACTAAGCTGGATGACGCCGACAAGAAAGCCGCTCTTCGTCACGATCAGATTGTCATCGGCATGGCGAAGGTAAGGGATGTGCATCGCCGCGGGCTTTTCGCGGCGGCGCTCACGGCCAAATTTCAGGTCGGCATCGAGGCTCATGGCGAATAGCTCCTCGCCCCCCAGAAAGTAAGGTTCGCCACCGCTCCGCGTTTGGAGACGCGCCGCTCGAAAATATGAAACATGTAGGGGTCGCGCTGGCACAGATATGCGCTGACCAGATGCACTACGCCGAACACGCCAAGGCCGAGCATGAAGCTGCTCGTGGCGATAAAACCGATCACCGCCAGGATGCCGTTCAGGGCAAAAACCTCATATCGCACCCCCCATTTCATCGGGGGGCGTGTCAGTGGCAGGCTGACCGGCTCGACATAGACTTCCTCGTCGTCCATGTCTCAGCTGCCTCCAGCGGTCGCGCGAACCGCATCCACCAGTTGGGCAGCGCCGAAGATGAGAGCGATGCCAATGATGATGGAAAAAGCCATCATCCACGCCAGCCGGCCCGTCATGGCGAGGAAGCCGAGAAAACAGACCGCGATGATGGCGAATGAGCGCGCGATGTTGCCCTGCAGAACTCCGACGAACCACTCCAGCACGTTTTCGACTGGCGCCGCCGACTGGGCATACGCAGTGGCTGGCGCGAGAGCTATTCCGACCGCCGAGGCCAAGGCCAGTTTCAGGGCAAATTTGCCCGCTTTCCTGTATTCCACACTTGGCTCCTTTCAGTTGCCGAGATCCATGACATGACCATCCTGCCAAGCGTCCTCGCTTGCTGGCGGAGCGGCCGCGAGCGTCTCGGATTTGGTCAGGGCGGACTTCTTCACCACACCGCCGAACTTCCAGCGGTTCAGTATTTTCACGATGTATTCCGCCGTCTCCGGATTCACCGGAATGCCCTGCGCCTTGTAGACGCTGTTGGGCCCGGAGTTGTATGCCGCCAGCATCAGCAGCGGATCCCCGAATTCGTCATAGAGCGACTTCAGGTAGCGAAGGCCAGCCCGGACATTTGCCAGTGTATCGCAACGGTCGCTGACCCCTAGATCGGCCGCCGTGCCTGGCATCAGCTGCATGATTCCCAGGGCTCCGGCTTTTGAGGGACCCTGACTGGAGCCGAGATCGCTTTCGGCCCATGCAATTGTCTCGGCCAGATCGGCGTCGAAGCCTTCCTCTTGCGCGATTGAACGCACAAGTCGGGAGACCTCGGTCCGATTTACGGTCTTACACTCCCCCGGCCTTTGCGCCCCGGCCGCGGCAAGACCTTGCGCCGGCGTTGCAAAGGCGATTGCCACGCGGTCTGATGCCAGGTCCCGGCCGTGCGCTTGCAACGGCAACGTGGCGCCAAAGAGCGTGAGCAGAAGAGCGGATCGAGTGTTCATACTGTCGCCAAAATTTAACACTTTACTATGGCTACACGCAGCCCTAGTAAAGTGTCAACACGATATCGATCACAAGGACGGATTTCGATGAAACAGACGGCCCTTTGCACGGTCTTGCTGCTCCAGGGCACCCTGGCTTATGCTGCTGGCGCCGACGCCCCGAGCGCCTTCGCACAGCCGTCGGAGCACTATCTGCTCCAGTTTGCGAAGCCGGGCGAAAAGGTGTTCGTCTATGAACGCTACGATGGGAAAGGCGCGCTCTTTCAGCGCGACGCGGCCGCTCTCATCGGGCCAGTTAAAGTGCCGTCGGCGACCGAGCGCGTCGTCAACGGCGTGACGTACCGGCTGCGCGGCCTTGCCGCCTGCCCAAAACCGAAGATTGCGTACAAGACGCAGCAGTGGGACTGCACGAAAGCCGCGCAGGACTACGAAGAGGCGATCTACAACGATCGTGCATCCGTCGTGCTTTGCAAAACACTCGTGCTGCAAAGCAGGAAGGGTGAACCCGACGCTGTCTCGTGCTTCTCGCTCGTGGGTGCGGGTAACGCAAACGACCCGTACAACGTCGCCTACGACGACGACGAAATGGTTTTTTTCGACATGGCGGCGATCGGACGCAACAAGGACGGCAAGTCGCTGCGCCCGGATCTCGAGCATTCCGCCGAACTCGGTGGACAGTTCCAGGAATGAAGCGGGCGAGCTTCGCAGTGCTGGCCGCATTTCGGTTGTGTGCATCGGCACAGGCCCAGGATGCATCGGAGTCTGCCGTGCCCCTCGCGGTATCGAAATCAGCTCAACTGCTGACTGGAGATACATGGCGTGACGGAGATCACCTTTTCCGCCTCTATGGCGTCCAGTCATGTCTTCGAGGCACATCAGCCGAAGAGCCAAATGGGAACAAAATCGATTGCGGGAACACCTCGCTGGCGCATCTGGCAGCGCTGTTCGACAGCGCGGCGGTTACGTGCCAGCCAATCGGCCACGCCCTGGACAAGGCGGTTTTTGTCGTGTGCGGTGCGCAGCTCAATGGCGAAACAATTGACGTTGGCACCGCGCTCATAGCGACCGGATATGCGTTTGCCGCAACGACAGCAAAGGGCAAAGCCGTCAATGAGAACTACCTCGTCGCGGAAATCAACGCTAAGATGAAACGTGCGGGTTTGTGGGGCACGACGTTTCAGCATCCTGTGCAGCTGCTGCTAAACAAGCGTTCGGAGAGACAACAATGAAGCACGACGATGATGCGCACAGATATTACTATCCCGTGGAAGGACGCACTGACGGCGCCATCGGCGATGCTGTCGCTCTCATCGCAATCATCTTGGTGCCGGCAGGAATCTATGCGGCCTGGAATACCGTGGCCTCATGGATTTCAGCGCTCTTCTCCTAGGACTGCAGTTTCGCAAAAGAACCGAGCAACGCGCGAAAATCGTCGACATCAACCTCGCACCAGTCGTTCCCCAACAACCGCCGGAAATAAGCTGCCTTCATTTTCATCTCAACGACATCGGCCACCGGCGCAGCGGCGGCGCGCCGACGCGCGATAGCCTCCTCCGCCATGACCGAATCCAATCGCCGGCCGATCAGAGTCGCGTCCGGCCCTTCGGCCCTCAGCCATCGCTTGCCGAGACGTTCAACCATGGCGACTGCATGACGATGCGCCGCGAGCAGATTCGCGACCCCATCGGGCTCTTCCATCACTCCGTTGTTACAGACCACTTGAATGGGCATCGACCGGCTCCACGCGCATGACAATTCGTAAATGATACCTGGGGAGGCGAGAAAAATAGGGATGGGTTCATCCTCTGCTTCTCGGGCTCCCGAAGCCCTGGCTACCGCTACTTTTCGCTCATGCGGTCACACTACCCTGCCACCAGACAAACGTTTCAGATTGTAGTCGAAATTGCCCTTGGCCGGCGGTTTGCGAAACATTTCCCACGCAGCAACCGCGTTCAGCCTCTCCAGCGGGACACCCGTCATCCGATCTTCTCCCTTGCCGGCCAAAATCGAGTTGATAAAAACGTTGATTGAGGACGAAGGCACGATAGGATACGAAGCCTAGCGAAACGGAACGAAACTAGAGCCTATAAGTTGTTGTTTAGGAACGGAAAGTTATTTCTCCCTCCGCCGAGAGACGGGAGTGATTTCAAAGAATTATTCAAACGACTGGCGGCGGCGGGTGCGGGTCGACTGTTGGCCAAAGACGGGTTTCCTGCTGGCCCATGGACGCCCGAGCTCCTTGCAGAGGCGATTTCACTGATTGATTCCAACCGGGTTGGGGTCGATCTGCGAACGGTGCAGCTTTGGTTTCAAGAGAACGAGAAGGGAATTAGCATTGCCAACATTCGTTGGCTGGCCAGGATTTTTGGATGCGATGATCCGGTCGCAACTAGCGAATGGCAGATTGAGCTTAGTGAGGCGCAATCGCGGTTATCGGCCAAGAGACGAGAATGGAGGAGGGCCGGAAGCAGCGTTGCACAGGAGATTCCAGGTACGGCACCGACTGCGCCCTTCGACGACGAGACAGACTCCCCGGTAGAGCTGACACTGGATACTGACCCCAAGGGGCCGAGCCGGCGTTTTAGTTTGGCGAGGAAATCGGAGGCGTTTTTTAGTCGCGGATCTCCCCTGAATTTACCGACGTCGGTGTTTGCGGGCGTCACCGCTCTTGGGTTTTTGTCGTATCTTACGGGGATTCACAGCGTGACGTATGACCGGGCGGATGGCGTCGTCAAGCAGGTTGGGTTTCTTTGGACGGCGAATTGGACATTCGTCTTCATGGTATTTTTGCCACTGTTTTTTGCCTTCGTGACCGAGCTGGTGACCTTTTGGAAAGACGAAGGCCGCCCAAAGCTTGTAGCGCAGGGCGACAAGATGAAAAGCGATGATGCCTGGGCTCGCACCGTACAAGCTTCTTCGTATTCATATTGGGCGGTTTTTTTGATTTGTGTGGTGTTCGCCGGTCTTTTTCAGTGGATCGGCGTGTCTTTAATCCCGTTGCTCAAAGGTGGTGGCAACTATGCGACGGATTGGGGCTCGTTAGCGATTGTGCGCCCTGAGGTTATATCGGTGCCGGAAGCAATCGTTTTCACGGGGCTCGCTTACCTGTATATGTGCCTCTGTTTTTATCTGTTCTTCGTAGGCCTCATTTTGCTTTATACGGTGATCCATGATCTTTGGAGAATTGGAGAAGCAGCGAGTAATCGGCCGGAGGTGGATTATCAACACGAGCTCCATGAAGCCAGCCTCAGGGTTATGCGTGCGATTTTTCGGTGTACTGTTTTGGGGCTTCTGATCGCCATAGTAATGAAGCTCCAGAGTGCTTACCTGACATCGCGTGGAGAGAATATTGTGTCTTGGTTGGTCGGCGATATGTCTTCCGCCGTTTATGAGCGCAATGATGTGAGCGCCGGGATCATCTACCGTAGGCCGACCCATTACAGTAGCCTTCTTATCGCTATTTCGACCTGTGTTGTATTTCTGTACGGCTCCATCCGTTTAGGTGTCGAGCGTCGGTTTTGTATGTATTTGTGGAGGATGTCAGTGATCGTAGCGTTACTCGTGGCTAGCTATTTGCTGATCGATGCATTTTCTGGCTTTTCGATCCTTCTGGGCGTTGGAGTGCTGTTCGCAATATACGGCCTGTTTGATCCAGGGTTGGGGCGAGGGCAAGCGAGTAAGTTAGGAAACAATCAGAGTGTATCATAGTTGGCTTGATCGTTGGGATGAGCGGCGGGCGCGACGCGGTGAGGAAGGGAAGAAACCAACGGATTTCGCCCTTGACGCGGAACGCGCCTTTCCAGGTGCGAAGAAGATAAAAAGTATCGAGGAATTCTGTGCCCTTGCGGACCAGGCCGTAGCTGATCCAGCCTTTTTCGATGACCCGAATGTGAGTGATCAGGGGTTTGAAAAGCTAGATGGGTGGCTCAAATTTCCATCGGACATTTCTACTGATATCGAACAGAACAATGTCGTCTCGGCGAAAATCACAGAAAGCCGGTCGTTCGATCAGGCGTTGGTGATTTTTCACCATTGGAATGCAAGCTCCCGGAATCGTCAGATTGCCAATTTTTTCTCGCAGCGTGGCATCACGGTTGTCGAGATTGCTATGCCTTATCACTTCGAACGCAGCCGTCCCGGCTCCGTGCACGCCGACTATATGCTTAGCCCTAATCTCGGTCGAACGATCCAATCTGTAAGGCAGGCAGTGTTGGATGGGCGAAAACTCATACGTTGGTTGAAGATCGAAGGCTATCGAGAGATTTCGGTTCTCGGTATGAGCTTAGGCTCCTGGGTTGCGGGGATGGTCGCGGCGCACGACTCGGCTGTGTCAAAAGCCTCGTTGTTTCTGACGGCCGGGAGTCTAGCGGATATGGTTTGGACGGGTCGCGCGACACGATTGATACGTGATAGCCTTGAGCCTGAGATTGAGCTGACCGATCTCAGAAGGGCCTGGGGTCCACTTAACTTGGAGAATTACGCACATAGTTTGGCGCGGCCTGATCTCGATCTTCATGTCGTGTTGGCTAAGAGAGACAAAGTGGTGTTGCCAGAGCTATCGGAGAGGTTCATGCAGAGGCTGAAGGACGCCGGAGCTAGGCCAAATATTTTGAAATTAAACTGTGGTCACTATTCGCTCGCCATGTCGCCTTACATTTTATTGGCCGGTTTGAGCTTGAAACGGTTTCTGTCGCGTGCTGACAAGTCGGCCCGGCGAGCATGAGTTTGGCTTTGGCCGGTCGTCATCTTGTCAAAGTCCTGTTATCATTCCCGCCGCTAACAGCCGACGCTGACAGCAGCGGCCCGACAGCCGCGGCGGGGGGCGCTAGTCGGCCGCCGGGCCTGACCGGCAGGGCAAAGGAGCGACGCCGGCGCTGGGCGAATTATGGCCCTTTAGGAACACTCGTGGGGGGCGAGGTGTCGGCTCTGCCAGGCGGGTTCTTTTCGGAAAAGAGGAAGGTCGCCGGATCAAGTTTCAACGCCTTGGCGATCGCCGCAATCGTGTCCACGCTGATATTGCCACTCGCGCGTTCGAGTTTCATGTATGTCGCCTCCGCTACGCCGATGAGCTCGGCCATCTCATAGCGGTGCAAATTACGTCGTTGTCGCTCAAAATCGATGATGTGCGCCAGCCGCTTGCGGATCGCATTGTCGTCCAACCGATGCGCCCGATCCGGAACTTTCTTACTGCCGGCGAGCAGTCCTGCGAAAGACACTTGCAAGCCGTTTGCCATGATCTGTAGCGTCGTCAATGTGACATTATTTTTCTGACGCACAGTCTGAATGTAGGTTCGATAGGCCAGTTTTTCGCCCTCGGCGGTCCGAAACAGTTCGGCCATGTGCATATGGGATAGGCCGCGTCTGGCTCTCTCCCGCTCAAGCGTCAATGCAATGTTGGCGCGCAACGGGTTGTTGACCACGCCTCCGTCGTCTCGTTTCATAAATCGATGTAGTCGCACAAACCTGCCTTTTCGACCTGTCCTTTTTCGCGCGGATCATCCATAGTAAACTGTCAAATCTGCAGCGAGGAAAGGCTATGACCATACTCAAATACCTACTAGGGGGTGCCGTCGCCATCGCGGGCGCCTCAGCTCTTCCATCCCAATCGAAAGCGTCGGAATGGGGCTGTCAGGTCCTCCTATGTCTTTCCGGCGACTGGCAAGGCACCCCCTCGTGCCACCCGCCAATTTACAAGTTGATTGCGGCGATGGAAGCCCCGGGTTTTAATTGGCCGACCTGCCCGCAAGCCAACTCCAGCGCGGCGAGATTTGAGAAGTATGAGGATTGTCCGTCTGGCTGGCAAGCAGTTGGCAATTCCGAATCCGATCGGCCGGGCTTAGGTCAAGAACGGAACATCTGCCGCATCGCGGCCGATAGGCTCTCCTTGCCCGTTGTTTTCAAAAACAACGCCCTCGGCGGGTATCATGGAGACGGATCCCGTTCGTTCCTAATCGAAATCGACGGTAAGGTGGTTGCGGCAACAATCCAGACCGCGGGAAACGATCGAGGGCATTCCCTTGGTAATGGCCCCACCTACTTCACCATCCCTCGACCGATGCGCGGAAAGCACTGGTTCATCGAGTATGATGACACGAACGGCGTGCGCCAGAAAAGCTGGTTCAATCTCAACATGCCCTAAGCCAGGCGATCGAGCAGGACGAGGCAATATCACGGTCACAATTCTGGGAGGTTTGTAGTGTTTAAGGTACTTCTCCTGTCCACTGTGATTTTGAACACAGGCGCTGTGTTGATGGCGGCTGGTCAGAGCGACAAGCCGCGATCAAACGTGGACAATCCTATGTGGCCCGCTTCACTGAAATGGGACTGCAAGACCGCTGCCAAAATCGTGTGTGAGCGTGATGGCAGTTGCTCAGTGACTGAGGACCACACTCGATTTGTGCTGAACTACGGCAGCAACGAAGCTGAGTTTCAGGCCAGCAATGTCAGGATCAAACGCCACTATCAGCAGACCGTGCAGGGGAGCCCTTTGCAGCAGGAAGTTAAAGTTGAACTGGCCGACAATCGCGTTCTTTGGTTGACGGCCGTGGATGCCAGCCGCACTTATTCGCAAGCGTGGGTCGGCGCACTGAGCGAATTGAAGGGTGGCGCGGTACTGATGGAATCCGAGGGGGTCTATTGCATGCCCCACAAGTGAGCGCGCCGAGAGGGGAGGCGGGCGAAGGCCGATATGGTCCCACTTGGGACGCCGGCGGTGCAGAAGTCCCCCGTCCAGTTTTAATGGGACGGTGAGGGGGGTGTTAATAATATCGTTCTGTCGAACCGACAATGAGAGTAACCCTTACTGCTAAAGCACTGATCGGTTGCGTCTCGGAGATAAATAATACTTGCAATCTCCATTCATACGTTGTAATATTAAGAAATATTTACTTCGACTGGTGAAGATCGCGTAAGATATATTATGGAACCGCTATTTGTACGGTCATCTTAGATAATGAACTCGAGCTGCATTTATGAGGCGCAAATTCCGTGATGGTTCTGCAAAGCCTTCGCTTCAATTTCGAGGCAGCGCATGGCCGCCTTGTAGAGATGGCACAGGCTACTGGCATCGCTGCTGACGGGGACGAACATCCGGCGCGCCTGCTTATCGCGAGGATCGAACAACTGGCCGACAGTCTTGGAACACCCAAAACCCTTTCGGCGATCGGCCTGCCGGAAGGCCAGTTCGAGCAAATCGCCCAAGATGTGCTGGGCGATCCTCAAACGTATTGGAATCCCCGCCCAGCGAGAAAAAACGAGATCGTCGCCTGGCTCAAATCAGCTTGGTAGGATTAATCTGAATATGCCTAGAGACATCATGACGTCCGGCGCGGTGATCCCGCTTGCCCTGCGAAAAGAGCGGCTTTCGGCTTGCTGGCCGGAGGGTTTCGGGCCTGTCGCTTCCCTTTGGATCGATGGCGCGTGGCGGCCATCCTCCTCCGGCACGACGATGCCGTGCATCGACCCAACTGTTGGCGAAGCCTTGATCGATGTACGGTTGCGTCGACGCAAGATCTTGAAATCGCCGTCGAAGCGGCACGGCGTGCGCAACAGGCATGGTGGTTATCCGATGACCAAGACCGGGCCCGAATACTGCGCAGGATCGCCGATGAGATCAGGCTGCATGCGAACGCGCTCGGCACGCTGGACACGCTGGATTCAGGACGGCCCATTCGTGACACGGCCACGCGTGACGTTGAACGGGCCGCGCGAATTTTTGAGTTCTTTGCCGGAACCACCGACCGTTTGCGAGGCGCTGTTGTTCCTGTTCAGCCCAGCCGCACCAACCTAGTCGAATATGAGCCGATAGGCATAGTCGGTGCGATAACGCCGTGGAACTACCCGCTGACCAACGCCATAGGCAAAATCGCGCCGGCTTTGGCCACCGGCAATGCGGTCATCCTGAAGCCGGCTGAAGCCTCGCCGCTGTCGGCTTTGCTTCTAGCCTGGATCGCGCACAAAGCGGGACTGCCCGCTGGATTGCTGAATGTACTCAACGGCAGCGGCGCCACCATAGGTGAAATGATCGTGCGCCATCCAGATATCGGCAAGATCACGTTCACAGGCTCCACTCCCACCGGCCGCCACATCGGCTCCATAACTGGCGATCTGCTCAAGTCTGTTACCCTCGAACTTGGAGGAAAGACCGGCTTCATCCTTTTCGCCGATGCCGATCTTGATCGTGCTGCCGATGCCCTCGTCTTCTCGGCATTCAACAATGCGGGGCAGACCTGCACCGCCGGCTCGCGACCCCTCGTCGAGGCTTCAATAGCCAAGGATTTTGTCGACAGGATCGCCAGCCGCCTGAACGACATCGTCATCGGGGACCCGCTCGACCTCGAGACCAGGATCGGACCGGTCATATCGGCTCGCCACCGCAACATGATCCTTGCCCATCTGGCGGGGCCATCCACGACGGGACTGAAACGCTTGGAACTTCCGTCAAGATCGCTTCCCGAGGCTGGATTTTATGTCAGCCCATCAATCTTCCTCGATGTGAGCCCGACTGCTGCGATCGCACAAGAAGAGGTGTTTGGTCCCATGATAACCGTGACCTCGTTCACCAGCGATGACGAAGCCATTGAGATGGCCAACGCGACCCGCCACGGCCTCGCGACGACGGTGTGGACAAGCAGCTTTCAGCGCGCGCGCCGCGTATCGCGCGAGGCCCGCTCGGGCCTGGTGTGGATCAACACAGCGCACAGCCTTCATCCCGGCTCGCCTTATGGTGGCTACAAGCAAAGCGGTGTTGGAGTGGAGATGGGCCAGGAAGCCGTTCAGCAGCACATGAAAATCAAAAGTGTGTGGATGGAAGACAATGTCTGGCAAAGCCCGTGGGGCTAAAGAGCACTCGGCTGTGAGCAAGGCGTTTCTTGCAACATCGCCAAGCAAGTGGCTGGTCCACCGCCTTCGACGCGAAGCCAATTGCCTGTCCTCCTGGCTGACGAGGACGCGTCGCGAGTTTCACGCTCATCCCGAGTTGGGCTGGCGCGAGATCGAAACCACTCGTCGCATCGCGGCGGAACCTACGGCTCTCGGATACAAGGTCGTGGTCGGCGCCGAGATGTTTGGTGGAGCGGCAAGACTTGGCATGAGCAGCCAGCCCGTGCCCGGTGAAGGGGACACTGGCTGCATCGCCGTCTTCGACAGCAACGGGGGGATGAGCGTCGGGATGAACTTCTTGCCGCCGACCCAGGCATCGATGATGTCTGACCATTCCTGCATCATGTGGCGGCGTTGCATCTCATATTCGGCCTTGTTGTAGACACCACGCGACGAGCGCCCATCCTCATGCGCCAGGCACTTTTCGATCCAATCGCTGTTGAAGCCAAGTTCATTCAACAGGGTCGAGCCCGTTCGCCGCAGGTCATGAACCGTAAACGGCTCCAGAGGTAGCCCTACCGCCCTCGCCCGTTCGACAACTGCGTAAGTGATCCGATTAAACGTGGCGCGCGACATCGGAGCATCCGCATCGTACCGCGATGGAAGAAGGTATCTGGAATTTCCTGCACAGGTCTTCAGGGCGATCATGATGTCGCGCACCTGGCGTGACAGGTAGACGTTATGCGCCTTCGATCGCTTCATACGTTCCTTCAGGATCGTCCAGACCGCATTCTCGAAATCGACCTCGTCCCATACCGCGTCCTGCAACTCGCTCTTGCGCACCATCGTGAGCAGGTAAAGCTGCATTCCCAAACGGATCGTGGGAAGTGTGGCGACGTGTTCCAGCTGCTTCAGCATCACGCGAATTTCCGAGGGCGAAAGCGAGCGGTCCTTTGGCACGAAAGTACCAATTGACGCGGGCCCAACTTCATCAGCCGGATTGGCCACCTTCTCCCCGTGCAGGATCGCGAAGCAGTAAATCTGCTTCAAGATTTTTCTTACGTGGATAGCGGTCGCAGGAGCACCACGTTCAACTATCGCGCCACAGTGGGCCCTAAGATCGTCCGGAGTGATCTCCGTCAGGAGGTGATTGCGCCAGGCCGGAAGAAGCTCCCGCACGAAGATGGAGCGCCGCATAGCGCGTGTGCTGTCGGCCATCGGCGCGGCTGTGAGCCATTTCTCCCCGAACTCGCCAAAACTCTTTGCCTCTTTCAGGCGGCGCTTGTCACGCTGCTTCTCGATCGCGAGATACCGTCTCTCCCATATCTGCCTAGGTAGACCGTCTCGCGACGTCCATTGAGCATGTAGTCAAGCCGAAACGAGATCGCACCACTGGGCATGACGCGGACATACATGCCGTCACGGTCAGCAAGTTTGTAGGTTTCTCTGTTGGTTTCAGTGCTTTAAGGGCGGTGTCCGTCAACATTCCTGTTTGTTTCATGGAAAGTACCGTCAGTACAATTTTGAGGCTTCTCGGCTGTAAATTCGTTTTTTCTTCAATGCCTTAAGGCATAAAAAAGTACCGTCAAAGCCTCATTGGATCCGACGGTTCGAAAAATTCGAGCGAGCAATATGGGGAAGGGCCGTCAACCGGTCCGTCAGATCCAATCTCTGCGCACCGATTGCCGCTGATTGTCTCTGAATGGATTTATATTTGTTATCAGATGGTTACGGCGAACAGTGGCATATTTTCGGTGGCGATTGGGTAGGCCTGAATCATTCCCATGAAACATTCGCAGGTCTTGCTGGCCTTGATGGCGTCTCTGAACGCCGCGCCGGTGCTTGCAGTCATCGTCGCCGCGGTGCTGGCAATTGCGTCGTCGTCCAGCCTCGCGGTTGTCCTTCTCGCGTGTCAATGGCCGCCAGCGGGACTGTGGGACCGGGTCTTGGCATCGCTCTTGTACTTGGCGCCAATCTGGGAGGAGCGATACCGCCGGTGATTGCCACCTATGGGCAGGGGGCCTTTCGCTCGACGGGTCACTGTCGGCAATCTCCTCGTCCGCCTGATCGGCAGCGGGATTGTACTACCCTTCTCCGAACAGGCGACTTCCGCCCTCCTGACCATTAGCAACAACCCCGCCCAACTCGTCGTCGATGCCCACATCGCCTTCAATCTAATCCTCGCTGCGGTAGTGTTGCCGTTGCTTAGCCCGTTTTGCTTGCTCATGCGCCGCATCTTGCCCGAAGCCGTATTGCCTGACCACGGTACGTGCCATCTCGATGCCGGCATCTTGGACAAGCCGACCATGGCGCCTGCGGCTGCGGCACGAGAAACACTGCGAATTGGCGATTGCGTGGCTTCTATGCTGGAGACCAATCTCGAAGCGCTGCGAAAGAACGACACCAAGCGAAGCGCCGCCTTGGACGACGAGGTCGATCGTCTGAACAGCGCTGTAAAGCTCTATCTTGCCAAGCTCAATCGCACGGCACTTGCCAGCAAGGACCAACAGCGGTCGGCCGAGATCATCTCATACGCCATCAACCTTGAGCATGTCGGCGACATTGTTGACCGGAATCTTCGTCAATTGGTCGAGAAGAAGATCTGCACCCTGCCGACTAATTCGAGGCCTTCAGTAAGCTTCACGACGAACGCGGATGGGGTGCGAAGGAAATCGCCGCTCGCTTCGGCATTACCGCGCATGTCGTGCGGCAGCGCCTGCGGTTGGGCGCGGTCAGCCTCAGGCTGATACAGGTCTACCGCGACGGTGACCAGGAAGCGCCCGAGACAGGTCCAGGACGGTGCAGTCATGTTCACGGCGCGGATGATGCTCGATCGTAGTGATTATCGCATCTGCGGAAGGGCCATAGGGCGAAAGCATACGCCGGGCTTTGACGATGCGACTTAAGGGGACATCGCAGTTCGCACCTAGAAAAACGGATTGGTCTCACTACGTCCGGGTACACACTCCAGTCTTCATCGATGGGCGGCTTTCGGCTGGAGTATCGATGGTTGACATGATGGAGGAAATGGAATCGGCGGCCTTGGCGGTCTGATATGAGGCGCATTGCGGTCCGGCAGCTTTCAGCAGACAGCGCAATGATGGCTTCGGCGGGCACGGATGGGCTACAGGGCTAGCCCGCGTGTTTGCTGAAAGGCATGATGGAGAGTGCGGCGCGATACCATTAGTGCACCGGCCGATCGATCTCCACTTCATCGAGTGCCCGCGGCTGCACCGCGGGCACCCTTTCAATTGGTCAATCCGTCAGAACGAACGCTGGAAGCGGACGATGCCGCCGATGCCGTCCTTCTTGTTAGCCTTGGTCCAGTTGCCATAGAGGGAGCCGTTGCCGAAATTACCGTAGTGATCCCAGTCGACTTCGGTCGTGACCGTGAAGCCCGGGACGATGGTGTAGGCGACGTTCGCCGCAAGAGCGATGTTCTTGTCGTCGTCAGCCGAAGCCTGGACGTTGAACGAGGTCCTGTCGTTGAACTTGTAGGTGCCGCCGCCCCAGACAGCCCAGTTGCCCCCCCACGGCTTGTATTGGCTACGGCCGTGAGCGTTGATGGCGTTGCTGGGGTCTGTTAGGTTGTCATCAGTGCCATAGCCGCCCATGACGAACAACGACAACTCCTTGGTAACGTTGACGTCCAGGCGAACCTTGCCGGTCACTTCCTCATAGTTGCTATCATACGCGACGACACCGGTGACCGCACCCCAGTCGGCCTTGTACTTCAAGCCGCCGACGACATGCGGAATATAGCTGTCGATCGTGTTTGCGCCGGTGCCTTCTTCTAGCGAGACAACGCCCGTGAACCCGCTACCGGCATCGAAGTAGTAGCTGATAAGATTGGTGTCCCTGATGCCATACGGGATGATCGTGTCCTGGACGACATTGCCGGCATAACCGATGAACGTATCATAGGCCGTTTCGTCCTTACCGACGCGCACACCACCAAGCTGGATCCAGGCAAAGTTGAGGGTGACGCTCTTGTTGGCGGCCTGCCAGCCGTTGTTGGCTGGAGTCTGGACGTCATAATCGCCAGAGGAGTTGCCGAATTGAAAGCGGGTCTCGGTGTAGGTCTTTAACGTGCCGAGGTCGGTTTCTTGGCCGGTCCAGGTCTTCAGTGTGAAGCGGGTGTTCTTGTAGTAGGTCGAGTGGTCCTCACCGGCATCCATGTGATCCGGAACGTGGTTGACGCCATCGAACGTGCCAGAGTCACCGACGCCCATGTCGTAACGGATGTAGCCGCCAATGCGCAAACAGGTCTCGGTGCCGGGAATATAGAAGTACCCCGCGCCATAGACATCGCAGATCTTGACGTATTCGGCCGGTTCCGGTTCGGCGGCAACGACAGCGTCGGCAGCGCGCGCACCGGAAACTGCGACCAAAGCCGCAGCGGAGCCGAAAAGAAGGCTCTTGATGTTCATTTTTGATCTCCACTCAAAAGATTAAAAAAAGGGTCAGGACATTTTTGCAGATGAGCAGCATCCCCTTCCCGTCCCCACGACCGAGAACGTAACGCATCGCGCTACCTTCTCGCATTTTTAAAATACGAGAGATGGAGAACAATTAAAACACAATTTGGACGATCTTCGAATACGGAATGTATTCCGTTGCTTATATATCACAACTTTACAATATACATGATACATCCTAGACAAATTATACAGTCTGTACAAACTGCACGGACTGCACAATATACTTATCATCGGATTCTATATCCGCGATATTACTCCAATATATTTTGACTCTGCAGGCGAATCTGCCGCCCAACCGATTGTCAGTGCGATTTTGCCGTACTTTCGTCAAAGCAGCCCTACCGCTTGGAGAAGGCTCGTGCGGCTGAAATGACATCCGCTACCAGGTCCTGTCTAAGCATTTCGACGGGAACTCGACCATTAAGAAGAGCCGATGGGCGGCTCAGCCAGAGCCACGCCAACCTGGGATTGGCGATCGAGGAGAGCACTTCCCGCAGTCCGGGAACAGGTCTTCCATCGACAAATTGGGCCAAGGGAAATACATGCTTGCGGGAGCCTTTTCGCAAAGCGACGACGTCGTTGCGACGCTGCCACCAATACAATGTCGATCGCGGTATGCGGAGGGTTTTTTCCAGATAGGTTGACCCGACGACTCGTCCGGCCCACTCTTCGATACCTACAGATGCGACAGTGCCCTCGCTATCGCGAGCATGCGGATCATGGGGTTCGTGCGCGCTTTCGTTTCGTGTCTCAAGACAGGGCACTTCATCGTTTTCGAGACCGCCGCTGAAACGGCGTGCCGCCTCAGCCGCGAGCGTGTGCAAAAATTCCGACGCCAAACCCGCCAAGTCACTATGAATGGCAACGCTGCCAGTCGAGATCAAACCATTCGTTTTTACGACCTGGTTGTACTGAGCCAGCACTCGTTCGACTTCCTTCGCGATGAAGCTTTCAAACTCATCCCGGTGAATTCCATTTGCAAAGTCCAAAGACTTAGTCATTTCGTGGCCCCCAAAGTCCTGAAATGCATGGGCAACGGCGCCTGTTGGCACCACGTGCGTGCTCTGCTGATCTAGTCCTCCGTTGCGCGTTCTTGTACCTGGCCTTCCCCCTGAGAACGGGTCCATTTTGAGAGTTAGAGTTTCGGCTATTTTGAGCTTTG
>NZ_JBLLVA010000015.1:0-113697 GCF_047739745.1 Borborobacter xinjiangensis | reverse complement strand
GGCGGCCCGTGCACCGGAGACTGCGACGATCGCCGCAGCGGAGCCGATGAGAAGGCTCTTGATATTCATTTTCTGACCTCCAGATCAAAACAGTCAAATGCAGAACTGGCTTTTTTCGGGTAATCCCCCGCCCAGTCCCTGTTACGAAAAAGCTGCGAAGAATCGCCCCTCTCTCGTGAGTGACATTACGCATCGAACCTCGTCCGACAACCCTGAATGCCATAGCTCGAGTATTTGGTGGAACGGGTTGCGGCCACCGTGTGGCAAAAAAGGCACAAACGTGGCAGGGTCGGAAAGGAATCGTTAATAAGTAGCAATAAGTAGAGCCTTTGGTCCTTCGAACTGGAAGTTTCAGGCGGGGTATGCTCTAAGTGCTTTTCTCGACCTCCAGTCGAGATGCGGCTCTGATCGTCTCTTCCATTCCCTGGGATATTCGATGCAGAGCCGCAGTTTGTTGCGTGTCTTTGTCAGCAATAACTGCTGGCGGCTTGTGATTCGCCCACCCGTCGTGCCTGGAAAACCGTGGCGGATAGCTAAAGCTCCAAGCGATCTAGATTTCGATCATCGAAATCATGGAACGGCGTTGCTCCAATGTTGCATCGCGATCACCCAACGTATTAGGCTAGATTGTCACCAGAATACCTGTCCACGTACACACCAACGTGTCGAGTACGAGCTCATATGCCTTTCCGAGAGGCTTTCTTGCGAACTCTGTCCACTGGGTCTACAGACCCGTAAAGAAGAACACGGCTCGGTGTCGTCGAGCGCGGACCAGTGCTCAGCTTCTTCTTGCTTACGGATCGGGCTCTACTCCATATTCACAGAAGCTGGCCGCCGGTACGAGGCAACGGTTTGCAGCTTCCATCCGGCGGCGGAATAGTCCCAGAGATATCGGTGCGGCCAAGGTCGGAAGGTATAGCGCGCCTGACCGATGTGGTGTGGAAGCAATGCAGCCAGGTCCTACCGCGCGGACTCGGCGGCCCACGACCATAGCGCGAGCTGGCCAGCTTCCACAAACACAAGCGCGAGTTCGATGTCCGGTCGCAGGACGAACCTTTGGGCGCGTTCGAGAGTCACCCGCGATTCAACCTGAGGCGAGCGCTCTAAACCCCGTCGTCTCACATCTCCCGAGACGGCGGGCTCTTTCGTTTGTCCGGAACAGAGGAACTTCAACGTACCAAGCCGGCGCCAGCACAGCCTGCAGGCGGAAACGATGCATCACCGCTTGAACCTAGGTGATTCCGAGGCTCACCTCCGCGCTTCAAGCTCCACGCCTTCCTCCAGCACAGGCACCGGCAGGAAGGCATTGGCCTCTAGCCACTCTTTTACCATCATGCGTATGAGGTCATTTCGGCCAAGATCCAGTTCGGCGGCGACGCACTGCAGCGCATCTTCCCATTCTGGATCGATCAGGAATTGTTCGGTGTTCCTGAGCCGCAGTGCGGCTCGTCTGAGCATCGCTTGCAAATCGGCACGTGACAGATCGGCAATCCGACCGGCCGCATGGTCGAGATCGTCGGCGAGTGCGCAAGCGGTCATGCATAGTCTCCCAAGCTCCAGATGCCTTCTGGAGAATTCGACCTTTCCAAGCAACAGATTTTTGCCGCGCTCTGTCAGTCTAAGCGGCGTCGGCAGACGGAATCTTTGCAATTTCACGAGCAGACCGCAGTGCGGAGCGGAACCGTGGCGCGATCAATCATCGCTTTCGATGGTCTTACGTAAAATGCTTGACACACACTCCCATAGAGGAGCCCCGCCAGAGGAACCGGCGAGCTTGACGTTGGCTATCAGGCGCTCCTTAGAACTTGCAGGAAATGTCGTTCGTACCAGTGTGCAATTTGGTGTCGATATCGATGGGCGTACCCCAACCGAGGTCGTCCGCACGGACAATGATGTTGCCCGTGAAATGTACTCAAGTACGACACTAGCCGTCGAGCCACATAAGTCTCGCTGCCATCCCGGCCGAGGATCGGGAGGCCTCGACGGAGGCCTTTGCATACGCCAAGCCCGCCATCACGAAAGCCAGGGAACGATCCGCCGCCAGACTCGCGCGGACGCGGGTCGAACCGTACCAGTCGAAGCTAGTCGGCTTCACCAAAAGCAATGTCTGCCCGCTCGCTCACATCGGAATAGTTGAAGTCATTCGAGCCGAACCGATATTCCCGTTCTGGAAATTCCAACTCCTGCGGAGCCTCGATCACAACGGCACGGCCGACATATGCTGCAGTAGAAGACAAAAAGGGCAGCTGCTGCCACGCGGAATCACATTCACCCAAGTTCAAGTTGATAACATAGTTGGCGACAATACCTCGGCGAATCTCTGTGACCAAACTGCCACAGGCGATATTTGCTTGTATTAGTAAGGTGTGCACAGGATTGAAAAGCGTGGTGCGTCTGGCGCGCTAATCTCCTGTCTCAGCGCAAGGAACTGGAGTGCCGCATCTTCGACTCCGGGAAGAACGTTGCGGTTATCAGGGGGGCCGTTCATGTGGTGGGCAACCGCAGCCACACATTCAGTTCCGGATCCTTTGATCCCGCCGAAGCTGAGGCCATTGCCTCGCCCTGACGAAAGGAGATGGCCCATGTAGCGGCGAGCATCGCCAAGGGCACCCATGATCCCGTTGAGTACACCACGGTGATCAAGCCCGTCCGCGACCCGTCACAACGGATCAGTGGATCACCAAGGGCGAAAATCCTTCTTGTTGGTCCGATGGTGGAAATTCCCGATGCCGGGATGGATGCCATGCTCAGTAATCCCAGCTGAGGTATCGGCTAAATAGCAAAAGAGGGCCGCCCATTGCTGGCCGCCCATCCTCCATTTCAGAACGGCTGACGTGGCAACTCCGACACCGGCGGCGCGAGTCCTTGGTGCTCCAGCGTAGCAAAGTACGCCCAGCTCGTATTGCGGACCGAAGCCACCACACCATCAAGGCATCAAGGGTAAGAAGGGTAGCGCTTTTGTAGTGGCCGTATGGAGTCGAGATTCGAGATGATCGCAAGACCGCAGGGTCGCCTCCTCCGCTGAGGTGGCTCGTCCTACACTGCGTGTGCGAGTGATACGAGGAGCCGGTTCTTCAAGTTCGCCGATATCGCCAGGAACTCGCGGCGGAGCAGTCGCGCTGGAGGCCGTTAGGCTCGACCGTCCCGAGTGCCCGGTCCCCCACCAGAGTAATTCGGCAGCAGATAATTCCTCGCATACATCAGACCATAGCGTATGGCGACAAACGTGACCCATCCGACGCAGCCAAGCCATCCAGCCGATCGACGGCTCGAAGTCCGCGCGCCGATGTGCAGCCACAGGGCCGCAGCATAACGATATGCGTCGCTTTCAATCCGGACGGCGGAAACGAGTGTCAGGAACAGGACGATCGCCGCCGCTTCTTCCAAAATTTCCTCATGACGAGGAAACTCATGGTCGCTTCAATCCGTAAGCGATTCGCGAGACATAGTCGCCAAATCGGAATTTCAGGACGCTCCAACGCTTGAATTTCGGGAGTTTAACCTCACGATATTGCGTTCGGGTTGCGATCGTCGTGTCTGCTCGGGTGACTTCCTCGAATGCCACAAACGGAACACGGGTGGTGAAGGTGCTGACACCAGTGGACCAGCCGCGTTCAAGGGCTAGATCGTAAGGAAGCCACATTGGCTTGAGCGCAACCAAAAGCCGCCGGGCGCCCTGCTGTGTCACGGCATAACACGCGGCCGAACCCTGTGGACCGTGAATGCAGCGGCCAAACTCGTCTCCGAGCGCAGAAATTCCATAGCGGATGAACCCGGTAGTGCGATGATTGACCAGCTTAAGAAGATCAATCGATGGCGAAGTCCGGAAAATCGCCTCCACCCTTTTTTCCAGATCGCTATTGAGGCGAATATCATCCTCGGCAATGATGGCGAGCTCGTAGCCTTCGTCAACGATGGTCTGGAGCGCGCTCAGATGGCTTTGGTAGCAGCCATACTCGCCCGCCAGAACTTGGCGTCCATGATTTGCCCGGAATTTTGCGGCGTCGAGGTCGCCGCGCAGACCTTCGGGAACTGCGGCTCCGTCAATCGCCGGCACCCGCCGCACCTCCAACCCGGTGCCGCGTCCGCTTTCGGCAAGCTTTGTCCAGCGTTCCTTGGACCTGGCGAGATTGATCACCAGGGTCGGCAGCATCTCACCAGCTTCATTCCCGTTGTCCCGATTGCCTCACGCGAAGGCAAGTTTCCGTGTTCATATCCGAACGGCGCAGTCAACGTAAGCAGATTTGCATATTTGCCGTTAGTCGCCGGATTGCCTAAGCGGATGGCGAAATATGTGCGTAGCCACTCGTCGGCAAGGCGCGATATGCCGCGGCTGGAGTGAGCGGCCTGGAGCATGACCCCCGTCGGAAATAACAACGAAAATCATGCTCCGCGGAGCTTCCGCTCGATAGGCTCACGCGTGGTAGGCGACCTCGCCATGCGACGACAGGTCGAGCCCTTGCGATTCGGCTTCGGCGCTCGGACGCAGGCCGACGATTGCGTCGACGACCTTGTAGAGGATTGCCGATCCGATACCACACCAGACGATGGTAACGGCGACCGCCATGATCTGCGTCCACACCTGGCCGACCATGGTCACGCCATCCGCATAGCCGATGCCGCCAAGCGAAGTCGACGCGAAGATGCCGGTGCCGATGGCGCCGATTATGCCGCCGACGCCGTGGATGCCGAAGACGTCAAGGGCGTCGTCGTAACCGGCGCGGATCTTCACCACCGTGACGAAATAATAGCAGACAGCACTTGCCGCGGCACCGAGCACGATGGCGCCGATCGGGCCGACGATACCTGCAGCAGGCGTGACCGCGACCAGACCCGCGATCATGCCGGAGGCCGCGCCGAGCATCGAGGCCTTCTTGCGCGCAACTGCTTCCATACCCGCCCAGGCAACGATCGCCCCGGCCGTTGCCGTGAAGGTGTTGATCATGGCGAGGGCTGCTCCGCCGTTGGCTTCCAGGTTTGAGCCCGCATTGAAGCCGAACCAGCCGACCCAGAGAATCGAGGCGCCAGCCATGGTCAGCGTCATGGAATGCGGCGCCATGTTGTCGCGGCCGTAGCCGGCGCGCTTGCCGATCATCATGGCGCCGACGAGGGCCGCGACGCCTGCGTTGATGTGGACGACAGTGCCGCCGGCGAAATCGAGCGCGCCCCACCCGAAGATCAGGCCGCTGGTATCCCAGACCATATGGGCGATGGGAAAATAGATAAAACTCACCCACAGCGCCACGAACAGGATAACCGCCGAAAACCTGATCCGTTCGGCAAAGGCGCCGACGATAAGCGCCGGCGTGATGCAGGCGAATGTCATCTGGAAGCAGATGAACACCATTTCGGGAATGACCACGCCGTCCGAAAAGGTGGCGACCGTGCTTTCAGGCGTCACACCCGACAGGAACAGCTTGCCCAACCCGCCCCAGAACGGATTGGTGCCGCCGCCGAAAGCGAAGGAATAGCCGTAGGCCGCCCATATGACGATCACCACCGCGACGATCATCGTGCATTGCATCAAGACGGACAGCATGTTCTTGGCGCGAACCAGCCCGCCGTAAAACAGCGCCAGGCCCGGCAGCGCCATGAACAGCACGAGGATGGTCGAAACCAGCATCCAGCTCGTATCGCCTTTGTCAGGCACGGGCAGAGCGGGCATCGCTTCCTGGGCAATGGCCGCGACGCTGCCGAATGCGCCGAGCAGACTGGCGCACGCCGCCGACGTCAATGTGAAATGGACTTTCATTGAAGGAACCTCCATGGAAACGGTGCTAAAGCGCGGCGGTGTCTGTTTCGCCGGTGCGGATGCGTACGGCTTGCTCGATGCCGAGCACGAAAATCTTTCCGTCGCCGATCTGGCCTGTTCGGGCGGCGTCGCTGATCGCCTCCACCGCCGGCTCGACCATGTCGGCGGCCACCGCCACCTCGATCTTCACCTTCGGCAGAAAGGAGACCGCGTATTCCGCGCCGCGATAGATTTCTGTATGACCCTTCTGCCGCCCGTAACCTTTGACTTCGGTCACGGTCAGCCCCTCGATGCCCATGGTGGTGAGGGCCTCGCGTACTTCGTCGAGCTTGAACGGCTTGATGATCGCCATCACGATCTTCATGCGATGTCACCCTTTGCTGATGCGGAAACCCGCGTTGCATGGCGCTCCGGCGCGAACCGCCGGCACACATTCAGGGGTGAATCAAGCTTTGTGCCAGTTCGGCAACAAACAAGTAAGTTGTTGCAAATTAAATGGTTTGCTGATTGCCAGCCGCAGCGGCGGCAAAGCAGATGACTATTTTTTAGGCAGAATTACTTCAATGCACATCATGCAGGCAAACGCCGCAGCCGGATCAGGCCTTCCTGGGCCACCGACGCAATCAGCGTGCCGTCCTGGCCATAGAGCGCACCGCGGGTGAAGCCCCGTGCGCCGGAAGTCGAAGGGCTGTCTTGCGTGTAAAGCAGCCAGCCGTTCAGCGGATGGGGGCGGTGGAACCACATGGCGTGGTCGAGGCTGGCAGCCTGGATGTCGCGATCGAAAACGGCGCGGCCGTGGGCGAAAGTGGAAGTGTCGAGCAGCGTCATATCGGACAGATAGGCCAGCACCGCCGCTTGGCTGGCCCGATCGGCTGGAACAGCGCCTGTGGTGCGTATCCAGATATGCTGGTGCAGGTCGAGCTTCTCGCGGCTGGTATAATGCTTCAGCATCACCGGCTTCATTTCCACGGGGCGATCGCGCTCCCAATAGCGGCGAATGCCTTCCGGCACCGCATCGCCGAACTGTCCGATCAAGTCCTGCTGGGTGCCGAGCGTGTCGGGATGCGGCACGCCGAGCGGCATGGACAGTTGATGTTCGAGCCCGCCCTCGTCGAGCTGAAACGAGGCTTCGAGCGAAAAGATCGCCTGGCCATGCTGGATGGCGACGACACGCCTGGTGGTGAAGCTGGCGCCATCGCGGATGCGATCGACCTCATAGATGATCGGCACGCTGGTATCGCCCGGCCGCATGAAATAGCCATGCAGCGAGTGGACATGCCTGTCGGGCGAGACGGTGCGCTGGGCCGCCACCAGCGCCTGCGCGATCGTCTGTCCGCCGAATACGCGCTGCCAGTCGAGCTTTGGGCTGCGACCACGATACAGGTTGTGTTCCAACTTCTCGAGGTCGAGAATGGTAAGGAGCTCTTGCATGGCGGCCGACATTTTTTCGCCCCCTTCGAGGATCGAGATTGGCAAGGTTGCAACAGGAACCTTCGGTCAAGTCAAGCAAGGCCAAACGGACGAGGAAGAGAACGATGGCACAAAAGTACTCCGCCGAACGGTTGCCGACCATCGACGTTCTCGTGGCTGGCGCGGGCTATGTGGGCCTCGCCACGGCGGTCTCGATGAAGCAGGCGCGGCCTGACCTGACGGTCGCCGTCGTCGACGCCGCTCCAGAGGGAATTTGGCAGCGCGACAGCCGCGCTTCGGCGGTTGCCGCCGCCGCCTGCCGCATGCTTGGCCGCCTCGGCTGCTGGGAGGAAATCGCGGCCGAGGCGCAACCGATCACCGAAATGATCATCACCGATTCGCGCAGCGCCGATCCGGTGCGCCCGGTCTATCTGACCTTCGGCGGCGAGGTCGCGCCCGGCGAACCCTTCGCGCATATGGTGGAAAACCGCGTGCTCAACGGCGCGCTTCGCCGCCGCGCGACCGAACTCGGCATCGACATCATCGAGGGTGTCGCCGTGCGCGCCTTCGAGGCTGGCATCGCCGGGATCGCGGTGCATGTCGCCGACGGAACCTCGCTCAATGCACGGTTGCTGGTCGCCGCCGACGGCGTCAACTCGCGCCTGCGTGACATGGCCGGCATCAAGACCGTGCGTTGGGAATACGGCCAATCCGGCATCGTCTGCACGGTCGCCCATGAACGTCCGCACCACGGCCGCGCCGAGGAACATTTCCTGCCTGCCGGACCATTCGCCATCCTGCCACTTACCGGCAACCGCTCTTCGATCGTCTGGACCGAGAGGACGCCCGATGCGGAAAGACTGATAGCGAGCGACGAACTGGTCTTCGAGATCGAACTTGAACATCGGTTCGGCCTCAAGCTCGGCGAAATCCATGTGGACGACAAGCCGCGTTCGTGGCCGCTCGGCCTGACGCTTGCCCGCGCCTTCGTCGCGCCGCGCTTTGCGCTTGCCGGTGACGCGGCGCACGGCATCCACCCCATCGCCGGCCAGGGACTTAATCTCGGCTTCAAGGACGCGGCCGCCCTTGCGGAAACCATCGTCGAGGCCGATCGGCTCGGCCAGGACATCGGCGCGCTCGACGTGCTGCAAAGGTATGAGCGTTGGCGTCGCTTTGATACGGTGCAGATGGGCGTGACCACCGACGTGCTCAATCGGCTGTTCTCGAACGATCTGGGGCCGATCAGGGCGGTTCGCGACATCGGCCTTGGACTGGTCGACCGCATGCCGCGCCTGAAGGATTTCTTCATCCGCCAGGCCGCAGGTCTGTCGCGAGAGGCCCCGCGCCTGCTTCGCGGCGAAGCGATTTGACAGACCTTTGACGCGTCGGCTGTGGCGAATCCGTCAAGGACCGCAAATCACTTGCAGCATACCGTCATGGCCAAGGGCGAGTTTGGTTCTATAGTCGGATGTCGCCGCAATGCCGGCTCGGAAGCGAACTGAAGGAGACAGAAATGAACCGCACCGCTACAGCCAATTGGAAGGGAAGCCTGACGGAAGGAAGCGGCACGCTCGATACGCAGAGCGGCTCCTTCGCGAGCACGCCTTATTCATTCAAGGGCCGGTTTCAGGACGAAAGCGGCAAGTCCGGCACCAATCCGGAGGAGCTGATCGCCGCCGCGCATGCCGGCTGCTTCGCCATGCAGCTTTCGCATTTCCTGGCGGAGAACGGCACGCCCGCCGAAAATCTCGAAGCCAAGGCGGTGGTGACATATGGTCCGGCGGCCGGCGGCGGTTTCGAGATCACCGAAAGCGCGTTGACGCTGGTCGGCAAGGTGCCCGGCATCGACGAGGCGAAGTTCAAGAAACTGGCAAATCAGGCGAAGGCCGGCTGCCCGGTTTCCAAGGCGCTCGGCGCCATCAAGATTTCGCTGGACGCGCGCCTGGCGTAGTTCGCCCGCAAGAATAGGGATGGGCGCCGGCGAGCGCCTGTCCGGACAGCTAGAGCACCGGACTGAAAAGTGAATCCGATTTCGGAACAATCGGACGCTCAATCAAAGTGTCAGAGCGTCCTTGTGCATCCGACTGGACGCGCGGCGCTCTAAAACCGCAAAATTCAGTGGGTGGCAATGCCCTGGTGTGCAGCCTCTCCCCACACGGTCTCGATACGAGCATCGCGGCCGCACGCATAGCGGTAATATTTGTAGCGAAGCGGGTTCTTCCGGTAATAATCCTGATGATAGGCTTCAGCCGGCCAGAAGGCCGGGGCGGCGGCAATCTCCGTCGCAATGGTCTGCTTCAGCACGCCTGCAACTTGCGCTTTTGACTTTTGCGCAGCCGCCAACTGGTCCTTGCCGACAGCGTAGATCGCAGTCGTGTAGCTGTGGCCGCGATCGCAGAACTGGCCGCCGCCATCCGTCGGGTCGACCGAGTGCCAGAAGACGTCAAGCAGCTTCTCGTAGCTGACCTTGCTGTCATCGAACTCGATCCGCACCGTCTCGCGATGACCGGCGGCGGTATGATCCTCGTAGGTCGGATTGTCGGAAGTGCCGCCGGTATAGCCCGAGGTGGTGGAGATCACCCCCGGCACTTGGTCGAAATCGGATTCGACGCACCAGAAGCATCCACCGGCGAAAATCGCCTGCTGCGTCTTTGCCGACGCCACGCCCACCAACGTGGTCAGGGCCGCGGCAATTGTAGCTGCGCTTAGAAAGAAAGCCTTGGCGAACATGGGGGAAACCCTCCTGCCGCCAAGACCTAGCCTATCGGCCGGTGGTTTCAAAATCACGTCGCAACACGCTCACGTGAATGGCAGCCTCGCCGCCGACTGCCGCTCGACCATCATCTTCTTGATTTCGGCTGCCGCGTCGCCGCAGGCGCGCAAGCGAAAAACCGATCGCCGCTCAGACCCGCCGTTCAACCATCATTTTCTTGATTTCGGCCACCGCGTCGCCGCAGGCGCGCAAACGGAAAGCCGATCGCCGGCTCACACCCGCCGCTCGACCATCATCTTCTTGATTTCGGCGATCGCCTTGGCCGGGTTGAGACCCTTGGGGCAGGTCTGGGCGCAATTCATGATGGTGTGGCAGCGATAGAGCCGGAACGGGTCCTCGAGATTGTCGAGACGCTCGCCCGTCGCCTCGTCACGGGAATCGATAAGCCAGCGATAAGCCTGCAGCAGCACGGCTGGACCGAGATAGCGATCACCGTTCCACCAATAGCTTGGGCAGGAGGTCGAGCAGCAGGCGCACAGGATGCACTCATAGAGGCCGTCGAGCTTGGCGCGGTCGTCATGGCTCTGCAGCCATTCCTTGGCGGGCTCGGGCGAAACAGTCTGCAGCCAAGGCTCGATCGAGCGATGCTGGGCGTAAAAATTATTCAGGTCCGGCACCAGGTCCTTGACCACGGGCAGGTGCGGCAGCGGATAGATCTTGACCGGGCCGGAAATGTCGTCGGCGCCCTTGGTGCAGGCAAGGGTGTTGGAGCCGTCGATGTTCATCGCGCAGGAGCCGCAGATGCCCTCGCGGCAAGAGCGGCGCAAGGTCAGCGTCGGATCGATGTTGTTCTTGATCCAGAGCAGCGCGTCGAGCACCATCGGCCCGCAATCGTCCATGTCAACGAAATAGGTGTCGATGCGTGGATTTTCGCCATCGTCGGGCGACCAGCGGTAAATCCTGTATTCGCGCAGGTTGGTCGCGCCCTCCGGCTTCGGCCAGGTTTTTCCCTGGCGCATCTGCGAGTTTTTCGGGAGTGCGAGTTCAACCATGCGACTGTCTCTCGATCAATAAACGCGCGCTTTGGGCGCGATCTTTGCCAGGCTGATGCCGCCGTCTTCTTCCTTGAGCAGCGGCTCGGTGTGCACCGGCCGGTAGCTCAGCGTCACCCTGCCCTCGCCATCCAGATGAGCCAGCGTGTGCATGCGCCAGTTGGCATCGTCGCGCTCGGAATAATCTTCCCGCGCATGCGCCCCGCGGCTCTCCTTGCGGGCTTCCGCGCCATAGACCGTGGTTATGGCGCAGGCCATCAGGTTCTCGAGTTCCAGCGTCTCGACGAGGTCCGAATTCCAGATCATCGAGCGGTCGAACACCTTGATGTCCTTCAGCTCCGACCAGATCGCGGAAATGCGCCGGCAACCCTGCTCGAGCGTTTCCTGGGTGCGGAAGACGGCGGCGTCTTCCTGCATGGCGCGTTGCATCTTTTCGCGCAACACCGCGGTCGGCGAGCCGCCATTGGCGTGGCGCAGCCGGTCGAAGCGATCCATGATCCGGTCAACCGACTTTTCGTTGAGCGACGGCACGGGCGCGGCGCGATCGACCACTTCGCCCGCACGGATGGCGGCGGCGCGGCCGAACACCACAAGATCGATCAGCGAGTTGGAGCCGAGCCGGTTGGCGCCGTGCACGGAAGCGCAGCCCGCCTCGCCCACGGCCATCAGGCCAGGCTGGATCCGGTCCGGATCGAGCGCCGTCGGATTGAGCACCTCGCCCCAGTAGTTGGTGGGGATACCGCCCATATTGTAATGGACGGTCGGCAGCACCGGGATCGGCTCGCGGGTGACGTCGACGCCGGCAAAGATCTTCGCTGATTCCGAGATGCCGGGAAGTCGCTCATGCAGCACCGCCGGATCGAGGTGGTCGAGATGCAGGAAGATGTGGTCCTTGTTCTTGCCGACGCCGCGTCCCTCGCGAATTTCCAGCGTCATGCAGCGTGAGACCACGTCGCGCGAGGCAAGGTCCTTGGCTGAGGGCGCATAACGCTCCATGAAGCGCTCGCCTTCGGAATTGACAAGATAGCCGCCTTCGCCGCGCGCGCCTTCGGTGATCAGGCAGCCGGCGCCATAGATGCCGGTCGGATGGAACTGCACGAATTCCATGTCCTGCAAGGGCAAGCCGGCGCGCGCGGCCATGCCGCCGCCGTCTCCCGTGCAGGTGTGGGCCGAGGTCGCCGAGAAATAGGCGCGGCCATAGCCGCCGGTCGCCAGCACCACCATCTTGGCAGAGAAGCGGTGGATGGTGCCGTCATCGAGATTCCAGGCGACGACACCGGTGCAGACGCCATCCTCGCTCATGATCAGGTCGAGCGCGAAATATTCGATGAAGAACTCGGCATTGTACTTCAGCGACTGGCCGTAGAGCGTGTGCAATATGGCGTGGCCGGTACGGTCCGCGGCGGCACAGGTGCGCTGCACCGGCGGCCCGTCTCCGAAATTCATCATGTGGCCGCCGAAGGGCCGCTGGTAGATTTTGCCTTCTTCGGTGCGCGAGAAGGGCACACCGTAATGTTCGAGCTCGTAGACGGCGGCAGGCGCCTGGCGCACCATATATTCCATCGCATCCATGTCGCCGAGCCAGTCCGACCCCTTGACGGTGTCGTACATGTGCCACTGCCAGGAATCGGGGCCCATATTGGACAGCGAGGCGGCGATGCCGCCCTGCGCCGCGACCGTGTGGGAGCGCGTCGGGAACACCTTGGTGATGCAGGCCGTCTTCAGTCCCTGCTCCGCCATGCCCAGCGTTGCGCGCAGGCCCGAACCGCCCGCACCGACCACCACCACGTCGAACTTATGGTCGACGAAGCTATAGCCCTTGCCGGCCGATGCCGTTCCATTCTGTTCCTTGGCCACCTGTCAGCCCCCGAATGCAAGTTTGAGCAAGGCGAAAGCCGAGGCGACGCCGACGGCAATGGCGAAGAAGGTGTTGAGCATGATCAGGACGATCTTCGCGCCTTCGCCATGAACATAATCCTCGATGATGACCTGCATGCCGATCCGCATGTGGTAGAGGGCCGAAAGCAGCACCAGAAGCAGCACCAGTGCCACGAAGGGATTGGCCAGCGCCGCCCGCACCTCGGCGTAGCTGGCGCCGTTGAGCGCGATCAGCAGCCCGACGAAAAACAGGATAAGCGGCACATTGGCGACCGCCGTCAGCCGCTGGCGCCAGAAATGCTCGGTGCCTTCGCGGGCCGAACCGAGGCCCCGGACCTTGCTCAGAGGGGTGCGCATATCGGCCATCGTCACATCCCCCGCGCCATGTAGCCGGCGATCCAGATAAGAACGGTCAGCACCGCCGAAGCGACGATCGTCGCCCAGGCAATTCTGGAAGCGGTGTGCTTTTCAAGCCCCGCGCCCGTGTCCCAGACCAAGTGACGCAACCCGCCCATCATGTGATGCATCAGCACCCATGTGTAGCCGAACAGCACCAGACGCCCGAACCAGGAGCCGAACAGGCCGTTGACGAACTCGAAATATTCCTCGGAAACCGCCGCAGCGATCAGCCACCATGCCACCAGAAGCGTGCCGAAATAGAGCGCCGCGCCGGTGACCCGGTGCAGGATCGACATCGTCATGGTGATCGGCCATCGATAGACCGTAAGATGCGGCGAGAGTGGCCGGGCCTGGGTGGCTGGTGATTTGCTCAATGGCTCCCCCTTTCGGCGCGCCGGCGGCTGGCGCGCGTATGCGGCGTTCGCTCCCCGGAATGCGACCTCAGACAGCGGCGTTCTAATGCGCTTTTTGCATCGCGTCAAAGCTGCAAAATTGTACGATCATCCACATTTAGTCCCATATCTGACGTTCAATCGATTGAAGGTTTAGCTTGTAGCCGAGACGAACTGTCGCGGCCCTTGAATTGTCGCAGGCAGCGCGAAGTAACCCTTGCTGGACGCTTCAACCCGGGCGGCCGCGAGGACGGACCGCAGCAAAATCGTTAACTATATTCGTTGATTGCCGGCGCCCTCAGCGACCCCGCCCTTAACAAAGGTTAATAATTCATTAAGCTCGCATTGGAGCGATTTGCCTCGGATCAAGGAGGAACACGCCATGCGACCGAATTTCAGTTCGGGCATTCTGGCCGCGATGCTGCTGGCTTTTGGTGCCGGCACACCGGCGCTGGCCGGCGGCGACCACGACCGGGTCTATGCCGACAGTTTCGGCAATCTCATCGTCGATAGCGCCGCAGGCTACAAGCGGATCGTCGTCGGACAGGGTCATCTTGCCCGGAATCTGAGGCAGTACACGCGCTCGGGCGCGCCGAAGGTCGCTTATTTCGACGAGCACGCTCACATCTACGGCGACTGCTACAGGCCACCGGTTCTGGTCAAAGGCCGCAGCTACATGTACGGCTTCGATCAAGGTGAGATCCCGCTGCAGGGCGGTCCCTGCCGTTAATCGGCCATCGGCGATCAGGCCGATTGGTTGGAAAAACCGCCATCGGTGCTCGTGCCGCCTGCTCTTGGCAGCGAAATCCGCACGCAGTCGCGCCCGCTTTTCTTGGCATCGTAGAGCGCCTTGTCGGCGCGAACCAGAATGTCGGACACCTGTTCGTTCGGCGCAAGCTCGGCCACGCCGAAGCTTGCGGTGAACCGGCAGGCTTCGGGGGCGCCCTCGATCGTCACTCCGGCGCATGCGCTGCGCAAGCCTTCGGCAAACAGCCGTGCCGCGGCGAGATTGGCGCCGGGCAGGATAATTGCGAACTCCTCGCCGCCGATACGGCCGGCGACATAGTTGTTGGCGGCGACCGCCCGTAGAAACCCGGCAAAGGTCCTGATCACGCCATCACCGGCAGCGTGGCCGAAATTGTCGTTGATGTCCTTGAAATGATCCAAATCACAGATCACCAGTGCCAGCGGCAGGCCCTGGCGCCTGGCGTCGTTGAGAGCCGCCTCGGCGCGTCGCTCGAAGCCGCCACGGTTGAGCACTCCTGAAAGCGCGTCCAGCTCCGAGCGCAAGGTGACATCGGACAGCATGTCGCGAATGATGATGGCCATTATCATCAAAGCGACCGCCAATGTGAAAACGGTTCCGAGCGACTGCGAGAACAAGGCGTAGTTGCTCTGCAGGTAAAATTGCGGATTAGCACCCCATCCGCCGGCGGCATAGGCGATGAACGGCTTGCTCAGGAACTGCAACGCGCCCAGGCAGAAGAGGGCGACCAAGGCCAGATCGAGCTTGCTGCCAGGCCGACGTTTCGACCAGACGATATTCGCCCCCAATAGGCTGATCAGCGCATAGGGGGCCTGATAGGCCATTATCCGCCAGAACGATTGGCGCGGCAGATCCTGCACGAAATAGATCATGATCGTCGAAACGACAAAAACCAGGATCATCAGCCGGCGCGGCGCCGGCGCCTCGTATTTCCTGGCGACGCCGACATTCAGCACCGCCATGGCGGCCAGCAGCACGGCGAAGGAAAGAACGACGGCCAGCCGGGTGGTTTCGAGCGTGGTTATACCGAACTCGATCAACGCATAGAGCATGCCAAGTCCGTAGGCCAACGCCATCCACCGTGCGCAGGCCTGCCTTGAATCATAGGCGGCAATCATCATGAAGGCAGACACCAGCAAACCGGCGACGACCATATTGATTGCAAGGATAAAGCCTGCTCCGCTCATTCGGCCGTGCATCCCTCACTCGCCGAACGTTCAATCACACCCACGCAAAAAAGCCGTTAACGATGATGGGAACGAAGCCTGCTTGACCCGCGAAAAACGCGCTCACCCGCTCCGCAGAGGTTTTGGTGCGAGGGAAAGCACGTCTTCGGAATGGCCGGCCAGGCGCACGCTGTCGCGGCCATTGTTCTTGGCCTGATAGAGCGCGTCGTCGGCCCGCCGCATCAACGAGCCAAGATCCTCATTGCCGTGACGGGCGGCAACTCCGAAGCTTGCGGTGATCTGAGTTGCGTGCAGGGGCAGGCCGGCAATTGCCTCCTGCGAAAGGGCGGCTCGCACGCCCTCGGCAAAAAGCCGGGCCGCGCCCAGGTCACTGGCCGGCAGGATCGCCGCAAACTCCTCGCCCCCGATGCGCCCGACAATCGCTTTCGGTCCGCCGAGGGCGCGCAGATGCGCGGCAAAAGCCGCAATCACCCTGTCGCCGACGGCATGGCCATAGGTATCATTCACCAATTTGAAATGGTCGAGGTCGGCAAGGACGAGTGCCACCGGCAGCCGGTAGCCGGCCGCTCCGCCGAGGCAGACTGCCGACTTTTCGTGAAAGCCGCGCCTGTTCAGTAGTCCCGACAACGGATCGGTGCGCGATTCGACCTGCAGCTCCCGCAACACGTCGAGCCCGACCGCTCCGACCAGCGACAGCGCAATCAGGACCGAAAACAGCGCCGTGGAGAAATTGGTCATGATCCAGTAGGACGACAGGTAGAAATCGTCCTGATCGCGATATGACCCGTCGATCCAGAACGCACCCACCGGACGTATATAGAAATCCGCCGCCGCCATAAGCGCCAGGATCATGAGGACCTTGTCGGCACCCCCTTTGTTCTTCACCGCACGCAATTCGGCAGCGATCAGCAGGCTAATTGCACCGAAGGCGAAGTTGAGTGCGAATATGCGTTCCATCTGATCCGGCTGGACAATCCTGAACCAGCCCCAAACCGCCATGCCACCGAAGCCGAGCAGCCCGAGTGCCACCAGCGGCACTCGCCGCCCGTATCTGGTGACCGCCGCGATCGCGAGGCTGAGCATGGCGGCCGTGAGAAGCAGGTTGCTGGCGATACTCGATGCGAGTTCCCCCAGCGGCTGCGGAAAGTTTTGCAGCACGAAGCCGAGCGCGCATGCCGTATAAGCGAAGGCCAGGCCCAGTATATAATGCCGGCGACGCTGATAGGTCCAAAGCACGACGAACGCCAAGGCAAAGATCAGCGTCAGTGCCGGCGTCAGCAGCGCAATGAAAAGTCTTGAATCCAAAGCCCGTCTCTATCCCGCACCGGTGGCGGGACAGTAGAGGCAAAGGGGCAAATAAGCGGTTAAGCCGGTAGCAGCAATTCTTCCCTTTCGGGATTGCGAAGCCGTTCGCCCGCCGCCAAGCCGGCGCAGCGGAACGCCAGCTTGCGGGCGGGATCAGGCTCTACGAAGCGCCATTTACCGCCAGTTGCGGATGTCGACGAACCTTCCGGCGATCGCCGCTGCCGCCGCCATGGCGGGCGACACTAGATGCGTGCGCCCCTTGAAGCCCTGCCTTCCCTCGAAGTTGCGGTTCGAAGTGGATGCGCAACGCTCATGCGGCTTCAGGCGGTCGTCGTTCATCGCCAGGCACATGGAGCATCCGGGCTCGCGCCAGTCGAAGCCGGCGGCGATGAAGATCTTGTCGAGGCCCTCGGCCTCGGCCTGTTCCTTCACCAGGCCGGAGCCCGGCACGATCATCGCATTGACGCGTGGATTGACCGTCTTGCCTTCGACCACCTTCGCCGCCTCGCGCAAATCCTCGATGCGGCCATTGGTGCAGGAGCCGATGAAGACGCGGTCGAGTTCGATATCGGTAATTCTGGTGCCGGCGGTCAGCCCCATATAGTCAAGCGCGCGCTGCTTGGAGGCGCGCTTGGCCTCGTCGGCGATCAGCGCCGGATCGGGAACGATGCCTTCCACCGAGACGACATCCTCGGGCGACGAACCCCAGCTGACGATCGGCGGCAAATTGGCGGCGTCGAGCCGCACGATCTTGTCGAAATGGGCGCCCTCGTCGCTCTTCAGCGTCTTCCAGTAGGCGAGCGCTTGCTCCCAGGCTTCGCCCTTCGGCGCGCGGGGCTTGTCCTTGACATAGGCGAAGGTGGTTTCGTCAGGCGCAATCAGGCCGGCGCGCGCGCCGCCCTCGATCGACATGTTGCAGATGGTCATCCGTCCTTCCATGGAGAGCGACCGGATGGCCTCGCCGGCATATTCGATGACATAGCCGGTGCCGCCGGCGGTGCCGATCTCGCCGATGATCGCCAGGATGATATCCTTTGCCGTCACGCCTGCCGGCAACTGCCCGTCTACCTGCACAAGCATGTTCTTGGCTTTAGACTGGATCAGCGTCTGCGTGGCCAGAACGTGCTCCACTTCCGAGGTACCGATGCCGTGGGCCAGCGCGCCGAAAGCGCCATGCGTGGAGGTGTGGCTGTCGCCGCAAACGATGGTCATCCCGGGCAGCGTGAAGCCTTGCTCGGGTCCGATGATATGGACGATACCCTGGCGACGATCGACCTCGTTGAAATATTCGACGCCGAAGTCGCGGGCATTCTGCGCCAGCGCCTCGACCTGGATGCGGCTTTCCTCGTTCTTGATGCCGTTCTTGCGGTCCGGAGAAGTCGAGACATTGTGGTCGACCACGGCAAGCGTCTTCTCCGGATGGCGCACCTTACGCCCCGCCATGCGAAGACCCTCGAAAGCCTGCGGGCTTGTCACCTCGTGGACGAGATGACGGTCGATATAGAGCAGGCAGGTGCCGTCTTCCTGGCGGTCGACGACGTGATCGTCGAAAATCTTGTCGTAGAGGGTACGCGGTGCGTTCATGGTCTGACATCCGTCGATGAATCAAAATCTAAAAGAGAGCGGGCATTCCGCCACAGGCCTCGCGACCGAGGCCGGAAAGTCGGCTCAGCTAAGTCGGCAGCTGCGCGCGCCGGAAATGCGGGCAAAGAACCGGCCGGGCAGGCGCTTATGGTCCTGCAGCACGAAGCCTTTATAGGCCGGATCGCCAAAGAGCTCTTCCATGCCGCGTTAGATACCAACGTTTTGGGATTTCGGCAATCGGCCGCTTGTTACCGCGGAGCTGCCTTTTTGCTATCCCGCGGCTTGGGCACTTCGGCTTCACGCCGCTCGCGATCGGCATCCGGCCTCGGCTCGAGGCTCTGCAACGCACCAAGTACGATCAGGCCGACGATCGTCGCGAAGCCCGCGATTTGCCAGAGACCAAACCCGCAGGCAACGCCGATGGCCCCGGCAAGCCACATGCCCGCGCCGGTCGTCAGCCCCTGTACCTGGCCACGTGAAAACAGGATCGTTCCTGCCGCGAGGAAGGCAACCCCGGCAGTCACCGCTTCGACCGCCCTTATTGGATCGAAGCGGGCGCCCTCAAGCCTGAACATCGGCGCGTGGACGATCTCGATCGTCAATATGCCGAAGGTCGCGGCCGCCAGGCACACCAGAATGTGAGTCCTCAAGCCGGCCGGCCGATTGCGCCATTCCCGCTCGAAACCGATGATGGCGCCGAAGATCGCGGCAAGCAGCAGGCGCGCAGCAATCACCGGAAACGGTGTCCATGTCGGATGACCGAATTCCTCGATAAGCTGTTCCATCGACCCCTCTGAAACGCTCGGTCGCTGGAGCATCGGACCGAAAGTGAAATCTGCGCCGGAACCGACGCACGGCGATCTAACGCGCGGCGGTGACGGCGGTTCCCGAGGCCGGGTGCCTGAAAATTGAAGCGATACCGACGCAATAAAAAAGGCGGCCGAAGCCGCCTTCTTCAAAGATCGTTACTGCGACGCCTATTCGGCGGCCTGCTCGGTCTCGGCGGCTGCGGCCTTTTCGGCTGCGTCCTGGGCGGCCTTTTCCGCAGCCAGCGCTTCGGCAGCGGCGACGCGCTCAGCCTCGATGCGCGCCTTCTCGGCGTTCATCGCGTCGCGCTCCGCATCATTGAGCTTGCGGGCACGCACGCCGGTGTTTTCCGAAATACGCGCCGACTTGCCGCGACGATCGCGCAGGTAATAGAGCTTGGCACGACGCACCTTGCCGCGGCGAACGATCTCGACACCCTCGACCATCGGCGAGAAAACCGGAAACACGCGCTCCACGCCTTCGCCGTAGGAGATCTTGCGGACAGTGAAATTCTCCTGGAAGCCGGAACCCGAACGGGCGATGACTACGCCTTCATAGGCCTGAACGCGCGTGCGCGAACCTTCGGTGACGCGCACCAGGACGCGGACCGTGTCGCCCGGCTGAAATTCTGGAAGCTTGCGCTTCGCTTCGATCTTGGCGGCCTGTTCGGCCTCGATCTGACGGATGATATCCATCGCAATGACCTCTTCTTGCTTCTCGACAGCCAGAGCGCCCGCGCTTGCTTCGCAGTTCGATGACCGCTTGGCTATGCCTTGCTTCTCATCGAGAACCAGGGCAGGGGCGAATTCACGTCTTTCATTGACGGGTCCGGAAGATTGTTCTGCCGGTTGCGAGCGCGCACATACACGGTTCTGCGCCGATTGTCACGTCCTGTGCGCGTCCTTTTTGGCGCCGGCCGCCTTTTCCGGACCGCGGCGCAGGTCCGGTCGCCTCTCCCGCGTCAATTCCTCGGCCTGCTCGCGCCGCCAGGCCGCGATCTTCTTGTGGTTTCCCGAAGTCAGGACCTCGGGTATGGCCCTGCCCTCGAATTCCTGCGGCCTGGTGTAATGCGGATGCTCGAGAAGTCCGTTCTCGAAGCTTTCCTCCTCGCCCGAGGCTTCGTTGCCCATGACGCCCGGTAGCAGCCGCACCACCGCATCGAGCAGCACCAGCGCCGCCGGCTCGCCGCCGGAAAGGATGAAGTCGCCGATCGACACTTCCTCAAGACCGCGCGCTTCGATCACCCGCTGGTCGACGCCCTCGAACCGCCCGCAGACGATGACGGCGCCAGGACCGGCTGCGAGTTCGCGCACGCGCGCCTGCGTCAATGGCCTGCCGCGCGGGCTCATCAGCAGTCGCGGGCGCGGATCGCCTGCGGGTGCCGCATGGTCTATGGCTTTCGCCAGAATATCGGCGCGCATCACCATGCCGGCGCCGCCACCGGCCGGCGTATCATCCACCGTCCGATGCCGATCGGTGGCGAAGTCGCGTATCTGCACCGCTTCCAGCGACCAGACGCCCGCCTCCAGCGCCCGACCGGCCAGCGACAGGCCGAGTGCGCCGGGAAACATTTCCGGATAGAGCGTCAGCACGCTGGCGCGAAAGCCGCTCACCGGCTGCCTCCCCTACCGCCTTCGTCCTCTTCATCCTCGACCAGCCCGGCGGCAACCGCGTCGATCCGCACGAACCCCCCGGCTACATCGACCTCCGGCACCGCCGCCCGGGTGAACGGGATCAGAACGCCTTTCCGCCCGGCATGGGTGATTTCCAGTATGTCGCCGCCGCCGAAATTCTGCACTGCGGTCACCTTGCCAAGCACGCCGCCGATCTCGTCGCGCACCTGGAGGCCGATCAGGTCGGCCTGATAATAGTCGTCCTCGTCGCCATCGTCCGGCAGCGCCGAACGGGCGATGAAAAGCTCCGTGCCGCTCAGTGCCTCGGCCGCGTTGCGGTCGTCCACCCCCTTGAAGCGCACGACGACCACCGTGTTCGCGGGTCGGATGTCGACAACCTCGAAGGCCCGCCCATCGCGGGAAAATAGCGGGCCATAGTCGCCAAGCGCCAACGGATCGCCCGTAAAGGTCTTGACGCGCAACTCGCCCCGTATGCCGTGGGCGGCGCCGATCACGGCCATCTGGATCGGATTTTCAAGCTTTGACATTGGTGTTCCTTCGCCTTGCGTCTCTATCGCTAGCTTGCCGCCATTTCAATCGCCGCCGCCTTCACCGCTTGCTAACGCCGATGGGGCAACATCGGGCGAAACTCGAGACCGCCACATGCAGGAATTCCTCATTTCCGTCAGACCCGACCTTCAGTCGGCGCGCGAAGCCTGGCTGAAGATGCTGGCGACGGAACGCCGGCTTTCGCCGCTCAGCGTCGAAGCCTATGAACGTGACACGCGGCAGTTCTTCCAGTTCCTGACCGGGCATCTTGGCGGACCAGCCGGCATCACCGATGTCAAAACGCTTCGCCCGGCCGATCTGCGCGCCTTTCTCGCCTTCCGCCGCGCAAATGGTGCGGGCGCCCGCACGCTTGGCCGGAGTTTGGCCGGCGTCCGCTCTTTCCTAGGCTTTCTAGAACGTCGTGGTCTCGCCAATGCGGCGGGGGCGGCGGCATTGCGCGCGCCGCGCCAGCCGAAATCCCTGCCTAAACCCCTGACTGCAAGTGATGCGCTGCGTGTCGTCTCGAACGAGGAGCAGCTTGCCGAAGAGCCGTGGATCGCGGCGCGCAACGTGGCGGTGCTCATCCTGCTCTACGGCTCTGGCCTGCGCATTTCGGAGGCGCTGGGCCTTACAGGCGCCGATCTCGCAGGCCCCGCCGACACGGTCCTGCGCGTCACCGGCAAGGGCGGCAAGACGCGGCTGGTGCCGGTTTTGCCGGTGACGCTGCAGGCGGTTGCGGAGTACCGAAGGCTCTGCCCATACACAATCGACTCACAGGCTCCGCTGTTTCGCGGCGCCCGCGGCGGGCCGCTCAATCCGGCCATCGTCCAGCGCGAGATGCGACGGCTGCGCTCGGCGCTCAACCTGCCGGATACGGCAACGCCGCATGCGTTGCGTCATTCCTTCGCCACCCATCTGCTCGGACGCGGCGGCGACCTGCGCACCATCCAGGAACTGCTCGGTCACGCCAGTCTGTCGACGACCCAGATCTATACCGGGGTCGATACCGCCCGACTGCTCGACATCTATGAGGCCGCTCACCCTCGGGCCTGATCCGGACTGACAATTTTCACCTCGGGATTAACCGTTTTGCCTTGATTTGCGCCTAGAAAATTTGGTCATGAAACGCGCCCTTGCCATCGTCGACCGCGCCGCGCTGCCAGCACTGGTGCTGGTCGTCGCGCTCCACATGCTGTTCCTGCTTTCCTTCCTGGTCATCAGCCTGGTCGCCATGGGGCGGGCACAGGCCGAGGACGTGCCCGCCTGCACCGGCACGGACATGCTGGCGGCCCTTGAAAAACGCGATCCGGGGCTCGCCGCAAGGATCGGGGCCGAGGCTGCCGCCACGCTCAACGGCAAAGGCCTGCTGTGGCGGATAGACAAGCCCGGCCATGAGCCGTCTTTCCTGTTCGGCACCATGCATATGACCGATCCGCGCGTCGTCTCGCTGACGCCCGCCGCCGAGCAGGCCTTCGATGCGGCCGCTACGGTTGTCATCGAAACGACGGAAATCCTCGACCCCGCGAAGATGATGGCCGGGCTGATGCGCGAGCCGGACCTGACCATGTTCACCGACGGCACCACGTTGATGTCGCGGCTATCGCCGCAGGATGCCGCCATCGTCGCCGACGCGCTTCAGGCGAGAGGCATTCCGCCCGAGAGCGTGTCGAAGATGAAGCCATGGATGCTGGCGGCCATGGTGACGCTGCCGGCTTGCGAACTGGCGCGCAAGGCGTCCGGCGCGCCGATACTCGACATCAAGCTGGCTGAAGATGCCCAGGCGGCCGGCAAGAAGCTCGAAGGCCTCGAAACCGTCGCCGATCAGTTGCGGGCCATGGCCTCGTTGCCGATCGACTTCCACATGAAGGGACTTGTCCAGACGCTGAAGCTCGGCGACAGGATAGACGACATCACCGAAACAATGATCGTGCTCTATAAAAACGGCGACACCGGCATGTTCTGGCCGCTGTTTCGCGCCGTGCTGCCCGATGACGACGATGACGAGGCCGGCTATGCGGCTTTTGAGGAGGCGATGATCACAGCGCGCAACAAGGTGATGGCGGATCGCGCCGAGCCCATCCTGGCGCGCGGCAACGCCTTCATCGCGGTCGGAGCCATGCATCTTCCGGGCCCCAAAGGGTTGATCGAGCTGCTGCGCAGGCAGGGCTTCACGGCGACTTCCGTTGATTAGATCGCGCGGGGCGGCTGCGCCTGCGAGCGCGCAAAGACCCGCAAATGAAACCTAATCGCATCTGATGCGTTTGGGGAACATTGCAACTGACGGAGAAGCATGATGGCCAGCCCTGATCCGCGCCTCAACGAACCCCGCAATACGGCGCCTCTTGGCGCAGACCCTGCCGATCCACGCAACGATCCGGCGGCCAACCCGCGCCCGCGATCGTTGGACGACCGCCCGGTCGTGCGTTCGAGCGGTGGAAGCAGCTTGCTGATCGCAGCCGTTGTCCTGGTGCTCGCTGTAATCGCTTATTTCATCTTCGTGCCCGGCACGCCCGATACCCCGGCTCCGACCGACGAGCCCGCGACCACCACTGAGCCGGCAACTCCCGCGCCGGATGCCACCGCACCGGCAGCACCGGAAACAACGACGCCAGCGCCTGATACGACCGCGCCGGCTACTCCGGACGCCACGGCACCTGCCCCCGCGCCTGAGACACCTGCGACGCCGGCACCCGAATCCACAGCGCCAGCCGAACCTGCGCCGGCGCCGGCCGAGCCCGCTCCCGCGCAATAAGGCGGCAGGCTGACTTAAGACACGAATGGCCCGCTTCAGAGCGGGCCGTTTGCTTTCACGGGTTCGACTGATTCACATATGAATCGGCTTGAAGAAGGTGGCCAACGCCGCCTCCTTGACTGCTTCCGACATCGTCGGATGAGCATGGCAGGTGCGAGCGAGGTCCTCGGCGGAACCGCCAAATTCCATCAGCACGGCCGCCTCGTGGATCATCTCGCCGGCTCCGAAGCCGACAATGTGGACGCCGAGCACACGGTCGCTTGTCTTGTCGGCCAGGATTTTCACGAAGCCGTCGGTGTGCAGCATGGCGCGGGCGCGGCCATTGGCGGTGAAGGGAAATTTGCCGGCCTTGTAGGCAATCCCGGCCTTCTTCAGTTCCTCCTCGGTCTTGCCGACCGAGGCGACTTCGGGGCTGGTGTAGACGACGCCAGGAATGACGTCGTAGTTCACATGCCCGGCCTGCCCCGCGATGATCTCGGCGACAGCGACGCCCTCATCCTCGGCCTTGTGCGCGAGCATCGGCCCGGCGATCACGTCGCCGATCGCATAGATGCCGGCGACATTGGTCCTGAGATGGCCGTCGGTCTTCACGCGCCCGCGCTCGTCGAGCGCCACGCCGGCTTCGGCAAGGCCGAGCCCGTCCGTGTAGGGGCTGCGGCCGGTGGCGACCAGCACCACATCGGCCTCGATCGTCTCGGCATCGCCGCCCCCTTTGGCAGAATTGACCGGCTCGAAGGTTACCGTCGCTCCCTTCTTCGACTTGGCGACATTAGTGACTTTCGAGCCGAGCTTGAAATCGAAGCCCTGCTTGGCCAGCATTCGCTGGAACTGCCTGGCCACCTCGCCATCCATGCCTCCGAGGATCATGTCGAGATATTCGACCACGGTGACCTTCGCGCCAAGCCGCGCCCAGACCGAGCCGAGTTCGAGTCCGATGACGCCGCCGCCGACGACCACCAGATGCGCCGGCACTTTGGCCAGTTCGAGCGCCCCGGTCGATGAAACGATCACCTTCTCGTCGATGTCGACCTTGACGCCGGGAATGCCGGCAACATCGGACCCGGTGGCGATGACGATGTTTTTCGTCTCGATCACCTGTTCCTTGCCGTCCGCGCCGGTAACCGAGACCTTGCCGGCCGCCAGCACCTTGCCAAGCCCATGGAAACTGTCGATCTTGTTCTTCTTGAACAGGAAGGAGACGCCGTTGACATTGGCCGTCACCGTCGCGTCCTTGTGCGCCATCATCTTCTTGAGATTGAGCTTCGGCTGCCCGATCTCGACGCCGAGCGCGTCGAAGGAGTGGGCGGCTTCGGCAAAGACCTCCGAAGCGTGCAGCAGGGCCTTGGAAGGAATGCAGCCGATATTGAGGCAGGTGCCGCCAAAGGTTTCGTTCTTCTCGATCACCGCGGTCTTCAGCCCGAGCTGCGCTGCCTTGATGGCGCACACATAACCGCCCGGTCCCGATCCGATCACCACGACGTCATAAGCCATTTCTCAAATCCTTTTGCATGCGTTCCCAGTCCGGCCGCCTGTTGAATTATGAACCCTTGGACGCATCCCGTCATGCGTGCAGGCTCTATTCTTGGCAACCCTGCAATTGAAAAACATCCCACGGCAGTTTCGAGAAGCCAGCCTCGCCAAAGACCGCCGAATGGTGTAGCGAATAGGCGAGATCGGGAAAAATCAGCTTTTCCGGCGCGGCGCTTCCATCGGCCGGCAACAGTCCGATATTGCCGGCCTTGTCGCTTGTGTAGATGACCCCTTCCCAGACGGTGCAGGCCGCGATCTCATCGCCGGTCACATCGCCTTCCGGGCATTTATGGGTGAGCATGCCGTTGGGCCGCGCGACATCCTCGCTCCACATGACGATGCCGTCGAGAACCATCGCCTCGCCGAGCACCATGCGGAACCGGTTGGTCACCGCCGCCGCCTCGCCGCGCGGCATGAAGTCGATCTCGGCCGCCTTATCGCGGTCTCCATAGACCGAAAGTTCCATCGGGCAGGCGGCATGGGCCGGTGAGGCGACAAGCAACCCGGCCGACAGTGCCGCGACGCCATTGCGCATGACCTTGGAGCGCCGTGCGGCCAATCGGACGCACAAGGGACGCTCTAACGCTTTAACTGAGCATCGGAACAATCCGAAAACCGGCTCCACTTTTTTTCGGTCCGATGCCCTAAAGGTCCAGCACCAGCCTTTCCGGATCTTCCAGGCTTTCCTTGACCCGCACCAGGAAGGTGACGGCTTCCTTGCCGTCGACGATGCGGTGATCGTAGCTGAGCGCCAGATACATCATCGGCCGGATGACGATCTGCCCGCCGACCACCACCGGCCGCTCCTGGATCTTGTGCATGCCAAGGATGCCCGATTGCGGAGCGTTGAGGATCGGCGTCGACATCAGCGAGCCATAGACGCCGCCATTGGAGATGGTGAAGGTGCCGCCCTGCATGTCGGCAACCGAAAGCTTGCCATCGCGCGCCGCCAGGCCAAGCCGGCCGATCTCCTTCTCGATCTCGGCGATGGACATCTGATCGGCATCACGCACAACCGGCACGACGAGCCCCTTGTCGGTTCCGACCGCCACGCCGATATGGGCATAGTTCTTGTAGATGATGTCGCTGTCATCGATCTCGGCATTGACTGACGGGATTTCCTTCAGCGCGTGGGTCACCGCCTTGGTGAAGAAGCCCATGAAGCCGAGCTTCACGCCGTGCTTCTTTTCAAAGACCTCCTTGTACTTGGTGCGCAGCGCCATCACCGCGCTCATATCGACCTCGTTGAAGGTGGTCAGCATAGCCGCCGTCGACTGTGCTTCCTTGAGGCGGCGCGCGATGGTCTGGCGCAGCCTGGTCATGCGCACCCGCTCCTCCCGCGCCTGATCGTCGGCGGTCGACGGCGCGCGCGCCGCCACAGGAGCCGGAGCGGTCGCGGTCGCGGCCGGCGCGGCAAACCCCTTGGAGAGCGCTTCGAGAACGTCGCCCTTCAGCACTTGTCCGCGCTTGCCGCTGCCGCGGACCTGGTCAACGGAAACGTTGCTTTCGGCGAGCAATTTCGCAGCGGCCGGAGCCGGGGGCATGTTGCGTTCCTCAATCGGCCCGTCGCCGGCAATCCGCGCAGTCCTTTCAGCCGCTTCCTTGGTGGTCGAAGCGCCGGCGGTACCGGCGGCCTGCGCAACCGCATCGCTTTTCGCAGCCTCGGGCTTTGCCGCCTCCGCCTTGGCGGGCGCGGGCTTTACCCCGCCTTCCGATATGGCGCCGAGAAGCGCACCGACGCCCACGGTCTCGCCGTTTTGCGCGGTGATTTCAGACAGAGTTCCGGACGCGGGAGCGGGAACCTCGATCGTCACCTTGTCGGTTTCCAGCTCGAGAACGGGCTCATCGGCGGCGATGGCGTCGCCCACATTCTTGAACCACTTGCCGATGGTCGCCTCGCTGACGGATTCGCCGAGGGTCGGGACGCGGATTTCGGTAGCCATTTCTTTGCCTGTCCGTTTCTGATCTGAGGATTATTCGCCGAGCGCGTCGTCGAGGAAAGCCTGGAGCTGCGCCAGATGCTTGGACATCAGCCCGGTGGCCGGCGAAGCCGCCGCCGGTCTTCCGGTATAGCGTACGCGCTGATGCTTGGCGTCGATATGGGCAAGCACCCACTCCAGATAGGGATCGATGAAGGCCCAGGCACCCATATTCTTGGGCTCTTCCTGGCACCACACCATCTCCGCGTTGCGGAAGCGCGACAGCTCGGTAATCAGCGCCTTGGCCGGGAACGGATAAAGCTGTTCGACGCGCAGCAGATAGATGTCGTTGACGCCGCGCTTCTCACGCTCCTCGTAGAGGTCGTAATAGACCTTGCCCGAACACAGCACGACACGCCTTATCTTCGAATCCCGGGTGAGCTTGACGCTGTCCTTGCCGGGATACTGGGCATCGTCCCACAGCAGGCGGTGGAACGAGCTTTCGCCGGAAAGTTCCGCCAGCGTCGACACCGCCCGCTTGTGGCGCAGAAGCGATTTCGGCGTCATCAGTATCAGCGGCTTGCGGAAATCGCGCTTCAGCTGGCGGCGCAATATGTGGAAGTAGTTGGCCGGCGTCGAGCAATAGGCGACCTGCATATTGTCTTCGGCGCAAAGCTGCAGGAAACGCTCGAGCCTTGCGGAAGAGTGCTCCGGCCCCTGCCCCTCATAGCCATGCGGCAACAGGCACACCAGCCCGGACATTCTGAGCCATTTGCGCTCTCCGCTGGAGATGAACTGGTCGAACACCACCTGCGCGCCATTGGCGAAGTCGCCGAACTGCGCCTCCCACAGCGTCAGCGCCTTCGGGTCGGCCAGCGAATAGCCATACTCGAAGCCAAGCACGGCTTCTTCCGACAGCATCGAGTTGATGACCTCGAACGGCGCCTGGGCCGCACTGAGATTGTTCAGCGGAATGTAGCGGCTCTCGTCGCGCTGGTCGTAGAGCACCGAATGACGCTGCGAAAAGGTGCCGCGTTCGGAGTCCTGCCCGGAGAGACGAACCGGATTGCCATCGAGCAGGATCGAGCCGAAGGCGAGCGCCTCGGCCGTCGACCAGTCGATGCCCTCGCCCGAATCGATCATCTTGCGCCGCGTCTCCATGAAGCGGCTGATGGTCTTGTGTGCCTCGAAGTCCTGCGGCACCTCGGTCAGCTTCTTGCCCATCTCCTTCAGCGTCTTGACCGGCATGGCGGTCTTGCCGCGCCGCTGCTCGTCCTGATTGTCGGCTATGCGCAGGCCCGACCACGCGCCATCCAGCCAGTCGGCCTTGTTGGGCTTGTAGTGCTGGCCGATCTCCCATTCCGATTCCAGATGCGCGCGCCAGTCGGCTTTCATCTTGTCGATGTCGTCCTGGGTGACATGACCCTCCGCCACCAGCTTGTCGGCGTAGATCTGCACCGCGGTCTTATGCGCACGGATGTTGCGATACATGATCGGCTGGGTGAAGGCCGGCTCATCGCCCTCATTGTGGCCGAAGCGGCGGTAGCAGAACATGTCGACCACCACCGGCTTGTGGAACTTCATCCGGAATTCCGTCGCCACCTTGGCGGCATAGACCACGGCTTCAGGATCGTCGCCATTGACGTGGAAGATGGGCGCCTCGATCATCTTGGCGACATCCGACGGATAGGGCGAGGAGCGCGAGAAGCGCGGATTGGTGGTGAAGCCGATCTGGTTGTTGATGATGAAGTGCAGCGTACCGGCAACGCGGTGGCCGCGCAGACCCGACAGGCCGAGGATTTCGGCGATCACGCCCTGGCCGGCAAAGGCCGCGTCGCCGTGCAGCAGCAGCGGCAGCACCTTGGAACGCTCCTCCAGCGGCACGATCTCGTCACGCGGCGTGCGGCCATAAAGCTGGTCCTGCTTGGCGCGCGCCTTGCCCATGACGACGGGATCGACGATTTCCAGATGAGAGGGATTGGCCGTCAGCGACAGGTGCACCTTGTTGCCGTCGAACTCGCGATCCGAGGAGGCGCCGAGATGGTACTTCACGTCGCCCGAGCCTTCGACGTCGTCGGGAGCATAAGAGCCGCCCTTGAACTCGTGGAAGATGGCGCGGTGGGGCTTTGCCATCACCTGGGAGAGCACATTCAGGCGGCCGCGATGGGCCATGCCGAGCACGATCTCCTTCAGGCCGAGCGAGCCGCCGCGCTTGACGATCTGCTCCAGCGCCGGGATCAGCGATTCGCCGCCGTCAAGCCCGAAGCGCTTGGTGCCCTTGTATTTGACGTCGATGAACTGTTCGAAGCCTTCCGCCTCGATCAGCTTCTGCAGGATCGCCAGCTTGCCTTCGGCGGTGAAGGCGATGCCCTTGTCCGGCCCCTCGATGCGCGCCTGGATCCACGCCTTTTCCTCGGGGTCGGAAATATGCATGAACTCGACGCCGAGCGTCGAGCAATAGGTGCGCTTGAGAATGTCGAGCATGTTGCGGATGGTGGCGTATTCCAGCCCCAGCACATGGTCGATGAAGATCGGCCGGTCGTAGTCCTCCTCCTTGAAGCCATAGGCTTCCGGCGACAGCTCGTTATAATCCTCAAGCGGCTTGGCAAGGCCGAGCGGATCGAGATTGGCGTGCAGGTGACCGCGCATGCGGTAGGCGCGGATCATCATGATGGCCCGCACCGAATCCCGCGTCGCTTGCAGCACGTCGGTATCGGAAAGCACTGCGCCCTTGGCGGCTGCCTTGTCCTTCACCTTCTTTTCGATGTGCTTTTCGACGAAGCCCCAATTTCCGTCGAGCGCCGACACCAGCTCGCCATTGGCCCGGAGCGGCCAGCTCGGCCTCGCCCATGAGGCGCCCCTGGCGTTGCGTGCGACGTCGCCGGCGTCGTCCTTCAGCGACGCGAAGAAGTCCCGCCACTGCGGATCGACGGAAGAAGGGTTTTCCTGATAGGCGGCATGTAGCGCCTCGATATAGTCGGCATTGCCGCCATAGAGGAATGACGTGAGGGAAAATTGGTCGTTGGCCTGATCCTGTCGCGCCATCTCGTCACCGGAGCCTCTGGCTCCGTCTCCTGTTGTTTACGGTCCCTCCGCAAGCGGACGGTTGACCATTCCTGTTCCTGTTGAATGTGCCGAACAGATGACGACCCGGCACATTTCGAGCTCAACCCTTGATTGCTTCGACAAGCGTCGTGCCTAGCCTTGCCGGCGAGGGCGACACGCGGATGCCCGCCGCTTCCATTGCTGAAATCTTGTCTTCGGCGCCGCCCTTGCCTCCGGAAATCACCGCGCCGGCATGGCCCATGGTGCGGCCGGCAGGCGCGGTACGACCGGCGATGAAGCCGGCCATCGGCTTGCGGCGACCGCGTTTGGCCTCGTCGATGATGAACTGGGCGGCGTCTTCCTCGGCCGAGCCGCCGATCTCGCCGATCATGATGATCGACTTGGTCTCGTCGTCGGCCAGGAACATTTCCAGCACGTCGATGAATTCCGTTCCCTTCACCGGATCGCCGCCGATGCCGACGGCCGTCGACTGGCCGAGCCCGGCATTGGTGGTTTGGAACACCGCTTCATAGGTAAGCGTGCCGGAGCGTGAAACGACGCCGACCGAGCCCTTGCGGAAGATGTTGCCGGGCATGATGCCGATCTTGCACTCGTCCGGCGTGACGACGCCCGGGCAGTTCGGCCCGATCAGCCGCGACTTCGAGCGATCGAGCCGTGCCTTGACCTTGATCATGTCGGCGACCGGAATGCCTTCCGTGATGCAGACGATCAGCGGGATTTCGGCGTCGATCGCTTCGATGATGGCTTCGGCGGCGCCTGCCGGCGGCACATAGACCACCGATGCATTGGCGTCGGTCTTCTCCTTGCCTTCGGCCACGCTGGCGAAGATCGGCAACTGCGCGCCGCTCTCGATCGAGCCCCAGGTCTCGCCGCCCTTTTTCGGGTGGATGCCGCCCACCATCTTGGTGCCGTGATAGGCCAGCGCCTGCTCGGTGTGGAAGGTACCGGTCTTGCCGGTCAGGCCCTGAACGAGAACCTTGGTGTTCCTGTCGATCAGAATGGACATCCGCTCAGTTTCCCTTCACCGCCGAAACGATCTTCTGCGCCGCATCGTCGAGATCGTCGGCCGACACGGTGTTGAGGCCGCTTTCGTTGATGATCTTCTTGCCGAGTTCGGCATTGGTCCCTTCAAGGCGCACCACCAGCGGAACCTTCAGTCCTACCTCCTTGACCGCGGCAATCACGCCCTCGGCAATGACATCGCAGCGCATGATGCCGCCGAAGATGTTGACGAGGATGCCCTTCACATTCGGATCGGCGGTGATGATCTTGAAGGCGGCCGTGACTTTCTCCTTGGACGCGCCGCCGCCGACATCGAGGAAGTTCGCCGGCTCCGCGCCGTAGAGTTTGATGATGTCCATGGTAGCCATGGCAAGGCCGGCACCGTTCACCATGCAGCCGATATTGCCGTCGAGAGCGACATAGGCGAGGTCGTATTTCGACGCCTCGATCTCCTTCTCGTCCTCTTCCGTCGTGTCGCGCAATTCCGCTATGTCCGGGTGCCGGAACAGCGCGTTGTTATCGAACGACACCTTGGCGTCGAGCACGCGCAGCCGGCCGTTCTTCATGACGATCAGCGGATTGACTTCCAGAAGGCTCATATCCTTCTCGATGAAGGCCCTGTAGAGGAGGGGAAACAGCTTCTCCCCGTCCTTGGCTGCCTCGCCGCCGAGCTTCAACGCGCCGTTCAGCTTCTTGACGTCGGCGGCAGTTACGCCCTTCTCGGGATCGATGGCCAGCGTGATGATCTTTTCAGGCGTGTCATGCGCCACCGCCTCGATGTCCATGCCGCCTTCTGTGGAAACTACGAAGGCGACGCGGCCGACGGTGCGGTCGACGAGGATCGAGAGGTAGAGTTCGCGGTCGATATCGGCGCCGTCCTCGATATAGAGGCGGTTGACCTGCTTGCCGGACGGCCCGGTCTGCTTGGTCACCAGCGTGTTGCCGAGCATCTCCCTGGCGTTGGCGACGACCTCCTCGACGGACTTCGCCAGCCGCACGCCGCCCTTGGCGTCCGGCGAAAGCTCCTTGAACTTGCCCTTGCCGCGGCCGCCCGCATGGATCTGGCTCTTCACCACATAAAGCGGCCCGGGCAGCTTCTTCGCCGCTGCCTCGGCCTCGGCGGCGCTGAAGATCGCAACACCTTCGGCCACCGGCGCACCGAAGCCTTTCAGCAGCTGCTTGCCTTGATATTCATGGATGTTCATCGCCGGCGCTCACTTGTTGCCGAGATTGGGGGCGATCTTGACGCAAGCCTCGCAAAGACCGGCCACGGCGCCGACCGACTTGTCGAACATCTTCTGCTCGGCGCCGTTGAGATCGATCTCGATGACGCGCTCGACGCCGCCGGCGCCAATCACCACCGGCACGCCGACATACATGTCCTTGACGCCGTATTGACCGGATAGATGAGCAGCGGCCGGCAGGACGCGCTTCTTGTCCTTCAGATAGGCCTCGGCCATCTGGATGGCGGAGGCCGCCGGCGCGTAGTAGGCGGAGCCGGACTTGAGCAGACCGACAATCTCCGCACCGCCGTCGCGGGTGCGCTGCACGATCTGTTCCAGCTTGTCCTTCGAGGTCCAGCCCATCTTGACCAGGTCCGGCAGCGGAATGCCGGCCACCGTCGAATAGCGCGTCAGCGGCACCATCGAATCGCCATGGCCGCCGAGCACGAAGGCCGTCACGTCCTCGACCGACACCTTGAACTCCTCCGCCAGGAAATAACGGAAGCGGGCCGAATCGAGCACGCCGGCCATGCCCACGACATGGGTCTTGGGCAGGCCTGAAAACTTCTGCAGCGCCCAGACCATGGCATCGAGCGGATTGGTGATGCAGATGACAAAAGCGTCCGGCGCATATTTGCGGATGCCGGCGCCGACCTGCTCCATCACCTTCAGGTTGATGCCGAGCAGGTCATCGCGGCTCATGCCCGGCTTGCGCGGCACGCCGGCCGTCACGATACAGACATCGGCGCCCTCTATACCGGCATAGTCATTGGCGCCGCTGTAGCGCGCATCGAAGCCGTCGACCGGAGATGACTGGGCGATGTCGAGGCCCTTGCCCTGCGGGATACCCTCCGCGATGTCGAACAGAACGACGTCGCCGAGCTCCTTGAGACCGATCATATGCGCCAGCGTACCGCCGATCATGCCGGAACCGATGAGGGCTATCTTGTTGCGTGCCATTTGGGGATTTTTCCTTTGTCTGTGTCCGGACTTCGCGGTGCCGGAGGGACATTTGTGCCAGATCAAGCGGAGTATGCGGCCAGAAAAGCTCGGAAGCTGGAATAGCCCTGCCGCCCGCAAAATTCAACCGATTATTTGGACGTCAAACATTTCAATCGTTTAGAACAAAATGGAATTACGTAAACGTCAAAATTTTTCGCCAAGTGTTCAATCACGGGAAAGGTTTTTACCTGGCGAGGGATGCCGGCGCCGCGGTGTGGCGTTTCGCCCAGCTATCGCGCCAGTCCTGACTCTGCATTTCGATCAGCCTCGACACCGTGCGATCGAATTCGAAGCCTTCGGTGCCCCGCTTGCTCCGGTAGAGCGCCTGCGGCTCGGCCTCGGCACTCACAACCAGACGCGTGCGCTGGTCGTATAGCGTGTCGATCAGCAGTATGAAGCGCTTGGCTTCGTTGCGCTTGCCCTCGGCCAGCACCGGAACCCGATCGAGAAAGATCGTCGAGAACCGTGCCGCGATCGCCAGGTAGTCGCGGGCGCCGAGCGGTTTTTCGCAGAGGTCGGCGAAGCTGAAGCGCGCCACCTCGCCCGCCGCGATCGGCACTGCGATCTGCCTCCCCTTGACGGTGAGCGTCGTTGGCAAGGCTGCCTTGCCATGCGTCATCGCCTTCCATGCGGTGTCCATCTGCCGCTCGGCCGATTCGCCGAGTGGGGTGACATAGACCGGCAGCCTATCGAGCTTTTCGAGGCGGTAGTCCTTGTCGATATCGAGATCGAGCACGTCGACATGCTGTTTCAGAAGTGAAACGAATGGCAGGAACAATCCGCGATTGAGCCCGTCGCGATAGAGATCGTCGGGATTCACGTTGGAAGTCGCCACTAGCACGACGCCGCGCGCAAACAGCGCCGAAAACAGCCGCGACAGGATCATCGCGTCGGCAATGTCGGTGACGGTAAACTCGTCGAAGCACAGGACCCAGGCCTCCTCCGCCAGCGCCGCCGCCACCGGAGGAATGGGATCGTCCTCCTTTACCGCGCCGTTCTTGCGGGCATGGCGATGCTTCTGGATGCGGTCCTGCACATCGGCCATGAAATCGTTGAAATGGATGCGGCGCTTGTGCCGCACCGGCACCAGCTCGAAGAACATGTCCATCAGCATGGACTTGCCGCGCCCGACATCGCCATGGATGTAGAGGCCCTTCACGAATGCCGGCACATTGCGGTTTTTCGCGAACAGCCAGCCGAGCGCGCTCGACTTCTTCGCCAGCCGCTTGGCGCAAATATCGTCGATCAGCCGATCCAGCGCCGCCGCGATCTCCTCCTGCGCCGGATCGGGATCAAGCTTGCCGAGTTCCGCCAGATGCCGATAGCGCTGCACGACGGTGGCTCGTGTCTGGATACCGTCACGCAGATGCATCGGTCATGTCTCTGGAAGTCAACTGCCTGCTGCCTACGAAAAAAGGGCGCGCCGGCAACCGTGCCGCGCTACCCATTCCGCTTCGAAGCCCGACATTCGCCGGGCCGGGCCTTTACCTGGGTCAGCGCGACAGCGAGATCGGCACGCCGCTTTCGGTCTGGCCGTCGAATTTCCCGGCTCCCGAGGCGTAGAGCCGCGCTAGCGTGCCGCCATTCTCATCATAGAGGGTGAGCTGCTTGCCGGCGACATTCCATGATTTGACGCCGTCGATCGGCGCGGGGCAACGCAGCGGCCCGGCACGGAAGCCTTGACCGAACTTGGTCTGAGGGGTCGCTACACGGCAGTTCTGGCCGGCCACGGATGCGTTCCAAACGCCGGCCACGCTGCCGGCCGTCAGGTCCGGCGCATTGGCGTCGGGTGTCGGCAATGCGGCGACCTGAGTGCCGCCCGGTGCTGTCGGAAACTGCGCCGCATTGGCTGTGCCGGGCGCTGCCGGAGGCGGCAGTTGGCCGCTGGTTACCTGTCCCGCCGGTGCGGGCGGAAGCGGCGCTGGCTGCGTGTCCAACGAGGACATGCGCGAGCTTTGGCAGCCGCTCGCCGCGAGAGCCGCCAGCGTCAGGGCCAGCAGACCCGCCTTCGAAACCGAAACGATCATTCCAAACCTCCGTCGGACCGTCGACAACTCGCCATATCCACAAACAAACATGGCCATGTTGGTGAAATTTCAACCGCATATGGTTAAAATCCGGTTTGTGCAGCAAAGTGTTGCATAAATATCGCAGCCGAAATCACCCTCAATCGCGGAGCCGGGATCGGCCGCGAGATCGCCGGAACCTGCTCCCGTCCTTTCGGGTCGTCGCCTCCAGTCGATGTGCAAGCCTCAGGCCCCGACCAATCTCAGCTTCTTGTCGAATACGCCGAGCACGCGGGCCAGCTCATGACCGCGCTTGAGGATCAGGCCGCCAGCCGCCACGACGCTGAAAGCGCCCTGCTTGCGGGCGAGTTTCGGGTTCTTCACGATCTGGAAAAGCGGCGTTTCACTGGTCCGTCGGTATACCGAGAAGACGGCCCGGTCGGACAGATGATCGATGGCGTAGTCGCGCCATTCATTGGCCGCCACCATGCGTCCGTAGAGTTGCAGGATCTGGTCAAGCTCACGCCGATCGAAGGCGACGAACAGGGGCTGCCTGTCGGATCGCGCCTCGTGGAGACGTATCAATATCGCTGACTCTTCCCTACCCTCCGTCGAATCTCCGCGATCAGTCATTCACCACAGCCTTCCATATCGGCCTGTCGTTCGAACAGCGTCGCGCGTTCGCCTTCCAATTGCAAGCCCGCTAAGTACGACCGCTTGAAAACGGCATACGGGGCGCCTCGCCCGGTCACAAACCTGTACAGACTGTATCCATTGGTGACCGCCTGCCTTATTTCCGCCGTCTTTTATCCAAGCTCCCGCCCCATTGTCAGCCGACTTTACGGGTGTTGCCTGAGACGGTTCGGTCCGGCACTGGCCTGTAACCCCAAGCCCCCCGCCCACGGGTCTGGGTCGGATCGAACCAACCTCGGCTGCCCGTGCTCAAACGGGAGCCACGATCCCAAGGTCACCTGAACCGGTGCTGCTTCGCGCGCGCCGGTTTTATTTTTGCTGCTGCTCCTGACCTTCAGCCTCAGAATAGCGCATGATCGCAGCGCCGAAGATCGAACCCGGCAGCCCGCCCTTGCCCACCGCCTGCAGCAGGACCGCGCATCCGCCTTCGTCGGGAATCTTGTCGGCGGGCAGTTCATAGCTTGCCGCCTCGCCGTGCCACATGCCGGCGCTCTGTATGCCGGTGACCGGATTCCAGTACGTCACCTGGCGGCCCTTGTTTTCGCCCCTGCCGATGCCCACGCGCTGGGTCGGCCCGAAATAGACCAGCATGACATGCGCCTCGCCAACGGCATTGGGTGCACCGCCGGCTTCGATCATCAGGCTGTCGCCCGATTGCCTGAGCTTCACGTCGACCGCCATGCCCTTGCCGGAATTGTTCAACTCGTCGAACGCGTCCATCACATCGGCCCGCTTGGCGCCGTTGACATGGATACGCCCGTTGATGACGGCCTGCGGCGTATAGACGGAGCGGGACCCGAAGGCGCGCATATAGGAATATTGCCGCTCGGTATTGTCGGCGTGACTCAATGTGTCGCGCCAGCCGAGATAATCCCAGTAATCGACATGATAGGCGAGCGCCACGTAATCGGGGCTGGTGGCGAATTCCTGGAACACGGCATCGGCCGGCGGGCAGGAACTGCATCCCTGGCTGGTAAACAGTTCGATAACGCCAGTGGGACGCGCGGCTTTACCGGTCTCGGCCGCCCCGGAGGCGGCCGGCGATGCCAGCACCGCCAGCATCATCCAGAAGACAAATCGAAAACTCATGGCCATTCCAGCACGGCCCGGCCGGGAAGACCGGGCTTCTTGTGATTATTGCAGGAACAATAGCCAGACCCCGGCATCAACGGAAAGTCACGTTGCGGTGACACGGATCACTTTGGGCGCGAATGCGCCGCCATGAAAAACGCCGCCGGCATGACCCGGCGGCGTCCAGATGCTGTTCAAGTTGCCGGCGCAGCACACCGGCGGCTGGGTTTATGCGGCGAGATCGCGCAGCACATATTGCAGAATGCCGCCATTCTTGAAGTAGTCGAGCTCGTCAACCGTATCGATGCGGCAGACGATCGGCACATTCTTCACCGTACCGTCGGCAAACGTCACCGTTGCATGCATCTTCTGACGCGGACGGATCGTCTCCAGCCCCTCGATGGTCACCAATTCGTCGCCCTTCAGCCCGAGCGAAGCCCACGACGTGTTCTCCTCGAAGACGAAGGGAATGACACCCATGCCGACCAGGTTCGAGCGGTGGATGCGTTCGAAGGACTGGGCGATGACGGCGCGCACGCCAAGCAGGTTGGTGCCCTTGGCGGCCCAGTCACGCGACGAACCGTTGCCGTATTCGATGCCGGCAAAGATGACCAGCGGCACGCCCTCGCGACGATATTCCATCGCCGCGTCGTAGATCGGCATCTCCTCCTTGCTTGGATAGTGGATGGTGTAGCCGCCCTCGCGGCCGTTTTCGCCCAGCATGTGGTTGCGGATGCGGATATTGGCGAAGGTGCCGCGCATCATCACCTCGTGATTTCCGCGCCGCGTGCCGTACTGGTTGAAGTCGGCAACACCGACGCCGTGATCGGTAAGGTACTTGCCGGCAGGCGAAGCCGCCTTGATCGAACCAGCCGGCGAGATGTGGTCGGTGGTGATCTTGTCGCCGAACAGTCCGAGCACGCGCGCACCCTCGATCTTGCCGACGTGGCCCGGCCGCGCGCCCATGCCGACGAAGTAGGGCGGGTTCTGCACATAGGTCGAGGCGTCGTCCCAGGTGTAGGTCTGGCCTTCGGGCGCCTGCACCGCCTGCCAGTTCTCATCGCCCTTGAAGACGTCGGCATATTTGCGGGCGAAGAGCTCGCGGGTGACGTTCTTTTCGATGAACTCCTGGATCTCGGCCGAGCTCGGCCAGATATCCTTGAGGAACACCGGGTTGCCGTCGCGGTCCTCGCCGAGCGGCTCGGTAGTCAGGTCTTTCCTCACCGTGCCGGCCAGCGCATGAGCAACGACCAGCGGCGGCGAGGCGAGATAGTTGGCCTGCACGTCCGGCGAAACGCGGCCCTCGAAGTTGCGGTTGCCCGAGAGCACCGCCGCCCCGATCAGACCCTTGTCGTTGATGGTCTTGGAGATCGGCGCCGGCAGCGGGCCGGAATTGCCGATGCAGGTGGTGCAGCCGAAGCCGACGAGATTGAAGCCGATCTGATCGAGTTCCTTCTGCAGACCCGACTTCTCCAGATATTCGGCGACCACCTGGCTGCCGGGAGCAAGCGAGGTCTTGACCCACGGCTTCTGCTTGAGCCCGAGCCGATTGGCGTTGCGGGCCAACAGGCCGGCGCCGATCAGCACGCTTGGATTGGAGGTGTTGGTGCAGGAGGTGATTGCCGCGATCACCACGTCGCCATGGCCGAGATCGTAGTCGGCGCCTTCGACCGCGTAGCGTTTCGTCGTGTCGACGGTTTTCTTGTATTCGGTCTCCAGCGACTTGGCGAAGCCTGAGGCGATACCCTCGAGCGGGATGCGGCCTTCGGGACGCTTCGGCCCGGCCATCGACGGCACGACTTCCGAAAGATCGAGCTCGAGCAGGTCGGTGAACACCGGATCGGCCGAATCATTGTCCCGCCACATGCCCTGCGCCTTGGAATAGGCCTCGACCAGGTCGATGCGGTTCTCGGCACGGCCCGACATCGACAGATAGCGCACCGTTTCCCCGTCCACAGGGAAGAAGCCGCAAGTCGCGCCGTACTCGGGCGCCATGTTGCCGATGGTCGCGCGGTCGGCAAGCGTCATGTTCGACAGGCCGGGTCCGAAGAACTCGACGAACTTGCCGACGACACCCTTCTTGCGCAGCATTTGGGTGACGGTCAGCACCAGGTCGGTGGCGGTGACGCCTTCCTTGAGCTTGCCGGTGAGACGGAAGCCGATGACTTCCGGCAGGAGCATGGAAACCGGCTGACCGAGCATGGCAGCCTCCGCTTCGATGCCGCCCACGCCCCAGCCGAGCACGCCAAGCCCGTTGATCATGGTGGTGTGCGAATCGGTGCCGACGCAGGTGTCCGGATAGGCGGTGATTTCGCCTTCATCGACGCTGGTCCACACGACCTGGCCGAGATATTCGAGATTGACCTGGTGGCAGATGCCGGTGCCCGGCGGCACGACGCGGAAATTGCGGAACGCCTGCTGGCCCCACTTCAGGAACTTGTAGCGCTCCTGGTTGCGCTGATACTCAAGCTCGACATTGCGCGCAAAGGCCAGTGGCGTGCCGAACTCATCGACGATGACCGAATGGTCGATGACCAGGTCGACCGGCACCAGCGGATTGATCTTCTGCGGGTCGCCGCCGAGCGACACCATGGCGTCGCGCATCGCCGCCAGATCAACCACTGCCGGAACGCCGGTGAAATCCTGCATCAGCACGCGCGCCGGGCGATAGGCGATCTCGACGCCCGCCGTGCCGCGGTCGGTCAGCCATCCGGCCAGCGCCTGGATGCTTTCCTTGGTCACCGAGCGGCCGTCCTCGTTGCGCAGCAGGTTCTCCAGCAGCACCTTCATCGAATAAGGCAGTTGCGCGATGCCGGTCAGGCCGTTCTTCTCAGCTTCCGGCAGGCTGTAATAGACATAATCCGCGCCATCCACCTGAAGTGTTCTGCGGCACTTGAAACTGTCGAGTGATTTGGACATTTGCGATCCCATCCTGGTCGTTCTGCCTAAGCGGGAACGGACTCCTGTGGCATGCAAATCACGCGCAAAGGTGCGGGTACGGCCATTTCCGCTGTCCGCTCCCAAGCGTCCGGCCGTTCAAGGCGGCTCGTTAGCTGGTTCGGCGCTATATAGGTTTCCATGCCGACCGCTGGCGTGGTGGCTCGCATATAAAGGCTTTTCTGGAATAGTTCTAGACCGATATGAGGCGATGTGACGAAATCTATGCCGAGGTTTTCCGCCCCATCCTGTTCTAAACTGCTAGAATCGATCAGCTTTGCGAATTCGAATTGATTCAGGCCGAATCGATCGGGATTCAGGCTGAAAGCAGAAGATTTCCGGGCGGCGCCGGTCGGCGTCGGATTCTAGATGATTGGGGGGCGGATGCGGCTTGTTGCCGATGATCTTGGCGGAAAGCGCGGCGGCGAAACGATCTTTTCGGGCGTTTCCTTCGCCTTGGCGGAAGGCGAAGGGCTGATCGTCACCGGACCGAACGGCGCGGGCAAATCGACGCTGCTTCGCGTCGTTGCCGGCTTGTTGCCAACGGCCGATGGTGCAATTCGCCTTGAGGGTGGCGGAGCGGACTGCCCCTCCGTCGCCTCCGCCTGTCACTATCTTGGCCATGAGAACGGAATGAAGACGGCGCTGACCGTCGCGGAGAACCTGGCCTTCTGGCAGGATTTTCTCGGCACCGCTCACCTGCCCGTCATTGAAGCGCTGGAGATGGTCGGGCTCGACTCGATCGGCCATCTGCCCTTCGGTTATTTGTCGACCGGACAGAAGCGGCGCATTGCGATCGCCAGGCTACTCGTCAGCTATCGCCCGGTCTGGCTGCTCGACGAACCGACCTCGGGTCTCGACAAGGCCTCCGAGATGCAATTCATCGCGCTGATGCGCGCCCATCTCGATGATGGTGGCATCATCATTGCCGCGACGCATCTGCCGCTCGGCCTCGACAATGTGTCGGAACTGAAGATGGGGGAGCATCACTGATGCCATCCTTGGCCGGGTCGACAGGCTCACATTCGATGCACATCGCGCGAATTTTCGGTGTGGCCTCCTGATGCTCGCGCTTTATCTCCGCGATGTCAGGCTTGGCATCCGCGCCGGCGGCGGCGCGCTGACCGGCGTTCTATTCTTCCTCGCCGTTATTGCCACCATTCCTTTCGGCATCGGGCCCGACCTCAACCTGCTCGGGCGAATCGGCCCGGCCATCCTGTGGATCGGCGCGCTGCTTGCCTCGCTGCTGGGACTCGACCGTCTGTTTCAGGCCGACCGCGAGGACGGCTCGCTCGATCAGCTTCTGCTCACCGCCGACCGCCACATGCTTGCGCTGACGGTCTTCGTCAAATGCCTTGCGCACTGGACGGCGGGCGTCCTGCCGCTGGTCGTCGCCGCCCCGCTGCTCGGCCTGTTCATGAACATGGAAGCGGTGGGAATTGGCGCCGCGGCCACGACGCTTCTCGTCGGCACCCCGGCCATAACCTTCATCGGTGCCGCCGGGGCCGCCGTCGCCGTGGCGTTGCCGCGCGGCGGTCTGCTGGTTTCGGTGCTGGTTCTGCCGCTGGTCATCCCCGTCCTGATCTTCGGCGTCTCGGCAAGTTACGGCGCGGTCAACGACCCGGACCCTTTTCTGCCGCCGTTTCTCATTCTTTGTGCGCTCACGCTATTCCTCGCCGTGATCGGGCCGGTCGCCGCAGCGCTTGCACTCAGATCAGGCGTCGATTGAGTATGAAATGCGAATCCGTCGCATCGCTGTTCGATTGCGAATATGCGGCACGACGGTTATGAGACATCGATTGACCGGCGGGCCGGCATCGGGCGGGATGTTCGATTGACTTGCGTGCCCGCCATTCCGGAGGCCTGCATGACGGCACATGCGCTCTATGTTTCGGCGGCCTACGCCATATCTGCCCTGGCGCTGGCCGGATTGGTGGTCTGGATCATCACCGACCAGCGCGCGCGCCAGCGCGAAATGGCTGAACTCGAAGCCAGCGGTCTGCGTCGACGCTCCGACCGTCGCGGCGAGGAACAATGACGACGGAATCTCAAACACAGAAGCCGCGCCGACGGCTGATCGTGCTTTTGCCGCTGGCAATCTTCCTGGCGCTGGCCGGCATTTTCCTGATGCAGTTGCTGTCGGGCCGTGACATTTCGACGGTGCCGTCGGCACTGATCGGCGAGCCGGCCCCGAAGACCAGCCTGCCGCCGCTGGAGGGCATTTCGTTGCCCGGCATCGAATCCACGCAATTTGCCGGCAAGGTCACGCTGCTCAACGTCTTTGCGTCATGGTGCGCACCGTGCCGCGAGGAGCATCCAGTGCTGATGGCGCTGGCGCAGGACAAACGCTTTGGCATCGTCGGACTGAACTACAAGGACAAGCCCGAGAACGCGCGCCGCTTCCTTGGCGACCTAGGCAACCCCTATGGCGCTATCGGCACCGACGAGGCGGGACGCGGCGCCATCGACTGGGGCGTCTACGGCGTACCGGAGACCTTCGTCATCGGCAAGGACGGCAAAATCGCCTTCAAGCATGTCGGGCCGTTGACGGTGCAATCCGTGCAAACGGCGCTGCTGCCGCAGATCGAGAAGGCGCTGGCCGCAACGCCATGACGTGTGCCGCGCCTCAGCCGTAGATTTCGCGATAGACGTTGTACAGCATCTCGCCACGATTGCCGTTGATGTCGGCCAGATCGCGCTCTGTCATCCCCTCGATTTCGGCAACAAGGCGGTTGAAGCGACGGCGCTTTTCGGCTCGTTCCCTGATGCGGGCAACTGCGTTGGAAAAGATCATGACAGGCTCTCCTTTCAGAGCGACGCCTTGACCGGCGCCCGGTTTCCTCCCTGATCCTTTGACTTAGATTGGCCTTCTGGTGCTGCAATGCAACAAGCAATGTGCAACGCACCAATGCGTTTGCCGCATGTCGATTTGACAGTCGTTTGGTGCGGAGATCTGCGGATTACTTCCGGATACGCTCGTCGAGCGAGTGGCGCATGATCAGCGGCATCTGGAAGAAGGTGAAGACCAGCGTGATCGGCATGATGCCCCAGACCTTGAACGCCACCCAGGCGTCGGTGGAGAAAGACCGCCACACCACTTCATTAACCACGGCCAGGAACAGAAAAAACACACCCCAGCGTAAGGTGAGCTTGCGCCAGCCCTCGGCATCGAGACGGAAGGCGGAATCGAACACATAGCCAAGCAGCGATTTGCCGAACAGCAGCCCGCCAAGCAGGGTCGCGCCGAACAGCGTGTTGACGATCGTCGGTTTCATCTTGATGAACACGTCGTCCTGAAGCCACAGCGTCAGCGCACCGAAAACGAAGACGACGATGCCCGAGACCAGGGGCATCATCGGCAATGTGCGCGTAAGGATCCAGGAAACGGCGAGCGCGACCGCCGTAGCGACCATGAACAGGCCGGTCGCCACGAAAATCGGCCCACCCAGATCGCCGAGGGTCGGAAACTTTCCGACCAGCCACTCGCCGCGCGCATTGGCGAAGAAGAACACCATCAACGGCCCGAGCTCGAGCGCCAGCTTGAGCAGCGGGTTGATCTCCTTCTTCTTCGGATCGGAGGGGTCGCGTTCGAGGATCGGAGCGTTCATGGCTTCAGGCTACTCCCGCGATCGCCTTGGCGAAATCGCTTGCGGAAAATGGCTCGAGGTCATCGACCTGTTCGCCGACGCCGATGAAATAGACCGGCAGCTTGTGCTTGGCGGCGATGGCGACGAGAATGCCGCCGCGTGCCGTGCCGTCGAGCTTGGTCATGACCAGCCCATTCACGCCGGCGACATTGCGGAAGATCTCGACCTGGTTCATGGCATTCTGGCCGGTCGTGGCGTCGACCGTTTGAAGCACGGTATGGGGTGCCTGCGCGTCGTGCCGGTTCAGCACGCGCACGATCTTCTCAAGCTCGGCCATCAGCTCGGCCTTGTTCTGCAGCCGGCCGGCCGTATCGATGATCAGCACGTCGGAGCCCGCCTGGCGCGCCTTCTCGAAAGCGTCCCAGGCAAGGCCGGCCGCATCCGCGCCGAGCTTCGAGGCGACCACCGGCGAGTTGGTGCGCTCGCCCCAGATCTTCAACTGCTCGATCGCGGCGGCGCGAAACGTATCGCCCGCCGCCAGCATCACCGAGAGACCGCCCTCAGTCAGTTTGGCGGCAAGCTTGCCGATCGTGGTGGTCTTGCCGGTGCCGTTGACGCCGACCACGAGAATGACATGCGGCTTGTGCGACAGGTCGAGTTCGAGCGGCATGGCGACGGGCGCCAGCACCTTTTCGACTTCATCGGCCATGATGCGGCGCACGTCGGCTTCCGTCGTCTGGCGGCCGTAGCGGCCGGACATCAGCGTATCGGTGATGCGCATCGCTGTTTCCATGCCGAGATCGGCGCGGATCAGCACCTCCTCGAGATCATCGACGATGTCTTCGTTGAGCCGGCTCTTGGTGAAGACCCCGGAAATATTGTCGCCGAGCTCTTTCGACGAGCGCGCCAAGCCGGATTTCAGGCGCTGGAACCAGCTTTGTCTCGATGCCTGAGGTGCGGGCGCAATCGGCTCGGCCTTCTGCGCGACCTTTTTCGCTACCGTGACCTTGCCTGCCGCCGATGGCGGCGGTGGCGGCGGCACGGGTGCCGGTTCAGGGGCGATCTCGTCGCGCAGCGGCTCGGCCTCGATCGGATCGGGCTGGCGCAAGGGCGGAGAAATTTCCGCTGCCGGAGCCGCCTCATGTAGTTCGGCGGCGGGCGCCGGCTGTTTCGGCGAAGCCCCGGCGGATGCAGTCTCGGGCGCCGCTGGCGATTCTTCCTGGTTCCTGTTTTCGTCCTGTGGTCTCTCGACGGGTGCGGGCGCCGCCGCCGCTTCCTCGGCTGGCGGCGAAACAGTTTCGGCTTCGGGAATTTCAGTCGCAGCAGGGGCTTCCGCTACCGCCGAGGCCTCCTGCTCGCCTCGTTCCGGCTCGGCCGGCGGGGTTTGGACCGGCTCTGGTTCTGGTTCGGGGGTTTTGACTTCCGAAGCAGCGGTCTCTGTCTCAGCGGGCGGAGCTTGCGGGGACGCATCGTCCGCCTCGGCAGGACGCAGGAAGTCCGGAAGCGGACCGTGTCCGGCCGCGGCTTCATCGACTGCCGGCGTGTCAATCGCCGGCGCTTGCACACTCTCTTCGGGCACGGCCTCATCGGCCGGCTTCTTGCCGAAGGAGAAAACTTTCTTGATGAAGCCGAATGCCATGCTGTCAGCCCTTCTCAGGCCGCGCGCTGGGCGGCAGGACCGGCGACGAGGCGGGCGCCATCATGACCGGCGATCGTCGCATCAACGATGTCGCCCGGCACACCGCCGTCAATCGCGACAAGCGTGAAGCCTTCCGTGCGGCCGAGCCCGTTTCGCTCGACAAGCACTGATTGCCGGGTACCGACGAGCGATTGCAGATGGCGCCGATAGGACGCCTCGCCGGCTGCGCGGAGCCGGGCAGCCCGCTCCTTGATCGCGCCGCCCGCCACCTGCGGCATTCGCGCGGCAGGCGTACCTTCGCGCGGCGAAAACGGAAACACGTGAAGATGGGTCAGCCCGCATTCGGCAACGATTCTTAGCGAATTCTCGAACATTTCCTCCGTCTCGGTCGGAAAACCGGCGATGAGGTCGGCACCGAAGACAATCTCGGGGCGCAACTTGCGCACGTCCTCGCAGAAGCGGATCGAATCGTCGCGAAGGTGACGCCGCTTCATGCGCTTCAGGATCATGTCGTCGCCGGATTGCAGCGACAGGTGCAGATGCGGCATCAGGCGCCTTTCCGTCGCGATCGCCTCCATCAGATCGTCGTCGGCTTCGATGGAATCGATCGAAGAAAGCCGGAGCCGGCGCACCTCCGGCACTTCGCGCAGGATCGTCCTCACCAGCTTGCCAAGTCTCGGCTTGCCGGGCAGATCGGCCCCATAGCTGGTCATATCGACGCCGCTCAGCACGATTTCGGCATAGCCGTTGCCGCTCAGGCGCTTGATCTGCTCGACCACGGCGCCCATCGGCACCGAGCGCGAATTGCCGCGCCCATAGGGAATGATGCAGAAAGTGCAGCGATGGTCGCAGCCGTTCTGCACCTGCACGAAGGCGCGCGCCCTGCCCTCGATGGCGTCGACCATGTGGCTGGCCGTCTCGCGTACGCTCATGATGTCGTTGACGCGCACCTTCTCGGTGTCGTTGACGCCGAAGTCCGGCAAGGCACGGTAGTTGTGGGCCTTCAGCTTCTCCTCATTGCCGAGCACCAGATCGACCTCGTCCATCGCCGCGAAGGCGGTGGGGTCGGTCTGCGCCGCGCAGCCGCTGACGATGATGCGGGCCTGCGGATTTTCGCGGCGTGCCTTGCGGATCGACTGCTTGGCCTGGCGCACCGCCTCGGCGGTGACCGCGCAGGTGTTGAAGATGACCGCGCCATCCTTCAGCCCGCCAAGTCCGGCCGCCTCCGCCTCGCGGCGCATCACCTCGGATTCATAGGTGTTCAGCCGACAGCCGAAAGTGACGACTTCGATTCCCATCAGGCCACGTCCTGACGCTCGCGGACCCAGGCGCCCGTGGCGGGATCGAACGTGCCGGAAAATTCCCACTCGGCCGGGCCGGTCATGACAACATGTCCGTCCTCCTCGCGCCACTCGATCGACAGCGGCCCGCCCGGGACCGTGACCGTTACAGTGCGGCCGGTGCGATTGGTGCGGGAAGCGCATACCGCGGCCGCACAGGCGGCCGAGCCGCAGGCCCGGGTCAGCCCGGCGCCGCGCTCCCAGGTGCGCAGCGTCAGCGCCTCGTGCGAAGTGACCTGCGCTATGGAAATATTGGCGCGTTCGGGAAAGATCGGGTGATTTTCGAGCAGCGGACCGAAACGTTCCAGATCGTAGGACCAGACGTCGTTCTCGACCCAGAAGATCGCATGCGGATTACCCATCGAGGCGACGGAAGGCGAATGCAGCACCGGCGCGTCGATCGGTCCGATCTGCAATTCGATCACGCGCGTGTCGCGAAACTCCTCGGCAAGCGGAATCTCCTGCCAGCCGAAGCGCGGCTGCCCCATATCGACCGAGATCAGGCCGTCCGCATGTTCCTCGGCGCTCAGAATGCCGGCGATCGTCTCGAAGGTGAATATCTTTTCACCCGTCTCGGCGGCCAGCGCCTGCACCACGCAGCGCATGCCATTGCCGCAGGCCTGCGCCATCGAGCCGTCCGAATTGATGATCTCGACATAGTTCATCGTGCCGGGCGTGCGCGGATCGTGAATAGCCATGATCTGATCGAACTTCGTCGCCGGATCGGCATTGAGGGCGACCGCCGCCGCCGGCGCGATGCGATCGGCACGGCCGCGCATATCGGCAACGATGATCTCGTTGCCGAGTCCGTTCATCTTGGCGAAAGGCGCATTGGTGTTCATTGCGGCCTATATGGCGGAAACGTCGACGAATTACCAGTCTCGCCGTCGGGCAACGTCGTGTTCCCGCCATTCATGGAAAGCTGCATCAGAACCGTGTTCAGCCAGCGGCCATGCTTGAAACCGGAACCTTCGAGCGTACCGCAATGGCGAAAGCCCAGCGCCTCATGCAGCTTGACCGACGCGCTTTGCGCACTACCGTCGCCGATCACCGCCAGCATCTGGCGAAAGCCGAGCGCCTGAGTGTCGGAAACCAGTCTCTCCAGCAGCGCCCGCCCGAGGCCCAGGCCTTGTCGATCCGGCGCGATATAGATCGAGTCCTCGACGATGAAGCGGTAGGCAGGGCGCGGGCGGAAAGGCCCGACATAGGCGTAGCCCGCAATGTGCCCGCCGAGTTCCGCGACGATGTAGGGGAACCCTCCGTCGCGCAGCCTGGAAAACCGCGCCTGCATCTCGCTGCATGACGGTGGATCCAGTTCGTAGCTTGCCGTCCCGTTAAGGACGGCATGGGCGTAGATTGCGGTGATCGCGTCGAGGTCGGAAGTTTCGGCGGATCGGATATGGATGTGGTTCATCTTGCGCTTGTGGCTTGCCGTCTCCGCCCAATAAAGCAGGAGGCGATCCGCCAGTCACGCATGAACTTCAAGCGGAAAACGCTCGGTCAGACCGCTTCGTCTTTGAGCGCGATCAACACGCCGGCGATCGCCGCGCCCGCACCCAACCCGACGGCGAAGCCGGAATCCGGGTTTCCGATCATCGCACCGATAGCGGTCCCGGCGAAACCGCAGATCGCCAGGCAAATCGTCATCTGAAGGGATGTCATGTATTTGTATTCCGCATGGAGTTCCGGGGCGCAGGTTGAGGCAGCGGATTTGGCGGACTCGCAGGCACGGGGCTGCGATTTTCCTCAATGATCCGGTAGACGGCATAGGCCGCCAAGGCAATGAACAAGGCCCGCATCATTCAACGTCTCTTCTTCAAGGGAGAAAAATCGGCCGGTTCGTCGGGCCAACGCGCGAACCAGGGACGCGCGCCAAGTGCAAAGAGCAGATCGAACAGCTTCCACATTCGAGAATTCCTGTACGAGTTCCCGCTTCCGGTGACGGGATTAAGTCTCCAAGTCCAAAAGAGTTCCGATATGCAGAGGCTGAAAGTTCGTTGGAAATATGGCCTCGCGTCATATCGGCGTGTTCCATGACCAATCGACATCAGGGTTTGGGCGTGACCAGTTGCCAGCGGCGGCATTTCTCCCCTACACAACCGGAGTATTGCCTCGGCACCGAGTGCGCCTGAACCGAAGGAATATCATGCCGTCACCCTTCAAAGCCTATGACGTCCGCGGCCGCATTCCGCAGGAGATCAATGCTCCTTTCGCCTACCGGTTCGGTCAGGCGACAGCGCACCTGCTCGATCCGGCGACGGCGGTCGTCGGCTACGACATGCGCCGCGACAGCCCGGCGCTCGCCCAGGCCCTGGCGCAAGGGCTTCTCGACAGCGGCACAAGCGTCCTGCCGCTCGGGCAATGCGGCACCGAAGAAGTGTACTTCCACACCGCCCACACCGGCGCCGATATCGGGCTGATGGTGACGGCAAGCCACAATCCCGAAGATTACAACGGCATGAAGATGGTGCTGAAGGGCGCCACTGCCGCGACACGCGAAAACGCCTTCACGGCCATCGAGGAACTTGTTCTGTCAAACAAGCCGCTTGCCGCCGTCCCCGACTATGCACAGCGCGGAATGCTGCATCGGACACTCGACCGCGCCGCCTATATCGAGCGCCTGCTTGCGCAAGTCGCCGGCAAAACGCTCAAACCGATGAAGATCGTCTGTCATGCAGGCAATGGCTGCGCCGGCCCTGTTATCGATCTTCTGGAAAAGCACCTGCCTTTCGAATTCATCAAGATCGACCACGAACCGGACGCGACGCTGCCGAACGGCATTCCCAATCCGCTTCTGCCCGAAAAGCGCATGCGCGCCAGCCAGGCCGTCATCGACCATGGCGCCGATCTCGGCATTGCATGGGACGGCGATTTCGACCGCTGCTTCCTCTACGATCATCACGGCCGCTTCGTGGAGGGTTACTATCTGGTCGGGCTGATTGCGCAAACCATGCTGCGCGACGACCCCGGCGCTACCATCCTTTATGATCCCAGGCTCACCTGGAACACGATCGATCTCGTTGCCTCGGCCGGCGGCGTCGCCAAGGCCTGCCCGACGGGACACGCCTTTTTCAAGCGGATGATGCGCGAGGAAAATGCAGCCTATGGCGGCGAGATGAGCGCCCACCATTATTTCCGCGATTTCAGCTTCTGCGATTCCGGCATGCTGCCCTGGCTGACCGTGGTGGCGGAACTATCGGCCACCGGCGAAACGCTTGCCGATCTCGTCGCAAGCCGTATCGCTGCCTTCCCATGTTCGGGCGAAATCAACTTCACCGTCGCCGATGCCGCGCGGTCGCAGGAGAAAGTCGCCGAAGCCTATCTGCGGCTCGACCCTGTGGTCGAAAAGCTGGACGGCTTGAGCATGGCCTTCGACGATTGGCGCTTCAATCTGCGCGCCTCCAACACCGAGCCGCTGCTGCGTCTGAATGTCGAGACGCGGGCCGACCCTGACCTGCTTGCCAGCAAAGTGGCGGAAATCAGCAAAATCGTCAGCGCCGGCTGATCGGCGCCGCCTTCCCCTTTAAACGCGAAGGGCCGGAACCGTTTCCGGTTCCGGCCCTTCCATGCCGTCAGATGTTCATTCCTATTCGCGGTTGCCCAGGAACTGCAGCAGGAACGTGAACAGGTTGATGAAGTCGAGATAGAGCGTCAGCGCGCCCATGATCGCCTTGCGGCCGGCGACCAGAACGTCGTCGCCCTCGAAATACATTTCCTTGATCTTCTGCGTGTCGTAGGCGGTGAGGCCTGCGAACACCAGCACGCCGATCGACGAGATCGCGAACTGAAGCGCCGAAGACTGCAGGAAGATGTTGACGATCATGGCGATGATCAGGCCGAATACACCCATCACCAGGAACGTGCCCATGCCGGTCAGGTCACGCTTCGTCGTGTAGCCCCACAGCGACAGCGCGCCGAAGGCAGCGGCGGTGATGAAGAAGGTCTGCGTGATGCTCTGCGCGGTAAACACCAGGAAGATCGACGACAGCGACAGGCCCATCAGGCCGGCGAAGACCCAGAAAGCCGTCTGCGCGCCGGAGACGCTCATTGCCTGGATGCGGGCGCTCAGGAAAAACACCATGCCGAGCGGCGCCAGCATGACCACCCACTTCAGCGGCGAGCCGTAGAGCGCCACGCCGAGATTGGTCAGCATCTTGCCGTTGGCGAGCGTAGCGACCGCGCTGGCCGGGTCGTTGGTGGTTGCCATCATGATGGTGGCGAGTGCCGCCACGCCGGTGATTGCCAGGCCCAGCGCCATAAGGTTGTAAACCTTGAGCATGTAGGCGCGCAGGCCCTCGTCGATGACCTGCTCGGCGCGGGTATGCGCACCCGCGACACGTGTCTGATAGTTGCGAAGGTCAGCCATTGTATTCCTCTGTTGCTTCTGCCCCGTCCGGTGTCGGGCCTGCGACGGATACGGACCCAGGCGCCGCTGGCGGGACTCCAGCATGCCTGCGGCAGAATATGATGTTTCTTTCTGGCAAGAACAAGACCCGTTACGCCGCGAAATGCCTTGTGATTACATTAAAAATTCGCAATGCCGCGCTTCATTTCGATGGCTTCACAGCGTGCGCAGCACCGGCGCGGCCTTCTGGCCGAGCACTCTCCAGGTTCCCAGAAGACCGATTCCAACCGTCACGACAAGCGCGATGACAATCGTCGCCACCGCCACTTCCGGCAGGAAATGCGACGGCAAATTCATGATTCGTGCGACAACAAACCACGCAGCGACCCCGCCGGCCGCGATGGCGAACACGGCGGTCGCGAGCCCGATCAGCATATATTCGAGCGAGAACGCGGCAATCAGCGTCCTTCGCGTCGCCCCAAGCGTCTTCAGCACGACCGCATCGTGAACACGGGCCCGATTGCCTGCCGCGAGCGCTCCGGACAGCACCAGAACCGAGGCGATCAGCGCCACGCTGGCGGCAGCGCGAATGGCGCTGCCGATCTGGCCGACGATACGGTTGACCACGTCCAGCGCATCCTTGACGCGCACGGTGGTGACGGCCGGAAACGCGCGCGTGACGGCGTTGAGGATACGCGCCTCCTCAGCCGCCGTAGCGTCCGGGGTCAAGAGTGTCGCCAGCCAGGAATGCGGCGCGCCGGCGAAGGTGTTGGGCGAAAACACCATGACGAAATTGATGCCCATCGATTCCCACTGCACTTCGCGGAAACTGGCAATCTTCGCCGTCACATTGCGGCCAAGCACATTGACCGTCACCGTGTCACCGAGGTTCAGCCCGAGTTCGCGCCCTTCCTCGGCCGAAAAAGACACAAGCGGCTCGCCCGTATAATCCTCCGGCCACCATTGGCCTTCGCTCAACGTGGAGTTTTCCGGGACATTCTTCGCATAGGTCAGCCCTCGGTCGCCCCGCAACACCCAGCGGCCGCCTGCCGGTACATTCAACTTCTGCACCTCGACGCCATTCAGCGCCATCACCCGCCCCCGCAGCATCGGCACGCGCACCAGCTTGCCGTCCGGCGCCTCGTGCTCCACCACTTTCGCGAAGGCATCGACGTCGGCGGCCTGGATGTCGACGAAGAAGAAATTCGGGGCGCGCTCCGGCAGGCTGCCGGCGATCTGCCGGCGCAGATTGCCGTCGATCAATGCCAGCGTCACCAGAAGCGTCAGCCCAAGGCCGAGCGAGAGCACGACGGACGGTGTCAGCGCGCCGGGCCGGTGGATGTTGCCGATCGCCAGCCTCAACGCGGTCGAGCGCACGCGCGGACTTTTGCGCGCCGCCCACTGCACCAGAAGCCCGACGCTGCGCAGCACCGCAAAGGCGAAGATCGTCGCCGCGACGAAGATCGCCGCGATGCGGCGGTCGCCCGAAAACCAGATCGCCAGCAGCGCCAGAAGGGCAGCAATGCCGACGGCGGTGGCGACATAGACGAGGCGGGGCAGCCCCGCGCCGCCGAATCCCATCTCACGAAACAGCGCGGTCGCGGGAATATCCCGTGCGCGACCGAGCGGCAGCAGCGCGAAGGCCAGCGTCACCAGCACGCCGAACAGCGCCGCGATTGCCAGCGCGCCCGGATAGATACCGCCTTCGGCCGGCACCGGAACGACCGACGACAAGACCGCATTCGCCGCGAACGGCATCGACGCCCCGAGCAACAGGCCGATGACGATGCCGACAGCGGCGATCATCATGATCTGCACCAGATAAACCGTGAAGACGAAAGCTCCCGAAGCTCCGAGGCTCTTGAAGGTCGCGATGACGCCGCGCTTGCCGTCGAGATAGGCGCGCACCGCATTGGCGACGCCTACCCCGCCGACGACCAGCGAAGTCAGGCCGACCAGCGTAAGGAACTGCGAGAACCGTTCTATATTGGCCGAAAGCGCCGGTGCGGCATTGGTGCGCGTGCGGATGCTCCAGCCGGCCTGCGGAAACCGCTCGGCCGCCTGCTCGCGAATGGACGCCAGCGCCGCCTCGCCGCCGCTATCGGCCAGCCGCACCTTGTATGCATATTCGACGAGGCTACCCGGCTGGATCAGACCGGACGCGCGCAGCCCCTCCAGCGACACCAGCAGACGCGGCGCAAAGCCGAAGCCCTCGGAGACGGCATCCGGTTCGGTAACGATAGCGGCGCGAAGTTCGAATGTCGCATCGCCGAGCTTTACGCGGCTGCCCGGCTTCAGGCCCAGCCGTTCGAACAACTGGCTGGCGGCCGCGGCACCATAGACGCCCTCGTTTTTACCGAAAAGTTCGTCTCGCGACAGCACCGGTTCGGTCGCAAGCGCGCCGAACAGCGGATAGGCGTCGTCCACCGCCTTGACCTCGGCGAGCGACTGGTCGGAGCCATCTTCCAGCCGCGCCATGGACCGCATGCTGGCGCTCTCGGACAAGCTTCCCAGTTGCCGCAGGAAGGTTATCTCCTCGGGCGTCGCCTCGCGCTGGTTGAGCTGAAAACGCAGATCGCCACCAAGCAGAACCTGGCCTTCATTGGCAACGCCTGCGGTGATCGAGCGTGCCACCGAATTGACGCCGCCAATGGCAGCGACACCCAGCGCAATGCAGGTGAGAAAGATCAGGAAGCCGGAAAACCCGCCACGCATTTCGCGCAGCGAGAAGCGGATGGCGAGTTGCAGGGTACGCAAAAAGGCGGTGTTGCCACCCCCCTCACCCGGCCTGCTGCGCAAGCCACCCTCTCCGCGCTGGGGAGATGAAAAAGGCATGACCGCTGCGCTCTTCTCCCCGCTGGGGAGGGGGTGGCGCGAAGCGCCGGATGAGGGGGAGGTTTGTTCCAGCCGCGACATCCTGTTTCAACCTGCCCGAGCGGAAACCGCCGCGGCTTGTTCGATCCGCCCCGAACGCATCGCCACCTGGCGCGTGCAGCGCGCCGCAAGTACGGGGTCGTGCGTCACCAGAACCAGGGTCATGCCGCGTTCGGCCGCCTTGGAAAACAATAGATCGGCGATCTGGCGGCCGGTCGCCTGGTCGAGATTGCCCGTCGGCTCGTCGGCGATCAGGATGCGTGGCCCCGGCGCCAGCGCGCGGGCGATCGCCACGCGCTGCTGCTCGCCGCCCGACAATTCGCCGGGATAATGCGTGACACGATCGGCAAGCCCGACAGCATCCAGCTCGCGCGCGGCGATCTCGAAGGCGTCGCGATGACCCGCAAGCTCGAGCGGGACCGCGACATTTTCAAGCGCCGTCATGTTGGGGATGAGATGGAATGATTGAAAGACGATGCCTATATTGCGGCCGCGGAAGGCGGCGACCTGATCCTCGCTTCTGCCGTTCAAAACTTCGCCGGCAATGCGCACCTGCCCGGAATCGACACCTTCCAGCCCGGCAATCACCATCAGCAGCGTCGATTTGCCGGAACCTGAAGGCCCGACGATGCCGGTTGCCTCGCCTGACGTCACCTTCAAGCTGACGCCCTTCAGCACATGCACCGAAGACGCCCCCGTGCCCAAGGTCAACGATATGTCGGAAAGGTCGATGACGGCTTCTGTCACGGCAGAACTGTCCTATATGGAAAAAGAAGAAGCGGGACCGTCGTCATATGGGCTTTGGATCATGGCATTCAAACAACCAAGTTCTCTCCTTTTCGTCGCACTCCTCGCCCTTTTCGCGGTATTGACCGCCGCCAGGGCAGAGCCGATGCGCATCGTCGGCTTCGGCGACAGCCTGATGGCCGGCTATGGCCTCGATGCCGGCCAGAGCTTTCCCGAAAAGCTCGAGGCGGCGCTACGCGCAAACGGTCACGATGTCGTGATCGCCAACGCCGGCGTTTCCGGAGACACCACCAGCGGCGGCCTGTCACGGCTCGACTGGTCGGTGCCGGACGGCACGCAACTGGTCATCCTCGAACTCGGGGCCAATGACATGCTGCGCGGCGTTTCACCTGACATCACCGAGAAGAATCTCGACGAGATGCTGACCCGGCTTCAAGAGCGCAACATTCCCGTGCTGCTTGCCGGCATGCGCGCCGCACCCAATCTCGGCGCGGCCTACGCGGCATCCTTCGACGCCATCTATCCGAGGCTCGCCAAAAAATACGACGTTCCGCTCTATCCTTTCTTTCTGGATGGGGTGGTGGCCGACAATACGCTGCTGCTCGAGGATGGCATGCACCCCAACGCCGCCGGCATCGAGCGCCTGGTCAAGCATATATTGCCCGTCGTCGAACGCGTGATCACCGAGGGACGACCCAACACGTAGGAGAGAAATCGTCATCGCTCCGACATGAGCAACAATCAGCTTGCTCACCGCAAGGATCGATGATTCGCTGTAGTCATGAATTCGATTCGAGGAGGCTGCGTATGCCGCGACTTTTCACCGCCCTCGAAATTCCACGAGATGCGACGCTTTCGCTCTCTCTGCTCCGGGGAGGTCTGCCCGGAGCCCGCTGGATCGATGTCGAGAACTATCACCTGACCTTGCGTTTCATCGGCGATGTGGAAGGCCATGTCGCCGACGAGATCGCCAACGCGCTCGATCGCGTTCACAGGCCCTCGTTCCAACTGCAACTCGCCGGCGTCGGCGCATTCGGCTCGAAAAAGCCACATGCCGTGTGGGCGGGAGTTTCGGCCTCGCCGGAATTGACTGCCCTTCAAGCCGAGATCGAGCGCATCTGCCAACGGCTGGGCATACCCGCCGATCCGCGCAAGTTCATGCCGCATGTCACGCTGGCGCGGCTGCGCAATTCGACGGCGGAGGACGTGGCCCGCTATCTGTCGGCCCGCGGGAATTTCTCAACCGCCCCCTTCAAGGTCAGTCGCTTCGTGCTGATGTCATCGCGCGATTCGGTCGGCGGCGGACCTTATCTCATCGAGGAGGCCTGGCCGCTCTCAGGCGCGGACCTGCGCTCCAGCGTGTCGGCGAGCAGTTCCGAAGCATTCCGGATCATGCGGTAGACTGAGACGAAACCATCAGGCCCGCCATAATACGGGTCGGGCACGTCGCCAATTTCGCCGGCTGCGAAATCAAGAAAGAGGTGCACCCGGTCGCGGGCTTCCGTCGGTGCGATACGGATCAGGTCGTCGACATTCGAACGGTCCATCGCCAGGATCAAGTCGAAGCGCTGGAAGTCCGCCGGCACCACCTTGCGCGCCTTCTGCATGGAGATGTCGATGCCGTGCTCGGCCGCAACCGCCATCGAGCGCGGATCGGGCGCCGATCCCATGTGCCAGCCGCCGGTGCCGGCTGAATCCAGCGTGAATCCGTCTTCGATGCCGCGCTCGCAGACCACGGCGCGAAACACGCCTTCGGCCAGGGGCGAGCGGCAGATATTGCCGAGACAGACAAATAGGATGGATTTCTGGGATTTTTCGATCATCGATCCGGCGCCGTGGTGATGCAGCCAGGAATATCTTGCAGCCGCTCGCCTGCAATACCACATTTGCGCGCAGAGGAGACAACGAATGCCCAATACCGGCAAGTTCGATCGTCATTTCGAGCATGACGAAAAAAACCATCGTTTCGAACGTGACGAAACGAGCGTGCGCGAAAAGTTCTGGCACACCGCCAAGCGCGCCGCACGTCACATCCCCTTCATGGAGGAGGTCGTCGCCGCCTATTATTGCGCGCTCGACCGGCGGACGCCGCTGCGGACCAAGGGAATCCTCTTCGGGGCGCTGGCCTATTTCGTGCTGCCGACCGACGCCATACCCGATATCATCCTGGGCCTTGGCTTCACCGACGATATTGCGGTGCTGACGACTGCGATCGCGGCCGTGCGCGCCCATGTCACCCCTGCCCATCGCCTCGCCGCCAGAAAGGCGCTTGACGATATCGCCTGAGCCCTCGCACCTGCAACTCCGTGTGTCCGGAGGACAGTCTGCGTGCTAAGGCCTGACAAAATGTCGCCTTTTTCGTGGTTTTCAACTCGCTTCAGGGACGAAGCGTGAGTATCCGGCGACGGATCGAAGGCAGGTGGCGGATAGGATCGGTGCAAATGATCTTCTTTGCGAGGATCATTCACGGTTTGGTAACCCAGATTAAATCAAAATGAACCAAACGGGTTGGTCGCTTCGGGCCCGCCCGCCGCACATTGCAAATACATGCGCCGAAACACATACGCCAAATACATACGAATGACAGGAACGAAGCCGATGCGTGGATCGATTGCCCTTTTTTCGAGCCTGATGCTGGTCGCGAGCGCCATGCCCTCGCTGGCCCAGTCGGCCACGAAGATAGGCCAGCACAACGCATGGGGCACCTACAGCTACCAGGCCAACACCGGCAAGGTTTGCTACGTGCTGACCGTGCCGACCGACAAGCAACCCTCGAGTCTCGATCACGGCGACATCTTCTTCTTCGTCAGCCAGCGGCCCGGCCAGTCCGTTTCCTATGAGCCGCAATTCATCGCCTCCTACGATTTCCAGGCGAATTCCAAGGTTTCGGTCACCGTCGGCGACAAGTCGTTCTCGATGTTCACGCGCGGCAAGTCGGCCTGGGTGGAAAACGCTGCCGAGGAGCCCGTTCTGATCGCAGCCATGAAGGCCGGCGCCGACATGAAGGTGGCGGCGAAGTCCGGGCGCGGCAATCCGACCAACTACACCTTCTCCCTGAAAGGCATTTCGGCGGCCCTGACCTCCATCGCCAACTGCAAGTAAGGCACGGCATCGGATTGGTCCTAGCGTAACGAGCCGCTGGCGAAACGCCGGCGGCGTTGCCATATGCAGCCGAGGTGACGGCGCGGCGATCTCGTGATATGTGCGCCGCAAAGGTCCGCATAGGGGGCCGAACAGCTTCGAACCCGGTAACATGGCTCTCTCGCTCGATCTCACAACCGACACGGCCCGCGACGCGCTGCGCGCGCGCTCGGCAGCGCCCGTCAAGCAATCCTTGGTCGGCCTCACCCGCGCGGAGATGGGCGAAGCGCTGGTTGGCGCCGGCATTGTGCCTGAACGCCAGCAAAAGATGCGTGTACAGCAGCTCTGGCATTGGCTCTATGTGCGCGGCGTCAGCGATTTCGCGCATATGTTCAACATCTCCAAGGAGCTGCGCGCCAATCTCGACCGGCACTTCACCATTGCGCGCCCGGAAATCGTCGAGGAACAGATTTCCAACGACGGCACGCGCAAATGGCTGTTCCGCTTTCCCGCACGCGGGGCAGGACGCCCGGTTGAAATAGAAACCGTCTATATTCCCGAGGAAGGGCGCGGCACGCTGTGCATTTCCAGCCAGGTCGGCTGCACGCTGACCTGCTCCTTTTGCCACACCGGCACGCAGAAGCTGGTGCGAAATCTCACCGCCGAGGAAATTCTCGCGCAGCTGATGTCGGCGCGCGACCGGCTGGGCGACTTTCCCGACCGCGATACGCCCGATGGCGCCATCGTGCCGGCGGAGGGGCGGAAGGTCTCGAACATCGTCATGATGGGCATGGGCGAGCCGCTCTATAATTTCGAAGAGGTCAAGAAGGCGCTGCTGATTGCCTCCGACGGCGACGGCCTATCCTTGTCCAAGCGCCGCATCACGCTTTCGACCTCGGGCGTCGTGCCGGAGATCTACCGCACCGGCGACGAGATCGGCGTCATGCTGGCCATTTCGCTGCATGCCACCAATGACGATCTGCGCGACCTTCTGGTGCCGATCAACAAGAAATACCCGCTAAACGAGCTGATCGCCGCCTGCCGCGCCTATCCCGGCTTGTCGAACGCGCGGCGCATCACCTTCGAATATGTGATGCTGAAGGACGTCAACGATTCCATCGACGACGCCAAGGCGCTGGTCCGGCTGCTGAAGGGCATTCCGGCGAAGATCAACCTTATCCCGTTCAATCCGTGGCCGGGCACGAATTACCAGTGTTCCGACTGGGAAACGATCGAGAAATTCGCCGATTACATCAACAATGCCGGCTATGCCTCGCCGATCCGCACGCCGCGCGGCCGTGACATCCTCGCCGCCTGCGGCCAGCTCAAATCCGAATCCGAGCGCCTGAAGAAAACCGAGCGCCTGGCGCTCGAAGCCATGATGATCGCAGGACACGGCGAGGCGTGAGCCGTATCCTGGCCAGATTTACCATTGTCCTCCTTGGCTATGCGGCCGCGACGCTCGCTGCGAGCGCATTCCTCAACCTGCTGGCGCTCGGCGCTCTCGGGCTCGCCCCGGAAGAAACGCCCTTCGTCGTGGCCGGACCGATGTTCGTTTCGGTGCCGGTGGTTGCGCTCTTTATCGGCTATTTCGCTTTTTTCCCGTCGGTGGTCGCCATTCTGCTTGGGGAGATCATCGGCAGACGCGACTGGCTGCTCCACGCCATCGCCGGCGGGTGCATCAGCGCGGTCGTCGTTTGGCTGTTCTGGTATGCGTCCATGCCCCAGTCCGAGTTCGACGGGCTCGAGCTCGAACTGCATCTGATCTTTGCGGTGATTGGCAGCGGCATGGTCGGCGGCATCGCCTATTGGCTAGTCGCCGGGCGCTCGGCTGGAATTTGGCGCGAAGATTCTATTTCGCCTGGGCCGTCAGGATCTTGAGCGCGAAGACGGAAAACACTCCGGCAAACAGATAGTCCACGACACGCGTCGCCTTCGGGTTCTTCTTCAGCAGTCCGGCGAACCTGTCGGCGGCAATCACCATCGGCGCGGTCAGCGGCAAGGCCAGCACAATGAACAGGACGCCGAGGAAGAACAGCTTGCCCGGCGCATGCGGATCGTGCGGCGATACGAACTGCGGCAGGAAGGTCATGAAGAACAGGATGATCTTGGGATTGAGCAGGTTGATGCCAAGCCCCGTCGCCCAGTTCTGAAACAGCGTGTTGGCGGCTCCGCGTTTCCTTTCCGGCGAGAACGCCGAACCGTGGCGAATTGCCTGCCAGGCGAGCCACACCAGATAGAGCGCGCCGCCGATCTTCAGCACCAGGAAGGCCTGCGGCGAGGCGACGATCAGCGCCGAAAGGCCGAGCGCCACCAGCGTCGTGTGGATGAGAATGCCGGTGAAGGCGCCCGACATGCAGGCAAAGCCGGCGGCGCGACCTTGCGAAAGCGCGCGCCCGACGAACAGCGTCATATCCGGGCCGGGCGTGATCGAGATGATGAAGGTCGCGATGGCGAATTGCAGGATGGTTGCGGTGTCGGGAATGAACGTCATCTTGCGCGCCCGGCTGGAAACGGCGCAATTTACCCGAAGCCTCTTTCCCGCGCCAGCGGCAACGAGCCGCTATTGCGTGGTGCCGCGCAGGCCCTCGACCAGTCTGTCCTCCTCGGCCAGCAACTCGTCGCGGACCTCATAGGCGTGGCCGTTCCAGACCCAGCGTGTCGCTTCCGTTCCACCCGAAAGCGGCAGCGCCATCAGGTTGGGCCAGCCGTCATGCGACGTGTTCGGATCGAGATAGAGATTCATGCCTTCGCTGTTGAAGACCTCGCGCCATGCGCCCGAATCCTCCTTGGCGTGGACGGTGATGTTGCAGCCGGACTTGCCGTAGTAGCTTGTCGAGCCGCAGAGCGAAGCAAACAGCAGGCGCTTTTGCGGAGCGACATCCAGAATGGCGGCCGTGATCGCCGGTTGCTTGCCGGTCGCCGCCCGAAACAGGCCGATCTCGCGGGTGATGGCGGCGCGTGCTTGCGGCACCGCCGGATCCGCATCCGAGAAGGCGATCTGCCTGTAGGCTGACATATCGATCTGGCTGCATTTTGGCGCGACCGCTTCAATTGTTGCGCGCGAGCCTTTCAGCGAAAAGACGGCATCGACGGAAGGTCCGCCACCTTCAACCGAAACAGAAAGTCTGCCGCCCCGTTTCAACGCTTCGAGCATCTCTGCCGTCACGGAGGCGGTCATATGACTGGGCTCTGTCTTGACGCCGACCGCGAATGTTTGGCCGTCGACGGAAATCTTGCCCTGTCGCTCGAGGAACCCCGCCGGTCCAGTTTCCTCGCGGCGCAGGCGCAAATTCCAGCGTTGTTCGGCGCAGACGAGCGAACCGCCGACCACCCCCTCCGCCTTGGCCGGCGCCGGCAATATCGCGACGGCACCGCTGCCGGCTTCTTCCCAGCGCTCTGCGGCCAAGGACGAAAGCCCGCTGGACAGAAGCAGCAATCCGGCTGCCAGGAAGGGTCGGAGATTTGCGGAGAGCTTCGGCATCCCGCGACTCTTTGGCAGAATCGTTAAAACTCTATTGAATGCCGCCGGTAAGCCGCTGCACGCCAAGGCGACGGGTTCGCAGGCCTTGCCCGCATAAGCTTTCCTGCTATTAGTGCCGCCGAAGCGCGGCTCTGCGCCGCCGCCATCAAACGCGGAAAAAACAATGTCCAAGTTGAAAGACGTGAAAAAGGTCGTTCTTGCCTATTCCGGCGGCCTCGATACCTCCATCATCCTGAAGTGGCTGCAGACCGAACTCGGTGCCGAAGTCGTCACCTTCACCGCCGATCTCGGCCAGGGCGGCGAGCTGGAGCCGGCGCGCAAGAAGGCCGAGCTGATGGGCATCAAGGACATTCGCATCATGGATGTCCGCGAGGAATTCGTCCGCGATTTCGTCTTCCCGATGTTCCGCGCCAATGCCGTCTATGAAGGCACATATCTGCTCGGCACCTCGATCGCCCGGCCGTTGATCTCGAAGCATCTGGTCGACATCGCATGCGAAACCGGCGCCGACGCCATCGCCCATGGTGCGACAGGCAAGGGCAACGACCAGGTCCGCTTCGAACTGTCGGCCTATGCGCTTAATCCGGACATCAAGGTCATCGCCCCATGGCGCGACTGGTCGTTCAAGTCACGCACCGATCTCATCGAATTCGCCCAGGCTCACCAGATCCCGGTGCCGAAGGACAAGCAGGGCGAGGCGCCGTTCTCCGTCGACGCCAACCTGCTGCACTCCTCCTCCGAAGGCAAGGTGCTGGAAGACCCATGGAGCGAGCCGCCGGAATATGTCCACCAGCGCACCGTATCGCCGATGGATGCGCCCGACGCCGTCACCGAGATCACGTTGGAATTCAGGAATGGCGATCCGGTCGCCTTGAACGGCAAGGCGCTGTCGCCGGCCTCGATGCTGGCCGCGCTCAACGACCTTGGCCGCGACAATGGCATCGGCCGGCTCGACCTGGTCGAGAACCGCTTCGTCGGCATGAAATCGCGCGGCGTCTACGAGACCCCCGGCGGCACGATCCTGCTTGCCGCACACCGCGCAATGGAATCGATCACGCTCGACCGGGGCGCAGCACACCTCAAGGACGAGTTGATGCCGCGCTATGCAGAGCTGATCTATAACGGCTTCTGGTTCTCGCCCGAGCGCGAGATGCTGCAGGCGGCGATCGACAAGAGCCAGGAGAACGTGGAGGGCGAGGTTCGGCTGAAGCTCTACAAGGGCAATGTCATCGTCGTCGGCCGCCGCTCGGACAAGTCGCTCTATTCGGATGCGCTGGTCACTTTCGAAGACGACCACGGCGCCTACGACCAGAAGGACGCCGCCGGCTTCATCCGCCTCAATGCGCTGAGACTTCGCACGCTGGCGGCAAGGGACCGGCGCGGCTGAAGCCGCTTTCCTCCCATTTTCGTCGGGAGAAGCTGCTGGCAGGCATGAGAGGCAAAAGCCTCTCACAATGTGCGAGGCCGCTCGCCGGCCCCGCAGCCATCTGGGAGCTTAGTCCCCGTCGATCTCAGCGCCGATGATGGCGATGGCCTGCTGGTAGACAGAGGCGGCATTCCAGCCCTGCAGCGCTCCGAAATTGGCTTGGCCAGGCTGGTATCCCGCGCCCGGCTGCCAGCCATGGCCGCGCAGGAAGTTCGCCGTCGAGGCAAGCGCGTCGGCTTTCGAGCGGATGAGGTCGATGCGCCCGTTGCCGTCGCCGTCGACGCCATATTTCAGCACGTTGGCCGGCAGGAATTGGGTCTGACCGACTTCGCCGTGAGCCGCCCCGATCGCCCCGGGATTAAGGCTGCCATTGTGCACCAGTTCAAGTGCCGCGTAGAGCTGGTTGGTGAAATATTCGGAGCGGCGGCAGTCATAGGCAAGCGTCGTCACCGCCGAGAGGATGTGGGAATTGCCCATATAGGAACCGAACCCGGTCTCCATCCCCCAGATGGCGATCAGCGGGCCTGCAGGCACGCCATAGGTTTGCTCGATGCGCGAAAACAGGGCGGCGTTCTGTTTCTTCATGCTCTTGCCGCGCGAAGCGATGGTCGCGCCGCCGCGCTTCTGCATGAACTGCTTGAGGGTAAGCTTGAAGCTCTTCTGGTTGCGGTCCGCCGAGATCGTCTTGGTCGCGTATTTCGTATCGTTGAACGCGCGCAACGCCTTGGCGGATACGCCCTGCGCCGCCGCCTGCTGCGCAAAGGAGGCTTTCCATGCTTCGAAACCGGAAGCGTTGTTGCCGCATTGGGCGGCTTGCGCAGCACCCGCCGTCAGACCGGCAACGGCCAAAACTGCCGCAAAAATCTTTCCCTTGGCAAAAAATGCCATTTTTGGTCTCCTAATGCCTGAATCACGTCCGTTGCGGCGCAATCTGCCAGTAGAACAGTCGCTTGTCATCGTTAAGACCATTTTTGCCGGCTGCATCGGAATCCTGCCGCACCGGGTCTTGCGGGCCACACTTTTCCTTGACTCTGGAGGTCTTTTCCTGTCTACAGCGCCGAATTCCGCGACGAGTACTAACTCCGAGCCGCCGACCGGGACCCCTTGAGGTATAAATAGATCCCGGAGGCCAACACCCGGCAGCGCGATGCGCCCCCGGGTGCTTTTTGGCTTTGGCTATCGCTTGGCGCGCGCGCGCGGACGTACTACTTCTCGGATCACATGGTCCGGGAAATGAGGATGTTGGATGTTTGAATCGCTACAGGAACGTCTTGGCTCGATCCTGAACGGCCTGACCGGCCGCGGCGCGCTGTCGGAGGCCGACGTCTCGGCTGCGCTTCGCGAGGTTCGCCGCGCGCTGATCGAAGCCGACGTGGCGCTGGAGGTCGTGCGCTCCTTCACCGATCGCGTGCGCGAGAAAGCCATCGGCGCCGCGGTCCTGAAATCGATCAAACCCGGGCAGATGGTCGTCAAGATCGTCCATGACGAACTGGTCGAAATGCTCGGCAGCGAAGGTCAGACGATCGACCTCAACGCGCCCGCGCCCGTCGTCATCATGATGGTAGGCCTGCAGGGTTCCGGCAAGACCACCACCTCGGCCAAGATCGCCAAGCGTTTGAGCGAACGCCAGGGCAAGAAGGTGCTGATGGCCTCGCTCGATACGCGCCGCCCCGCCGCGCAGGAGCAGCTGCGCCAGCTCGGCGAGCAGACCCGGGTGGCGACGCTGCCGATCGTCGCCGGCCAGTCGCCGGTCGACATCGCAAAGCGCGCCGTGCAGGCGGCCAGGCTCGGTGGGCACGACGTCGTCATTCTCGACACCGCCGGCCGCACCCATATCGACGAGCCGCTGATGGTCGAGATGGCCGAGATCAAGCGGGCATCCTCGCCGCACGAGATCCTGCTGGTGGCCGACAGCCTCACCGGCCAGGACGCGGTCAACCTTGCGCGCAATTTCGACGATCGGGTCGGCATCACCGGGCTTGTGCTGACCCGCATGGATGGCGACGGTCGCGGCGGTGCGGCACTTTCGATGCGCGCCGTCACCGGCAAGCCGGTCAAGCTGGTCGGCGTCGGCGAAAAGATGGATGCGCTGGAGGAATTCCACCCCAAGCGCATCGCCGACCGCATACTCGGCATGGGCGACATTATTTCGCTGGTCGAAAAGGCCGCCGAAACCATCGACGCGGAGAAAGCCGCGGCGATGGCCAAGAAGATGCAGTCGGGCAAGTTCGACCTGAACGACCTTGCCGCGCAGTTGCAGCAGATGCAGAAGATGGGCGGCATGGGCGGCATCATGGGCATGATGCCGGGCATGGGCCGGATGAAGGACCAGATGGCCGCCGCCGGGCTGGACGACCGCATGTTTGCCCAGCAGCTCGCCATCATCTCGTCGATGACCAAGGCCGAGCGCGCCAATCCCGAGCTTTTGAAGCATTCGCGCAAGAAGCGCATCGCCAGCGGTTCGGGCACCGATGCGGCGGCGATCAACAAGCTCCTGAAGATGCACCGCCAGATGGCCGACATGATGAAGGCCATGGGCGGCAAGGGCAAGGGCGGCGGCATGATGCGCGGCCTGATGGGCGGCATGGCGCAGAAGATGGGGCTTGGCGGCGGAATGGGCGGAATGGGCGGCATGCCCGATCTTTCGAAGATGGACCCCAAGCAGCTCGAGGCGCTCAAAAAGCAGGCCGAGGCCGCCGGCTTGGGCAAGGGCCTGCCGGGCAGCCTGCCCGGTCTGGGCGGTGGCGGGCTGCCGGGCCTGCCTGGCGGCATGAAGCTTCCGGGCCTCGGCGGTGGCAGCGTTCCCGGCTTGGGCAAGAAGAAATGAGCAGCATGATGGACGGCTCCGACCCCAAGGCCATGCTCGCGGAACTGCGCGCCTCGATCGACAATATCGATGCCTCGCTGATCCACATGCTCGCCGAGCGTTTTCGCTGCACCAAGGCGGTCGGAGTACTGAAAGCCACGCATGGCCTGCCCCCGGCCGATCCGGCGCGCGAGCGCACGCAGATCGCGCGGCTTCGGCGGCTTGCCGACGAGGCGCAGCTCGATCCGGATTTCGCGGAGAAGTTCCTGAACTTCATCGTCCGCGAAGTGATCCGCCACCACGAGGCGATCGCCGCCTCGAACAATGGCGACAACCAGCCGTCCGCTTCGAGCAGCGGCGACATGAAAGAGGCCGCTTCGAGCAGCGGCGAGATGAAAGAGTCCGCTTCGAGCGCTGCAGGCGGCGAGAAGAATTCGCCCGCGTAAAGCGGTGGATGAAACTGAAAACAACCGAACGAACCGAACTCCAGGAGAAAAGCAATGTCACTGAAAATCCGACTGGCCCGTGCGGGCTCCAAGAAGCGCCCTTACTACCACATCGTCATCGCCGACGTGCGCAGCCCGCGCGACGGCCGCTTCATCGAGACGGTGGGCGCGTGGAACCCGCTGCTGCCGCGCGACGGCGATCGCGTGAAGCTCAATGAGGAGCGCATCAAGCATTGGCTCGGCCACGGCGCGCTGCCGACCGACCGCGTCGCCCGTTTCCTCGACGTAGCCGGCATCGCCAAGCGTGAAGCACGCAACAATCCGAACAAGGCACAGCCGGGCAAGAAGGCGCAGGAACGCGCCGACGCGATCAAGAAGGCTCAGGAAGATGCCGCAGCCGCGATTGCTGCCGCTTCGGCCGCACCGGCGGAAGATGCCGCAGCCGAATAATTTTCCTGCAATTCAGGCAATGTGAACGGCGGGCTCGGCCCGCCGTTTGTGTCAGGAATAGAAATATCGTTCGGGCGCCGGCATCACTGGCACCGGCTCGTCCAGTGCCTCAAAGATCGAAATCTCGCAGACGCGGCAAATCGCATCCAGCGCCAGATCGTTCGCTTCCATGCCGAACGGGTCTTCCAGTTCTTGTGACAGCGCGTCCAGTCCGAAGAAAGTGTAGGCGACCAGGGCGGTGAAAAGCGGCGTCGCCCAGCCTGCGGACGACACCAGGCCGAACGGCAAAAGCAGGCAGAAAATATGGGCGGTGCGCTGCAGAAGCAGCGTGTAAGCAAAGGGAAGCGGCGTTCCCGCGATCCGTTCGCAGCCAGCCTGCACGGCCGAGATTGTCGCAAGCCGTTCGTCTATTATGCGATAGCCGATCGCGTCGATCGCCGCCTTTTGGCGCAAGGCCGCCGCCCGTCGACCCATCCGTCGCACCAGCGCGTCAGGGCGGTTTATGGCGCGGGCGACGGCATCGACCTCATCGCCGATGAACTTCCTCGCCTCCGCAATGACATCGACCCCGCGCAATTGGCCGCGCAGGAAGTGGCAAAAAGCGAGCGCTTCCATCAGCAGGGCGCGGCGTTCCGTCCGATCTTCTATCAGCCCGTTGCCGACGCGCGCCAGGTTGCGGACCTCGTAGACCAGTTCTCCCCATAGCTTGCGCGCTTCCCACCAGCGGTCATAGGCTGCATTGTTGCGAAAGCCCATGTAAATGGAGAGCGCCACGCCGAGCAGGCCGAAGGGGGCGATGCTGAAGCTGCTCATGTCGAAACTGGCCACATCCACCGCGATGACGATGACGGCAGCGTAAGCCGCGAAGCCGAAAATATGCGGCAGGATGCGCGGCACAACCGATCCACGCATGACGAAAAACAGGGCAAGAAGGCCCGGTTTGGGTCGAACGATCATAAGCTGAAGACCTTTTCGATACGTTCGCTGCCCGCGGAAGACAAATAGCCCGCCTCCGTTCGCGAGGCGGGCTATCTTGTACCGGCGTTTACTCAGGCGGCCTGTTTCTTCGGCGTGATCAGCCCGCGCTCGACCAGAAGCTCGGCGATCTGCACGGCATTGAGTGCCGCCCCCTTGCGCAGATTGTCCGAGACGATCCACATCGCCAGGCCATTGTCGACCGTGGAATCCTCGCGGATGCGCGAAATATACGTGGCGTCCTCGCCGGCCGAATCGATCGGGGTCACGTAGCCGCCGTCCTCGCGCTTGTCGATGACCAGGCAACCGGGGGCCTCGCGCAGGATGTCGCGCGCCTCGTCGGCGGTGATCGGCGTCTCGAATTCGATGTTCACCGCCTCCGAGTGCCCGATGAACACCGGCACGCGCACGGCCGTCGCCGTCAGCTTGATCTTCGGGTCGAGCATCTTCTTGGTCTCGGCGACCATCTTCCACTCTTCCTTGGTGAAGCCGTCTTCCATGAACACGTCGATATGCGGAATGACGTTGAAGGCGATGCGCTTGGTGAACTTCTTGGCCTCCACCGGATCGGCGACGAACACGGCACGCGTCTGCGTGAACAACTCGTCCATGCCTTCCTTGCCCGCACCCGACACCGACTGATAGGTGGCGATGACGACGCGCTTGATCTTCGCCTTGTCGTGCAGCGGCTTCAGCGCCACGACGAGTTGCGCCGTCGAACAGTTCGGATTGGCGATGATATTCTTGGTGGAGAACCCGGAAATCGCGTCGGGGTTCACTTCCGGCACGATCAGCGGCACATCCGGGTCGTAGCGGAAGGCGGACGAATTGTCGATGACGACGCAGCCCTGCGCGCCGATCTTCGGCGACCATTCCTTCGACACATTGCCGCCGGCCGACATGATGCAGATGTCGGTGTCGGAAAAATCATAGGTGTCGAGCGCTTTGACCTTCAGCGTCCGCTCGCCATAGGACACTTCGGTGCCGAGCGAGCGGCGCGAGGCGAGCGCCACGACCTCATCGGCCGGAAAACCGCGTTCCTCGAGGATATTGAGCATTTCCCGGCCCACATTGCCCGTAGCGCCGGCGATCGCAACCTTGAAACCCATCTAAAGATTCTCCTGTCCCTCTCCGCTCGCTGTTTCGGAAAGAACCCGCCGGCCGAAGCGGGTCTCACCCCCCGGGCCGGACCCGGGAGAGGGCGAGCAGGCCAAGGGAGATCAGACCGTTTTCGTGGTCGTTTTGGCCGTGGTTTTGGTGCTGCGAAGCCGCGCGCGTTCGTGCCCACCGTGGGAGCTGACCCCATGGCCGGGAAAATCGAATGCGAAAAGCGCCATCAAAAGGCCGCGCATGAAAGGCTCCGTCTGGCACGACCGCACGTCAAGCGACGATGCGGGCACGCGCTCTGCTTGCGGCTGCCTTTTACGCGCTTTGGAAAAAGAGTCAATCGAGCCCGGCCAAGCCGCGTGGCTCACAGGGTATCAGCCGCGAAACCGCCGGCGATAATGTTCAACTGCCTCGCGATTGCAGAGATTGACCGGCAGTTCGCCGGCCAGCACACGGATTGCCTCGGCCGCAGCCCCAATGCCCATGCGCTCCATGCTTTCCTCGGTAATGCCGGCCATATGCGGTGTCACGATCACATTCGGGAGCGAAAAATAGGGATGATCGGACGGCAGCGGCTGCGTGGCGAAAACATCGAGCGCAGCACCGGCGAGCCGGTTTTCCCGCAGCGCCTCGATCAGCGCGTCGTCATCGATGACCGGTCCGCGCGACACATTCACCAGTAGCGCCGAGGACTTCATCCGGCCGATCCTCTCGCGGCTGATAAGTCCGGTCGTTTCCGGCGTGAGCGGGCAGCAAAGCACGATGACGTCGCTTTCTTCGACGAGGCGCTCGATGGTACCGAAGCGCGCGCCTGACGGCAGGTTTGCCGGATTGCGGGTATTGGCAAATACGTTCAGGCCGAAACCGTCGCGGGCAATGGAAAAGACCGCCCGGCCGACATTGCCCATGCCCACGATGCCGATCGTGCGGCCGGAAAGCTCGTTGGTCAGATTGGCGTGGTCGCGTGCCGCAAGCCAGCCAAGTGTGCGCAGGTCTCCGTCCATGGCCCGGAAGCGGCGCAGCAGCGCCAGGGTCACGAAGATCACATGCTCGGCCACGGAGCGCGCATTGACGCCGGGAACGTTGGCGACCAGCACACCGGCCTTCGTCGCCGCCGCGACCGGGATCATGTCGAGCCCCGCGCCATGGCGGATCGCCGCGCGCAATGCCGGCGCCTCGGCAAACAGCGCGGCGGGAAGCGGCGCGCGCACGATGATTATGTCGGCGTTGCGTGCCTCGGCCGTAAGCGTCGCGCCGTCCAGTGCCGAGGCGATGAGGAGGTCGCCATGCGGCGCGAGCATCTCGGTCGCGCGTGGATGCAGGGGATGCGTGGAAAGGATGGTCGCCACGGGCTCAGACCGGTTCCGGCCTGCGGTCCGCCGCCGCATCGAGATCGCCGATCAGGCCCTTCCAATAGCTCTCAGCACCTTGAAGATGCGCACTCATCAGCGCCTGCGCCAGATTTCCGTCGCGGCGCAGCAGCGCCTCGTAAATCTGGATGTGCTCGGCATGCGATTTGCGGCCGCGCTCCGGGTCGTTGAAATAGATCGGCAGCCGCTGCTCGCCCATGACGTAGTAGATACTGCAGATCTTGTGGAAGACGCTGTTCTGGGTTGCCCGCACGATTTCCAGGTGGAAATCACGATCTTCCTTCGCCAGGCCCTCGCCGGCCTGCAGCCGTGCCTCCGATGCCTTCAATATTTCGCGCAGCCGCTCGTAGTTCTCCTCCGTTGCCCTGCTGCAGGCGAGTTCGGCCGCCTTGATCTCGTGAATCTTGCGCAGTTCGACCGTCTCATAGATCTGGATCGGGTCAAGCGGCAGACCGGCCCTGGCAAACAAAGCCATGGCTTCCACGCTCGCCTGCCGGGTCGTGAGATAGATGCCAGACTTGGCGCGGCGCTCGACGATGCGCATGGCTTCGAGGATCGCCAGCGCTTCGCGGATCTGGCCGCGGCTTACCGAAAAATGCTCCGCCAGTTCGCGTTCCGACGGGGTCCGTCCGGTCTCGGCATGCGAGCGGGAGAACAGGTAGGATGCGAGTTCGGCAAGCAGGTTGTTATCTTTCATATTCACGTGTCCTGTGCGTGTTCCTCCAGGAATCGTTCGCAAACCGTCACTCCCAGGCCGGGAGAATCGGGGACCTCGATCATACCGTCCTTGACCTCCACCGTCTCCTCGACAAGGTCATGTATCATCGGGTTGGCGCCCAGCGAATACTCCACTGTGAAACTCGCCGGCGATGCCGCGCAAATATGCAGGCCGGCAAAGAAGCAGGGCGCGCCGGCCCACAAATGAGGGGCGAAACGCAGATTGAAGGCGCTGGCAAGCACGCCGATCTTCATGGCTTCGCTGATGCCGCCGCAAAATGCCGGATCGGGCTGGAAAATATCGGCCGCTCTCAGCACGGCGAGATTACGGAACGCATATCGCGTCGCTTCGCTTTCGCCGGTCGCAATCGGCACGCTGCCTGAGGCGCGTACTTCGGCCATGCCCGCTTTGTCGTCGGCGATGACCGGCTCCTCGAACCAGGCGATGTCGCAATCCGAAACGAGATGGACGAAGCGTTTGGCCTCGGCCACCGTATAAGTGCCATGCGCGTCGACCATGATTTCGATCTCCGGGCCGAGCGCCTGGCGCGCGGCGCGCACGCGCGCTGCCGAAACATGCGGCGCGCCATCCATCGCGCCTATGCGCATCTTCACCGCCCTGAACCCGCCCTGGTCGATGTAGGACTGGAGCTGCTCGCCGATCGTGTCGGCAGGGGCCCAGCCGCCGGAGGCATAGGCCGGCAGGCGCTCCAGCTTGCGCCCGCCCAGCAGTCGCCACACCGGCTGGCCGAGCGACTTGCCGAGAATGTCCCAAAGCGCGATGTCGACAGCGCTGATCGCGGCGATCGACAGGCCGCGCCGCGCGAGCTGCGGCATGGCATGGCCGGCCGCCGCCGCGCTTTCGTGGCGCACGCCATTGTAAAGCATTTCCCAGATGATGCCGATATCGCCGGCCTGACGGCCGATCAGCTGCGGCCCGATCTCATGGTTGAGCATGTGGACGAGGGCGCCGTAGCTGCCGGCACTGCCGGCGGCGTTCTTGCCCTCCCCCCAGCCGACCAGGCCGTCGTCGGTTTCGATGCGCAGGATGGCCGCGTCGAATGTCCGCACTTGCCCGAAGTCGCTTCGGTGCTGGCGATCCGTCTGGATGGGAATGCTGACCCACCATGCCTGAACGTGCTTTATGCGCATGTCTTACCCCGGCTGCTCCGGCCTCTTAGGCGACGGAGCAGCTGATATGCCGGAATGCCGGCCTGCTTACCTGATCAGCGGCAGGATGGTTTCCGCCGTTATGCGCATCTGGTCGGCATAGAACGCTTCAGTCAGAACGCTCGAGCCATGATCCTGGATGAATTTGAGCTGCTCCGGCGGAATGTCGACCGGATTGCGGTCCACCATCATCGGATATTTGTTTGCCGGCGTACGGTCCACCGGCGCTACGAATTCGTTGGTGACGGCGCCGTCATAGCCGATTTCCTTAAGCGTGCCGATGATCTTTTCCCAATCGAGATTGCCAAGACCGGCGGCAAAGCGATTGTTGTCGGCCACATGGAAGTCGAACAGGCGCTTTCCGGCGAGCCGGATGGCGTCATAGATGTCCTCCTCCTCGATATTTATGTGGAACGCATCGAGGCAGATGCCGCATTCCGGGCTAACTGCGTCGGCCAGCGCCAGAGCCTGGGCGGCGCGGTTGAAGAAATAGGTCTCGAAACGGTTCAGCGGCTCGATCGCGATCCGCACGCCTTTCTTTTGGGCGTGGTCGAAACATTCCCTGGTGGCGTCCACCACCCATTTCCACTCCTCCTCCTCGGTGCCGTCCGGCACCACCTTGCCGACGGTTGCCGGCACCAGCGTGAGGATTTCGCCGTCGAGTTCGTTGACCATGGTGATGACGCTCTTGACGTAGTCGACCGAGCGGGCGCGCTGGCCTTCGTTCTTGGCCGCAAGGTTGCGTTCGCCGAGCGTCAGCGTCACCGCGCCCCAGCAGCGGATGCCATTTTCCTTCAGCAGCGCGCGGGTGTCCTTGATGTCGTACCGCGTCGGCTCGCCGGAGATCTCGATGCTTTCGTAGCCATATTGCTTGATCCGCGCGAGGGTCTGGGCCAGCGGCTCGGCTCGCATCCAGTTGTGCGTCGAAAGATGCATGGTCTTTCCTTTTCAAATTCGCCTGCAATCAGCCTCGCCGGTCGGCGCGGCGGCGTCTCCTCCCCGCAAGGCGCATCAGTTTCACAACTGGTTCGACCAATTGGGTATGAGCCGATTTCTAAATCATTTCCATCAGCCTCGCAAGAATAGCTTTTCCGACCCCGCTATACACGGCTAAAACGCTGGTTGTGTTGTGTATTTATCGTCAGATTGGATATCATTGACGGATGGCTGACCAAAAATGCGCGCTTGACCGTCGGGCGCATTTTGGTATTACCAGAATATTGGCAGGTGACGGAGCCGGCCTTGACTGATCAGCGGGTCGGTCGCAGGCTTCTGCTCCCGTCGGCCTGTTGCGCATAGGAAGGGAGCGGGACATGGCGACGACGCTGAAGGGTCCGGGCATATTTCTGGCGCAGTTCGCGGGCGATGCCGCGCCTTTCAATTCGCTGCAAGACATAGCCGCATGGGCCGCCGGCCTGGGCTACAAAGGCGTCCAGATACCGACGTGGGACGGGCGTCTGTTCGACCTCAGGAAGGCTGCGTCGTCCAAGGATTATTGCGACGAGATCAAGGGCGTCTGCGCCGATGCCGGCGTGGAGATCACCGAGCTTTCGACACACCTGCAGGGCCAGCTCGTCGCGGTGCACCCGGCCTATGACAGCCAGTTCGACGGCTTCGCCCCGCCCGAGGTCCATAACAACCCGAAGGCGCGTCAGGAATGGGCGGTCGAGCAGATGCTGTTCGGCGCCAAGGCATCCGAACATTTGGGCCTGAACGCCTCCGTCAGCTTCTCCGGGGCGCTGGCCTTCCCCTATTTCTATCCCTGGCCGCAAAGGCCCGCCGGCTTGATCGAGGAGGCGTTCGGCGAACTCGGCAAGCGCTGGAAGCCGATCCTCGATGCCTATGAGAACTCAGGCGTCGATCTCTGCTACGAAATCCATCCGGGAGAGGATGTCTTCGACGGCGCCACTTTCGAGATGTTCCTCGATGCGGTGGGCGGCCACAAGCGATGCAACATCAATTACGACCCTTCGCATTTCCTGCTGCAGCAGCTCGACTATCTGGCCTTCATCGACATTTATCACGAACGCATCAAGGCGTTTCACGTCAAGGATGCCGAGTTCAATCCGGACGGGCGGCAGGGCGTCTATTCGGGCTATCAGGGCTGGGTAAAGCGGGCCGGCCGCTTCCGCTCGCTCGGCGACGGCCAGGTCGATTTTGCCGGGATATTTTCCAAGCTTGCCGCTTACGACTATGACAGGTGGGCGGTTCTGGAATGGGAATGCTGTCTGAAGCATCCCGAGGTCGGAGCCGCCGAAGGAGCGCCGTTCATCGACGGCCATATTATCCGCGTTACTGAAAAAGCCTTCGACGATTTCGCCGGCGGCGGGGCCGACAGGGCGCAGCTTCGGGCAATGATGGGGATTTGACGGACGAAAAGTTTGAGGGGGCCGACATGGCGATTGAGGGACGCAGCGAAAAGACGCTCGGACCTATCCGGTACGGAATGGTCGGCGGCGGGCAAGGTGCCTTCATCGGCGGTGTCCACCGCATCGCTGCACGCCTCGACGGCGAATTCCTGCTGGTGGCCGGCGCGCTCTCGTCGGATCCGGAGCGCGCCAGGGCGTCGGGAGCGGAACTCGGGCTCGATCCGGAGCGGAACTACGGCTCCTTCCAGGAGATGGCGAAGGCTGAGGCCCGGCGCCCGGACGGCATCGAGGCAGTGGCGATCGTCACGCCCAACCATATGCACTATCCGGCGGCCAAGGCGTTTCTGGAGGCCGGCATCCATGTCATCTGCGACAAGCCGCTGACCTCGAAACTCACCGACGCCAGGAAGCTCGCCGCACTGGTGGAAAAGACCGGAAAGCTGTTCGTTCTCACCCACAACTATACCGGTTATCCCATGGTTCGGCAGGCTCGGGAAATGGTGAAGAAGGGCCAGCTTGGCGACATTCGCGTGGTGCAGGCGGAATATCCGCAGGACTGGCTGACCGAGAAGGCCGAAGATGCCGGCTCCAAGCAGGCGGCCTGGCGCACCGATCCCAAACAGTCCGGCGCCGGAGGCTCCACCGGCGACATCGGCACCCACGCCTACAATCTCTTGCGCTTCGTGACCGGGCTCCAACTGGACAGTCTTTCGGCGGACCTCGATGCGTTCGTCGCCGGTCGTCGGCTCGACGACAACGCCCATGTGATGCTGCGGTTCAAGGCGAGGGCAAGCGAGGCGCCCGCCAAGGGCATGCTCTGGGCAAGCCAGGTCGCGCCCGGAAACGAGAACGGGCTGAAGCTGCGCGTCTACGGTACCAAAGGCGGCCTCGAATGGGTGCAGGCCGATCCGAATTACCTCTGGTACACGCCGTTCGGCCAGCCGAAGCAGTTGATTACACGTGCCGGCGCCGGTGCCGGGACGGCAGCGGCCCGCATGAGCCGAATTCCCCCCGGCCATCCGGAAGGCTACCTCGAAGGCTTCGCCAACATATATGCTGAAGCCGCACGGGCTATTCGGGCCGCGCGGCGCAAAAGCGGCAAGCCGGCTAAGGATGTTCTCTTCCCCACCATCGAGGACGGTGTGGAAGGTGTGGCTTTTGTGGAAGCTTGCGTGAAATCGTCGGCCAGGAACGCAGCCTGGACCAGGCTATGAGTTCACGATGTCCCGTGCGCGGTCTCCGACGACCGAGCCGGTGGAAATCCGGCCGCTGGATCGCTATGTGACCTTTGACGAATGACAATGTCGGCGTTTAGGGCGATGATGCCGGGAAGATGAGGGTCGAAGGCGAAGCAATGGCGGCCAGGGACAATCTGACGAAAAACCAGTTGCTCGTGCTCGAAAAGCTCGAAGCCGCGACAGGGCCGCTCAGCGCCTATACGCTGCTTGACCTGCTGCGAGAGCAGGGATTTCGCGCGCCGCTTCAGGTCTATCGCGCACTCGATGCGCTGATGGATGCCGGCTTCGTCCATCGGCTGGAGAGCATGAGCGCCTTCGTCGCCTGCTCCGAGCCGCATGACCACAATCACCGCATGATCGCTTTCGCCATATGCGACAAGTGCGGCCAGGTGTCGGAATTTTCCGACGAGGTTGTCGGCCGCCAGTTGGACACATGGGTCGGCTCGACCGGCTTCACCGCCAAGAAGGCGATAATCGAGTTTCGCGGCGTCTGCGCCAAATGCGCCGCCATGGCCGCTTGAAGCTCGGCACACGGCGCGTTAGACGCAATCCAGCCACGCTGATATCAGCCGATCCCAACCGTTCAGCCCTGGAATCGTCGACATGCCAAAAACCGCCGCGGAGCTCTTTGCGTTTCTCGAATCGCTTGGAATCTCCGTGGAGACGAAATCGCATCCGCCGCTGTTCACGGTTGCCGACTCGCAGGCGTTGCGTGGCGTCATTGCCGGAGGACACACCAAGAACCTCTTCCTGAAGGACAAGAAGGACAATTTCTTTCTCGTGACCGTCCATGAGGAAGCGGCCGTCGATCTGAAGCAGATCCATCATCTCATCGGCGCGGCGAGCCGTGTCTCGTTCGGCAAGCCGGAAGCCCTCATGGAACTGCTCGGCGTTGCTCCGGGCTCGGTGACCGTGTTCGGGCTGATCAACGATATGGGCCGGCGGGTGAAAATCGTTCTCGACAGCGCGCTGATGCAGAATCCGGTCATCAACGCACACCCGCTGACCAACGAGGCGACCACTTCGATTTCGAACGCCGACCTTCTAACGTTCATAAAAGCCACGGGTCATGATCCCGTGATCTTGAAAGTCTCCGCATGAGCGCCACATGGAAGGCGGATATTCCCGGGCTTTTCCGGCGGCTTCCAGCCGGCCATAATCGGACCATTCTCGCAAGACAGCCGAAAGGGCAGCAATGAGCAGTCAGGACAATTCATTCGGCGCAATGGGAAACCAATATTCCACGACCGTCAACTATGGCGCATCCCCGCAAAACGCTCCCGGTGAAGCCGCTGTCGGCGGGGCGTCGGCAGCAGTCCTGATCAAGGATGTCACGACCGCGTCGTTTACCGCCGATGTCATTCAGGAATCGCGGCAACAGCCCGTCCTCGTCGATTTCTGGGCGCCATGGTGCGGGCCGTGCAAGCAGCTTGCGCCGGCTCTGGAAAAGGCCGTCAACGCCGCCGGCGGCCGGGTGAAGCTCGCCAAGATGAACATTGACGATCATCCGGCGGTCGCCGGACAGCTCGGCATCCAGTCGATTCCGGCGGTCATTGCCTTCAAGAACGGCCAGCCCGTAGACGGTTTCATGGGCGCGGTGCCCGAAAGCCAGATTCGCGACTTTATCGACAAGGTCGCCGGCAAGGGCAACGGCAAGGCGCAGATCGAGGAAGGCCTGGCCGCCGCCGAGGCCGCCCGCGCGGCCGGCGACCTGCAGGGTGCGGCTGCGGTTTACGATGCGATACTTGCCCAGAACCCCGACAACGTCGAAGCTCTGGCAGGCCTGGCCGACCTGCTGTTCGAAGCCGGCGATACCGTCGGTGCCGAGGAGACGCTGGCGCGCGCGCCGGCCGGCAAGCAGGATGCTCCGGCACTGGCGGCCGTACGCGCCAGGATCGCGCTTGCCGCTCAGGTCGCTTCGCTTGGCGATCCGGCCGAGTTCGAGGCACGCCTTGCCGCCGACCCCAAGGATCATCAAGCGCGATTCGATCTGGCAATGGTCCAGAATGCGCTTGGCCAGCGCAGCGAGGCGGCCGACAATCTGCTGGCGATCGTCAAGGCCGACCGCGCCTGGAAGGACGACGCCGCCAGGACGCAGCTCCTGCAGTTTTTCGAGGCATGGGGCATGACCGACGAAGTCACGCTGGCCACCCGCCGCAAGCTGTCGTCAGTGCTGTTTTCTTGACTTGAAGGCCCGTCATTGAAACTGTGCAGGGTTCAGGAGGATCGTCGTTTCAGCGGTGACTGACGGTTGGTGGCGGCGCGGCACATACGGCGGTCACCTGAAGGGAGTGCAAGATGCAGGCGGGAAATGCGCATTATCGGCTGGCAAGGGACATTCCTGCGACAGTCGCGGTATTTCCGCTGGAGGCTGCGCTGCTTTTGCCGGGCGGGCGCATCCCGCTCAACATTTTCGAGCCGCGCTATCTCGAAATGGTGGACGAGGCGATTGCCGGTTCGCGGCTCATCGGCCTCATTCAGCCGGCGCTCGATGGGGCGGTGCGCGAGGATGGCGAGCCCGAGCTCAGCGAGGTCGGCTGTCTTGGTCGCCTCACCTCATTCGCCGAATCCGGCGACGGCCGCTATCTGATCGCCCTGCAGGGCGTCTGCCGTTTTCGTGTCGGTCACGAACTGGCCGTGAAAACGCCGTTCCGCCAATGCCGCATCACGCCTTTCCTGGCCGACCTGTCGGACGATCCGACCGGCGCCGAGATCAATCGACCAATGCTTCTGAAAGCTTTCCGCGCCTATCTCGAAGCCAACGAGTTGGAAGCCGACTGGGACAGCGTCAGCCGCGCGGAAAACGCCATACTGGTCAATGCCCTGTCGATGATGGCTCCCTACGGCGCAGCCGAAAAGCAGGCGCTGCTGGAAGCGCCTGACCTGAAAACGCGGGCGGACACGCTGATAGCCATCACCGAAATGGCACTTGCCCGACTGAGCGACGAATTCGGCTCAAGTCTGCAATGAACGAGCCGACCAGCTCCGAGAGCAGAACCCCGACCGTGGACCGCAAGCTGCTGGAGCTGCTTGCCTGCCCGCTGACAAAGGGGCCCCTGACCTGGGACGAGGCGCGTCAGGAACTGGTGTCGCGGCTCGCCAGGCTCGCTTACCCGGTACGCGACGGCATTCCGGTGATGCTGCCTTCCGAAGCGCGCAGCATCGATCCGGACGGTGAGCCGGAAGATCGCAGCCGGCAAGGTCCGGCTCGGGGGCGAGACTGAGCAACATAAGCTTTGCGGCAGAACGCAGTCCGGAAAGCCATCGATCTATATTCATGACAATGTCACTCAAGAAATAAGTTGCCCTCGGCGTTGCACTGCTTTAACGACAATATGTCTCCGGTCCGCAAATGAGGTCGAGTAGGGATGAGACCCGTGTTAAGGTTTGGTTTTTGCGTGGCACTGTTTGCAGCGGCCATGGTTCCGGCTGGAGGGGCAAGCGCGCAAGCCCCATTGTCGGACACGGCGGCTCCAACGACACAGGCTGCTCCGGCCAACGCCGCAAACGATCCCGCACCGCCTGCTCCCGTGCAGCCCGCGCCCCTACAGCCGCAAGCCACGCAGCAAGTCCCCGCCGGGGCGGAGGCGCAAGCCGCGGCCGAGCCGGCCGCCACCCCCCTCACCCTGCCGCGCGACCTGTCGCCCTGGGGCATGTTCATGGCCGCCGACATCGTCGTGAAGGCGGTCATGGTGGGGCTGGCCTTCGCCTCGCTCGTCACTTGGACAGTGTGGCTTGCAAAATCGATTGAGATCTCCGGCGCCGGACTTCGTGCGCGCCGCGCGGTAAAGGCGATCGCACAGGCGCGCAGCCTCTCTGAAGCGGGTAGTTCGCTCGACGGGCGGGGCGACCCTGCGACCTATCTGGTGCGGGCAGCCGCCGAGGAGGTAGCGCTGTCGAACCCGGCCCTCGACCACGTCTCCGGCGACGGGCTGAAGGAACGAGTGACCTCGCGCCTCGCTCGAATAGAGGCGGCCGCCGTGCGGCGGCTGTCGCGCGGGACCGGCGTGCTGGCCACCATCGGCTCGACCGCGCCCTTCGTCGGCCTGTTCGGCACGGTCTGGGGCATCATGAACGCCTTCATCGGCATCAGCGAGGCCGAGACGACCAACCTCGCCGTCGTCGCGCCGGGCATTGCCGAGGCGCTGCTTGCCACAGCCCTTGGCCTCGTCGCTGCCATCCCCGCGGTCGTCATCTACAACGTGTTTGCCCGCTCGACGGCCGGCTACCGCCAATTACTGGCGGATGCCTCCGCCGGAGTCGAGCGCCTGGTCAGCCGCGATCTCGACTTCCGCACCATCGGCAGCCGGCAGCCCAAGCAGATGGCGGCGGAATAGCGGGCGCGTCATGGCGGGCAGGATACGGGAAAACATCGGCGAGGACCTCGAGGAAACCCACGAGATCAACGTCACACCCTTTATCGACGTGATATTGGTGCTGCTGATCATCTTCATGGTGGCAGCGCCGCTGGCGACGGTGGACGTCAATATCGACCTTCCGGGATCGACCGCAAAGCCGGCGCCCCGACCGGAACAGCCGCTGTTTCTGACGCTGAAGGACGACCTCAGCCTGGCGCTTGGCAACGATACCATTGCCCGCGAGGGATTTGCCGCCGCCCTCGACGGCAAGACCGGTAGCGACAAGGAAACGCGCATCTTCCTGCGCGCCGACAAGGCGGTCGATTATGGCGAGCTGATGGAGGTGATGAACCTGCTGCGAGCGGCGGGCTATCTCAAGATTGCGCTGGTCGGCCTTGAAACCACGCCGGCCAGCGGGTCAACGCAGCCGACGTCGCCCTCCGTCGGGTCTGAGCCATGACCATGCATCTGGACCTGTCGCGGCTGCGGCTGCGCGACGTGGCGTTGTGGACTGCGGCGGCAACGGCGATGCTCGCGGTGCATGTAGCAGTCGCCTATGCCGTACAAAGCTTCAAGCCGCTTGAGGACGAGGATGGTGGACCGCCGCCGGCGCTGATGCTGGAATTGGCGCCCATGGCCGTCGCGCCAGCGGTGGAAGAGGAAGCGCTGGTGCCCGACGAGGTGGTGGCGGATCAGGCCGAGCCGGTTGAGACCGAAGAGACCGCCGAAGCAGAGATCGAGCCCATGGTCGATGAGGCCGAGCCGGTCGAGACCGTCGAGCCCGAAGAGATGGCCAAGGCCGAACCGCTCGAGGAAGAGCCGACTCAAAAGCCTGAGGAGATCGAACCCGAGACCATCGAGGCAATCACCCCGGAAGTGGCCATACCCGTGCCGCAGCGGCGCCCGGCCCCCCCTGAGCCAATGGTGGAAAAGCCCGTCGAGAAAGCCAAGCGGCCGCCAAAGCGGGAGAAGGCCGTAAAGCCTCCCTCGAGGACTGCGGAAGCGGCGCGATCCGAAGCCCCGCCGGCGCCCAAGGCAGCGGCGCCCAAGGCTGTGGAAGGTGTTTCCGCACGGCGGATCAGCCCGGTCAAGTGGCAATCGCGGGTACTCTCCTGGCTCAACCGCCACAAGCGTTATCCGAGCTCCGCGAAATCGCGTCGTGAGGAAGGCAACACGCAGGTGTCGTTCACGATAGATGCTTCCGGCACGGTGACGGGGTCGCGCGTCGTTCGCTCTTCCGGCAACGCTGATCTCGACCGGGCGGCCCTGGACATGGTGCGGCGCGCCTCGCCTGTACCGGCGCCGCCCAAGGAAATCGCCCGCTCGCGCATGACGCTCAGCGTGCCGGTGGTGTTCAATCTGAGATAAAGCACGGTCCCGAAAGCGGGACCGGCTCTCCAAAAAGATTGTGCCGGGCTGAGAGATAGATCCCCCATTCGGTCCAATCGGAACGGGCAATGGCGTTCCTACCTCAAGGCCAATAGCTATTGGAAATTGCGGCCCTTGGGCATGACCTTGCCGGCTTGTCGCGACAGATGCTCATAGTCGCGTCCAGGAAGCGCAGTCGCCTTCACGGAACCAGCAGTCTCTACGGTTTTCGGCTGCCGGTTTCCGCTTTCGCGGATATCGGACGGACGGGCTTCCTCCGAAAGCGCGCCCAGCCATGGCGTCAGATCCTCGATCGTTTCTGCAACGATATGGATGACATCGGATGCCGATTGCAGGCGGCCCCTTACCCTCACGAAGCGCGCGCCAAGGACGATCGGGCGAAAACGCTCGAATGTCTTCGGCCAGACAATGACGTTGGCGATCGCCTCCTCATCTTCAAGTGTCATGAAGATCACCCCCTTGGCCGATCCCGGCCGCTGCCGCACCAGCACCAGGCCGGCCACCGTGACGCGCCTTCCATTGGCGATCCCTGACAGGCGCGCATTGGGCAAAACGTTTTCACGCTCCAGCCTCCGGCGAAGGAAGGAAACCGGATGCGCCTTCAGCGAAAGCCCGAGCGAGCGATAGTCATGCAGCACATGCTCGCCGAGCGGCATCGTGGGCAGTTTTGTCTCCGGCTCGTTGTCGAACAGCGGAAGGTCGGGCCGGTCGAACAAGGGCAGATGTTCGACCGCACTTTTTCCGTCAAGCGCCTGCACCGCCCACAGCGCCTCGCGCCGATCGAGGCCTAGCGAGCGAAAGGCGTCGGCCTGGGCGAGACGCTCGATGGCGCTTACCGAAAGGCCCGAGCGCAGCCATACATCCCGCACCGAATCGTAACCTGCCCGACGGTTGGCCACGAACAGCGCCATATCGGCTTCGGACAGTCCCTTGATCCGCCGGAAGCCGAGCCGAACCGCATGATCCGTCCTGATCACGTCCCGCATTTCGGCATGGCGCGCGGCAATCCGAGTCGGATCGAACGGGGATTTCTCCAGCGTGCAATCCCAATTCGACCAGTTGACGTCGACCGGCCGTATTTCCACGCCGTGGTCGCGCGCATCGCGCACGAGTTGCGCGGGCGCATAAAAACCCATCGGCTGCGAATTGAGGATCGCCGCGCAAAACACGTCCGGATACCAGGCCTTGAACCAGGACGAGGCATAGACCAGCAGGGCGAAGGAAGCGGCATGGCTTTCGGGAAACCCATATTCGCCGAACCCCTCGATCTGCTTGAAGCAGCGTTCGGCGAAGTCGCGTTCATAGCCTTTCGCGACCATGCCCTCGATCATCTCCTGGCGCAGCGTACCGATCGTGCCGGTGCGCTTGAAGGTGGCCATGGCGCGGCGAAGCTTGTCCGCCTTCTCCGGCGTGAAGCCTCCGGCCTCGATGGCGATCTTCATCGCCTGCTCCTGGAAAAGCGGCACACCAAGGGTCTTCCAGAGAATGTTTTTCAGTTCGGGCCTTGGATATTCCGGTTTTTCCTTGCCCTCGCGCCGGCGCAGATAGGGATGCACCATATCGCCCTGGATCGGGCCGGGACGAACGATCGCCACCTCGATCACCAGATCGTAGAACTCCCTGGGCTTCAGGCGCGGCAGCATGCTCATCTGCGCCCGGCTTTCGATCTGGAAGACGCCGATCGTGTCGGCGCGGCAGATCATGTCGTAGACGCTTTTCTCTTCCTTGGGGATCGTGGCTAGTTCCAGCCTTTCGGGCCAATGATGCTTGTAATGGTTCTCCAAAAGGTCGAAGGCCCGGCGCAGGCAGGAGAGCATGCCAAGCGCGAGTACATCGACCTTCAATATGCCGACGGCATCGAGATCGTCCTTGTCCCACTCGACCATCTTGCGCTCGTCCATCGCCGTCTTGACGATCGGCACCACCTCGTCCAGCCGATCCCTGGTGATGACGAAACCGCCGACATGCTGGGAGAGATGACGCGGGAAGCCCATGATCTCGTTGGAGCGGTCGATAACATGCCGGGACAGCGGATCGGATTGGTCGAGGCCACCGGCCTTCGCTTCCTTGTCGCCGAGTTCGGAAGACGACCAGCCCCAGATCGACCCGGAAAGCGCGCTCATCACGTCCTCCGACAGGCCCAGAGCCTTGGCGACTTCCCGAAGTGCCGAGCGGGCGCGATAGGTGACGACGGAAGCCGCGAGCGCGGTGCGCTTTTCGCTGTATTTGTCGTAGATATAGGCGATGACCTCGTCTCGCCTTTCATGTTCGAAATCGACGTCGATATCCGGCGGCTCGCCACGTTCCTTGGAAATGAACCGCTCGAAGAGATGGTCCATGATCTCGGGTCCGACATCGGTGATGCGGATGCAGTAACAGATAAGGGAATTGGCCGCGGACCCTCGCCCTTGGCACAATATGCCCTTCGAACGGGCGAATTTCACGATATCGTGGACGGTCAGGAAGTAACGCGCGTAATTCAGGCCTTCGACGATTGCGAGTTCGTGCTTGAGACCGTCGATTATCGTCTTGGGGATACCATTGGGATAACGCTCCCGCGCACCCTCCCAGGCCAGTCTTTCCAGCTCTTCCTGGGCAGAGAGTCCGGATTTCGTGATTTCATCCGGATAGTTGTACTGGAGCTGCTCCAGCGAGAAATCGAGGCTTTGTGCGAAGCGGAGCGTCTCGGCGAGTGCTTCCGGGTGGCTTCGAAATAGGCGCGACATTTCGGCCGGCGGCTTCATGTGGCGTTCGGCATTGGCCGTCAGGTGGAATCCGGCCCGGTCGACCGGGACGGTCAGCCTGATGGCGGTCAGGACATCCTGAAGCGGGCGCCGGCCGGGATCGTGATAAGCCACGTCGTTGACCGCCATCAGCTTCATGCGGGCGGTCGCGGCCAGGGCGGCCGCCTGCTCGATTCGCCAGCGGTCGTCCCCGGCATAGGAGGGCGAAACCGCAAGCCGTATGTTCTGGCCGAAACGCTCACGCAAACCATGCAGCAGGCGCAGCGTCTCATCCTGGCGGACCGAAAAATCCGGCAATATGGCAAGCGACAGACAATCGCTGAATTCCAGGAAATCCTCGCGGCGGAGATCCGGATCGCCTTTTTCGCCGCGCATATTGGCCTTGGTCAGCATGCGGCAGAGATTGCCCCAGCCCATACGGTCCTGCGGATAGGCAAGGATATCCGGCGTCCCATCGGAAAAGACGAGGCGGCAGCCGGGATGGTAGGCGAGCTTTGCTTCGTCGGCCATCTTCCAGGCGCGCACCGTGCCCGCCACACTGTTGCGATCGGCCAGCCCGAAGGCCGACAGGCCCAGACGATGCGCCGTCGTTGCCAGTTCCTCGGGCGAGGAGGCACCGCGCAGGAACGAGAAATTCGACTGCACGGCGAATTCGGCATAGGCCGCTCCGGCAACCGCGTTCATGCGAAAAGCCCCTGCATGAACCAGCGCGGACTGGCCTCGGTGGCGCCATAAAGCCCCTGGCGGAACAGCCAGTAACGACGACCATTGCGGTCTTCGACACGGAAATAGTCGCGCGTGGCTTCCTGCGCGTCATCCCGCCACCATTCCGGCGCGATGCGCTCGGGCCCCTCGGCGCGCACGACATCGTAGAGCGCGCGGCGCCAGCGGAAGCGGAGGGGCGGACCCTCCGGTATTTCGGCGGCCGTCACCTCGAGCGGTTCGGGACGGGAAAAGAGACGGATCGGGCGCATCGGCCGGAAATTTCGAACGGCTTCGGCTTTCACGGATTTTGCCCGAACAGGCCTCTTGCCTGCTTCGCCAAAAGGCACGCAAGAAACTGCCCGCTCCGGTATATGGCTTTCGACGTCGACGGATTTGCGCACCGTGCCGCTGCCCAGGCGGGCGCAGACGCGGTCGACGAAGAGCGCCAGATCCTCGTCATCGCCGCGATCGTCACCGACGAAATCGGCCTGGTCGGCCTCGAACGGCGCACTCGCCAGAACCGACAGGCGGACGAGATCGAAACCGTAGCCGGCATCGAACGCCCCTTCGAGCGCCTTCAATCTCTCATGGAACAATTTTCCGATCAGGAACGGCTCGCGCAATGGGCGCGAAGCACCAACCCCGATGCGACTGACCGCGCCGTCGACACGAAACAGCATGAGCTGCAGGGCACGCGCGCCCTCCTCCCGCCGTTCGAGGTCCGGCTTCAAGCTGAGCGCAAGCTGGAAAACCAGGCGCTCGATCTCTTCCATCAGGCAAACGGGCTCCATCAGGTGCCGCTCGACCGACAGCGGCGCGACGGGCAGACGCGGCGATATCGCCTCCTCCAGATGTCCCAATGCCTGGTCGAGACGTGTCAGCAGCATCTTGCCGAAGCGGCGCGCCAATGGCGCGCGCGGCGCCTGCAATATCCCGCCCGTGGTGCGCAGACCGACACTTTCGAGACTTGCGATCGTTGCCGGGGCAAGGCGCAGCGCCGCCAGCGGCAGCGGTGCCAGCGTCTTTTCCTCCGTGCCGGGCGCGATGATGGGTTCGGCGCAGAAATGCGCCGCAGCCCAGGCAGTGCCGGGCGTCGAGGCAAGGCCGGCGCGGACATCGAAGCCTTGATGAAAGAAGCGAGCCATGAGGTCGTCAAGCAGCGGCTTTTCGCCGCCGAAGAGATGCGCGCAGCCGGTTATGTCGAGAAACAGACTGTCCTCGCCGTCGATCGCCACCAGCGGCGTATAACGGTCGCACCAGTCGGCCAGGCTTTCGAGCAGTCGGCGGTCGGCCACCGGGTCCATTTCGATGACTTCTATGCAAGGGTGCATGGCGCGCGCATCGGCAATGCCCATGCCGGGCTTCAGCCGTAGCGCTTCAGCCTGCTCGTCGAGGGCGGCGATGCGCTGCGTGTTGTTCTCGCGGTGGCTGATGACCAGCGGCGGCCGAGCGGCCAACGGCCCTGAACGCCACGACCGACCCAGGCGCCGACGCAATATCCGCTCCGTGCGCAGATGCGGAAACCACAATGCCAGGATTCGCTGTCCCGGAACTTCCTGGCTGTCGATCTTCGAATGTGCGTTCATCGGCGTTCCACTCCAGCGTGAACTGTCCGGGCGGGGCAAGGCGGCTCTTGTCGATCCTGACCGTGAAGCCGGGTGGGCCGATAGTGCCGTCCAGAAGGCCAGCCATCGTCCAGCGCGGCGCGGCTGGAGCCGGCGAGACGACCAACCGCACCGGGGCTGCGGTCGGTTCGGCCTCGCTGGCCTGCCGCAGCAGGAAAACCGGCCGGCCGGCTGACTGCGCACGGCGATGCAGCCGCCTGGTGGCGGTAAGGTCGAGATTTCGGGAGCTGCCGCGGACTTCGAGCAGAATGGCTGAGAGCGCTTTCATGCCGGCCGCCTCGCCGGCAATCCAAAGGACATCCGAAATCTTCGCCGCCTCTGCGATCAGCAGGTGTTCCAGTTCGATGCCGAAACGGGATGCCAGACCCGGAACATAGGGAAAGCCTGCTTCCTGGAAAATATCCGTCGCGCCGATCCATAGGAGGGGCAAGGCAGGACCTGCCTGTTCCTTCAGTATCCGCCCGGCAAGCGCCAGCGCAAAGCCCGTCACTGCTCCGGCATCGCGGGTTTCGATCCCATGGATTTCCGTCAGAGCCGCTTTCGGCAGGCCGCCGTCAAGAGCTGCGTCGAAATCAGCCGCGCCAGTGCGAAGGAAGCGGCTTTCCGGAACGGCCACGCCGTCATGCCGGAAGATGAAATCTGCCTGCTGGGGATGCGCGTCCTCGGGCGTTGCCGGGCTTCCTGGCAGCGCGCCTTCTATCCGGGCAATTTTCCGGCGCAGGGCACAAACGGCCTCCTGCGCCACGGCGGGTGCCACCATGACGGCCTGCTCTTTGGTATGTTCATGTTATGTTCTTATAGATTCCAGAGCCCACTCGAAGAGTCAAGCAGGTCTTTGAGGAGAATTTATTCCTGCCGCAACCTGCCGGGAAACCAAGGTTTTCCCACACACGATCCTGCTCGAAGCCCTGCAACCTCCGAGGTTCCGCCCTAATTTCTCACGGAAGCGGCAAAGGCCTCGAAAGCCTGTCCTCGACAGGCTATATGCGGTCAAAAGGAAACAGAATGGCTCGCGTCTACAAGAACCGCTCGTGGCATGATCAGCTTTCGCCGTCGATGGAAGAAATGGAATTCATGGCGCTCGAGGCCTATGCCCATCTGCCCGAGGATTTCAGGAAATTTACCGGCGAAATAATCATCCAGATCGCGGAATTCCCCACCGACGAAATCATGGACGACCTGTCGCTGGAAACGCCGTTCGACCTGCTCGGCCTGTTCGAGGGCCGGGGCATCGCCGAACGCTGGAACCCGCACACCGGCGAGGGTCCCAATCGGGTGACGCTCTACCGGCGCGCCATTCTCGACTACTGGGCCGAAAACGAAGAGACGCTAGGCGACATCGTTACCCATGTCCTCATCCATGAAATAGGCCATCATTTCGGCCTGTCGGACGAAGACATGGAAAAGATCGAAGAGGCGGCCGATCAGAATTAGAGCACCGGACCGAAAAGTGAAATCCGGTTTTCGGAAAACCCGATGCTCCAATAAAGCGATAGATCGAAGCCGTCAGAAGTCGCCGAGCTTCATACCGGGATCGTAATCGACGCCCTCGACATCCTTCACCACGGCCTGGCCGCAGCGCATGGTGCCGGTGTCGGGATCATGAGAATAGGTCGGCGAGCCGAAGAGATGCCACCCCTTGTTCAGCGCCGCCGTCACCTTATGGCAGAAGCTCGCATCGTCCGGCGCGGTCAGAAAGCGGTAGAGTTTCATTGCCTCGGCTCCCATCGCCGCTTCATCGAAAATCTTCCAGGCGGCGGCTCATGTGGTCTTCTTGCCCGGCAATGCTGGCTCTTGCAAGACCCAGCCATGAACCCTGATAGGGTTTAGACAGTCGGATATCCAAGGACAGCACATGGCCCGCTACGACGTCATCATCATCGGCGGGGCGATCGTGGGAAGCTCGGTCGCCTATTATCTGCGCCAGGAAGGATTTTCCGGCTCGATCGCGCTGATCGAGCGCGATCCGCAATTCACCCATTCGGCGACGACGCTTTCCTGCGCCTCCATCCGCCAGCAATTCTCGATTCCCGAAAATATCCGCCTCTCGCAGTTCACGCTGGCGCTGTTTCGACGTCTGGAACAGGAATTCGGCGAAGATGCCGATATCGGCTTTCGCGAAGGCGGATATCTCATCCTCGCGGGAGAAAGCGGCCTCCCGATCCTGCGGCAAAACCATGCGGTCCAGTTAGCCGAGGGCACCGATATCGTTCTGGAGGATGCGGACGCGCTGAAACGGCGCTTTGCCTGGTTGTCGACCGAGGGCATCTCGGCCGGCGCCTTCGGCCGCTCCGGCGAAGGCTGGTTCGATGCCCACGCGATGTTGATGTTGTTTCGCAAGGCGCTGCGGCACAAGGACATCGATTTCCTCAGCCATTCCGTCACCGGCATTCAGCGCTCCGGCAATCGCGCCATCGGGGTGTCGCTCGACAATGGCGAAAGCATCGAGGCCGGAACCATCGTCAACGCGGCCGGACCGTCGGCCGGCAAGATTGCCGCCTTGGCGGGCATTCCCCTGCCGGTGGAGCCGCGCAAGCGCAGCGTCTTCGTATTCGAGGCGCGCGACAAATTCGCCGACATGCCGCTGATCGTCGATCCGAGCGGCATCTATGTGCGGCCCGAGGGCAATGTCTACATCACTGGCGGCGCCGAATCCGAAGACGGCGAAGAACCCGCCGATCCGTCGGATTTCGAACCGGACTGGCCGCTGTTCGAAGAGACGATCTGGCCGGTTCTGGCCACGCGCGTGCCGGCCTTCGAGGCGATCAAGGCCACCCGCGCCTGGGCCGGGCACTATGACTACAACACGCTCGACCAGAACGCGGTGATCGGGCCGCATCCCGAAGTCGGCAATTTCATCTTCGCCAACGGCTTTTCCGGCCATGGTCTGCAGCAGGCGCCGGCTGTCGGCAAGGCGCTGGCCGAACTTCTGGTCCACGGCGCCTACAGGACGATCGACTGCTCGGCTTTCGGCTATGAGCGCATTGCCGAAGGCCGGCCGTTCCGGGAACTCAACGTGATTTGACGTGGCCCCTTTGATTCGACGCGCCCTTTGTGTAAATCGGGGCCGAGACACTTCCCGAACAATCGACGGGCCAGAAGCCATGGATAAATTCACGACACTGACCGGCATCGCCGCTCCACTGCCGATCGTCAACATCGACACCGACATGATCATCCCCAAGGATTATCTGAAGACGATCAAGCGCACCGGCCTTGGCAAAGGACTTTTCGCGGAAATGCGGTTCAACGAGGACGGCTCGGAAAATCCGGATTTCGTGCTCAACAAGCCGGCTTACCGCAACGCACAGATCCTGGTGGCGGCCGACAATTTCGGCTGCGGTTCCTCGCGCGAGCATGCGCCTTGGGCGCTTCTCGACTTCGGCATCCGCTGTGTCATCTCCACCAGCTTCGCCGACATCTTCTACAACAACTGCTTCAAGAACGGCATCCTGCCGATCGTCGTCAGTCATGAGGATCTCGACAAGCTGATGGACGACGCTTCGCGCGGCGCCAATGCGACGATCACCGTCGATCTGGAAGCCCGTGAGATTCGTGGGCCCGACGGCGGCGTGGTGAAGTTCGACCTCGATGAATTCAAGCGCCATTGCCTGCTGAACGGTCTCGACGATATCGGCCTGACCATGGAGAAGGCACCCGCCATCGACAGCTTCGAAAAGAAGAACGCCGAAAGCCGGCCTTGGGCCTGAGCGCCTCGGCGGCTTGACAAGCCGCCTTCCACCGCTGACCCTCCGCCCGATTCTTTTCGCTGAAGGAGCTGGTGATGCGGAGTGTGCGGGCGCTGGTCCTTGGGGTAATTGTCGCGGCAGGCGGTTCCGCCGCCGCGCAGGAAAAGGCGCCGGAAAAAATCGCCTTCGAGGGTGGCGCGTTCACCATCACCGAAACCGCCGATCTCGACAAGATTCTTGCCTATGACGGCCGGCAGATCGCCCGTAACTACGTCGTCTACTTCAACCGCGTCATCGAGCTTTCCGGCACCAAGGTGGCGCTGTTCGACGTCGGCAATGGGGGTAATGCCTGCGGACCCGCCACCGTCATCGCCTGGAAGACAGAAACCGGCCTGCAAAGCGACACGGTCGGTGAAGATTGCGGCGCTCCGCCTGCCGCCGCGACCGGAGACAAGCTCTACTTCGTGCCCTACCTGCTCCCGGGCGCGACCGTGCCTGTCCAGGCATGGTCGCCCGACGAACGGCTGACGGTCGCCGGACAACTTGCCTATACACCGCAGCCGGGCACCAAATGGACCGATCTGGAGACGACCACGCCCACATACATCGTTGACGCCTTCGCCAATCAGGACGTCTACAAGGCAGCGGAGAGACTGCTCGGCGCCTCGCTCAACGATGTCGCAACGGGACTGTCGGTCGGCAGCGGTTTTGAGCAAACTTCGTCGGGTATTCTTTACGGACATGGCTGCGTGCCGCATGCCTGCGGCAGTGCCGACGCCTTCATGGCTATCGATCCGCGCGGCCGAAAGCTCTATTTCGCGCAACAGGGTGACAACCCGCCGCTTGCCGCCTGGCCGCAGTTAAAGAACTGGCCGAAAGAGCTGCGCAAATTGATGGAATCGGCCCTGAAATAAAGGTGGGGATTGACCGGATGCGCAAGCTCATTTCCACCGGCTCGCCCTTTGAAAAGACCGCCGGCTATTCGCGGGCAGTGGTTCAGGGCGACTGGTGTTTCGTGTCGGGAACGACCGGCTACGACTATGCGACGATGACAATGCCCGACAGCGTCGAGGAACAGACGCGAAATTGCCTTGCCACCATCGCCCGCGCTCTGGAGGAAGCGGGCTTTTCGCTCGCCGACGTCGTGCGCGCCCACTACTATGTCACAGACGTCGCGTTCGTCGATGCCGTGTTTCCGATACTGGGCGCTGCCTTCGGCGACATTCGGCCGGCCGCGACGATGATCGTCTGCGGCCTCGTCAAACCCGAGATGAAAATCGAGATCGAAGTGACGGCACTGAGAGGCGGCGGCTGACGGAGGCCCCATGAAAGTCAAACGCATCATGGCCAATGTCTCCACAAGCGACATTTCGGCGGCGAAGCGCTTCTATGGCGACGTGCTCGGCCTTGATCTCATGATGGATCACGGCTGGATGACCACCTATGGCTCGCCCGAGCGAATGAAGGTGCAGATCAGCTTCGCCACCGAGGGCGGATCGGGTACGCCGGTGCCGGACTTCTCGATCGAGGTCGATGATGTCGATGCCGCTTTCGAAGCCATGCGGCAGGCCGGTTTCGCGAGCGAGTACGGACCGGTCGACGAACCTTGGGGCGTGCGGCGCTTCTATGTGCGCGATCCCTTCGGCCGACTGGTCAATATCCTTATGCATCGCTGAAACGCTTTGTGTCCCGGCTCTATGCCGGACAGCTCAAGAGCAGGGGCTTTGATTCGGCTTGCGCAGCCGCGCTTCGGCGTTTAGCAAGACCCCGGCTTATAATTTGTTTTGGGACGGCTCTTCATGGCATCGCGCAAACTTTTTCTTCTCCCCGGCGACGGGATCGGCCCCGAGTCGATGGGCGAGGTTCGCAAGCTCATCTCGGTGATGAACGATCGGCTCGGCACCGGCTTCGAAACCGAGGATGGCTTGGTCGGAGGCTGTGCTTATGATGCGCATGGCAAGGCGATCTCCGACGCCGACATGGATAGGGCGATAGCTGCCGACGCCGTGCTTCTCGGTGCAGTGGGCGGCCCGAAATGGGATCCGGTTCCCTATGACGTCCGTCCGGAGGCAGGGCTTTTGCGCCTGCGCAAGGACATGCAGCTTTTCGCCAATCTGCGCCCGGCGATCTGCTATCCGGCGCTGGCCGCCTCGTCCTCGCTGAAGCCGGAAGTGGTCGAGGGCCTCGACATCCTCATCGTGCGCGAGCTTACCGGCGGCGTTTATTTCGGCGAGCCGAAGGAGATCATCGATCTCGGCAACGGTCAGAAGCGTGGCATCGATACGCAGCTCTACGACACCTATGAAATCGAGCGCATTGCCGGCGTCGCCTTCGAACTTGCGCGTACCCGCCGCAACCACGTCACCTCGATGGAAAAGCGCAACGTCATGAAATCCGGCGTGCTGTGGAATGAGGTGGTGACGGCGATGCACAAGGCAAACTATGCCGACGTCAAGCTCGACCACATGCTGGCCGACGCCGGCGGCATGCAGCTCGTGCGCTGGCCCAAGCAGTTCGACGTGATCGTGACCGACAATCTGTTCGGCGACATGCTGTCCGACGTGGCGGCGATGCTGACCGGCTCGCTCGGCATGCTGCCCTCGGCTTCGCTCGGCGCCCCCGACGCGAGAACCGGCAAGCGCAAGGCGCTCTACGAGCCGGTACACGGCTCCGCACCCGATATCGCCGGCAAGGGCATCGCCAATCCGATCGCCATGATCGCATCCTTTGCCATGTGCCTGCGCTATTCCTTCAACATGGTCGCCGAGGCCGACGCGCTCGAGGCTGCAATCGCCGCGGTGCTGAACGCCGGCTACCGGACCAAGGACATCATGTCGCAAGGAAATACCGAGGTCGGCACCTCGGCGATGGGCGATGCGGTGGTGGAGAAATTCATCGCGCAAATGGCGGCGTAATCGGCCGGCAGGTTCAGGATCAAGCTCGGTGCATCCGACTGGACGCGCCGAGCCGCTTCATATTCACTCATACTATTGAATCCGTCACAGGGCGGAGAATTCATGCTGATCGTCGGGCCGATCCGGCAAGGCTTCCCGCACCTGCCAGCGCGGCTTCGCGCCCCATATGCGCTTTCGAAGCCAGTTACTCTTGGTGCAGCGATTTAAGTGCAAAATGCCTGCGTTTCCCTGTTGCAATCGGCCGGCTCTTCCGCCATATAGGCTGCGCTTGCGGTGAGAGCCGCACGTGAGCGGGTGTAGCTCAGGGGTAGAGCACAACCTTGCCAAGGTTGGGGTCGAGCGTTCGAATCGCTTCACCCGCTCCAATTATCTTCTATCGAAAAGCCGCGGTTTGCCGCGGCTTTATCGTTTTTAAGGCTAGTTGAAATCGCCGCCGATCAACTATCGGCGAGTTCGCGGCCAACAACACGTCCGCTCCGGGCGCGCTGCCGCCAATAACGGCGGCCGGATTTCGTGTACGATTTCTCGAATGGGTATGTTCAGTGGCTAGTCGAGATAAATATGTCTCACACACCTTACTTCTGGTTGCCACCGGCGGTTAGCCCAAACAGAAGCTGCCCCCGGCCTGGTCGCTGCTTGCCTCCAGAGCCGTAGCCGCCATCAACTCTTTCTGAATACGAGCATCCTATCGGTGATGTTTATCCAGCAGGCAGAGTTTTTCTGCTGCATTCTGGCTGAAATGGCGACCCGCCCTTACCGCAAGCAGCCTGTATAAAACGTGTCGAAGCCAACCCAAATGGGAGGAAGCGTCTCTCGATTTCATGCGTGTCCCCTTTCTTATTGAGTTTCAAATCAGTTAGATCATCCGGCGTTGACGGCACAGAAGCCCCCAAGGATGCGCACTGCTGTGTGACACACCCAGGGAAACCAGGATTGCAAGCATCCGGAGACAAGTTCTTCATGAAGTCGATCGAAGATTTCGCTCGAGAGTTGGATTGGAATTTACTTAAAATATTCCACGAAATCGTACAGGCCGGCGGGATAACCAAAGCGTCCGATCGAACGCACTTGAAACAATCTGCCATCAGCCTTGCGCTCCAGCGGCTTGAGACTCGAATCGGCGCCACCCTCTGCAAGCGAGGCTCAGCGGGGTTCGAACTCACGCCTGAAGGAATACTGCTGGCAGAACTCTGTGCTCCGATAATGCGCGCGGTCCGCGAAATTCCAAGTCTCGCCAATGAATCCTCCAGTGAAGTTCATGGGAACCTGACGATAGGGCTGATCAGCAATTTCACCAGCAGCATGTTGGACGCGGCGATCAGTCTTTTTCATGCTAGATTTCCGAATGTAGAGCTTATCGTCTCCACCATGCCGTCCACTCATGTGACGGGTTCCGTCATGCGGAACGAGATCGACATCGGCGTGGCTCCGTCGAGGGTTGCGCGCCCGGAACTCAGGTACCGATTCCTTTCCGACGAGATTCACCGGCCCTATTGCGGAGTTAGTCATCGATTGTTCGGCAAGCAGTTCGTTGACCCTCGGCAATTGCAGGATGAACGTTTCGTTCTTACCGGAAGTGACGAACCCGACGAGCTGAGGGCTTTTCGGCTGCAATATGGGCTCGGCGACAAGGTCTCGGCCGTAACCGAGCATCTTGAAGAGGCAAAGCGGTTCGCGGTTTTGGGAATAGGGCTTTGTTTCCTGCCGGAAAACTATGCGTCGGCGGATGAAGCGGAAGGACGATTGTGGCCTTTGCTTCCACGCGAAATCGCGCCTTCCATCGGCGTCTATGTGATTGACAATCCAAGCTTTCCGCAGTTGGCGCGCCGCAACAAGCTTCGCGAAGGTTTCATTGCCTGTCTGAAATAGAGGCTTTCGCATCGGTGGATCGCCGCTGGTCACCCGCTCGCCTGATCCGCGCGGTAGGAAATCACCGAGAGGAAGCGGATGGGCAATTTTGTCAGCTCTTTTGGCCCGTGTGGCGCATCGGCGTCGAAGAACAGGCTGTCGCCCGGCGTCATGCGATAGAGGCTGCTGCCGTGGCGATAGACGACCTCGCCTTCCAGCATGTAGAGGAACTCCATTCCATCATGATGGAAGGTCGGGAACGCATCCGAGGGTTCGGTCAGCGTGATGAGATAGGGCTCGACGACAACGCCGCTTGTGCTTGAACCGACATAACCAAGCAGATTGTACTGATGGCCCGCGCGGGTGCCGCGCCGTTCAACATTCATGCCCTCCCCGGCCTTCACCAAAACAGCGCGGCTTTTTCCGACGAAACGTCGAAACAACGCAGTCAGCGGCACTCCGAGCGCGGACGACAGCGCATGCAGCGTGTCCAGGGAGGGCGAAATGGCGCCATTTTCCACCTTCGAAAGCATGCTGACCGAGATGCCTGACGCAGTTGCCAGTTCCATGACGGTCATGCCGTGTCGGGCGCGCATCGAGCGAACCTCTCGGCCAATGGCCGCCTGCAGAAGTGCCCCCTTGCGGCTCTCATTCTCGCTACAGCGTTGCCAAGGTTGGGATGAGCTTGCATGCGCGAAGTCCAGCCGGGCGTTTTCGTAGGCCGAGGGTTCCACTGTGCTGTATGATTCACTCATTCCAGGGGGTCTCCTTCGCGAATTGCGACTGGCTGCTCGTGCGGTCGAAGAGGCGCCCGATTGTCGGGCGCCTCTGGCGGCTCACAGCACGCCGGTGAGGATGCCGACGCCGGCCAGCGAGGCGGCACCGCCCAGGCATTTGACCAGCGTGGCGCCTCTCGCCTCGGCGGTGTGGCCGAGCACGAGCCCGCCGGCCAGGCCGGCTGCATGCAGCAGCGCGGTGGCGGCGATGAAGCCGCTGCCATAGGCCAGGCCGGCCACCGTCTCCGGCATCTCGGCGCCATGGGCGTGGCCGTGGAAGATGGCGAAGAAGCCGACCAGCCCCATGGCGGCGGCGACCGGGGCGGTCAGCCCGAAGGCGACGGCCGCGCCAAGCACGATGATCGACAGGGCGATGCCAAGCTCGACGAAAGGCAGGCCGAAGCCGGCAAGGCCAAGTCCGCCGCCGAGCGCCATGACGGCAACGAAGCTCGCCGGCACCAGCCACAATGCCCGGCCGCCAAGCTGCGCGGCCAAAAGGCCGACCATCACCATCGCCAGGATGTGGTCGAGGCCGCCCAGCGGATGCGCAAAGCCGTGCGCGAAACCGGAGACTTCGCCATGTCCCGTATGGGCCATGGCCAGGGAGGGGAGGAGAACGGCAGCCGCCGTCAGCAGTGCGCGAATGCGGAATCTAGACATGAAAACACCTGAAGGCTCTAGGGATTTCGATTTTGTTCGCGGAAAGAGAAAGCGGGTCCAAGCCACGCTCAACGAGCACCGTCCGCTTTCGCTTTGTCGCGATGTCCGAGCTTGCCGTTGGCGATCAGCGTACCCAGCGTGTCGAGAACGACGCGACAGGCAAGTTGGGCCGTATTGTCGTTGACGTCGTAGGGCGGTGAGACCTCGACAACTTCCATCCCGCACAGGCCCTCGGCGGCGATCGTTCGAATGATCTCGAACGCTTCGCGGGGCAGCAGACCGCCTGGCTCCGGCGAGCCCGTTCCCGGCGCGAAACCGGGATCGATCGAGTCGATGTCGAACGACAGGTAGACCGCCTTGCACCCTTCCCAGGCCATCTCCAGGGCCATTTCGGCCACCTTCTTGGCCCCGTGCTTCTCGAGGTCGAACATCGTCATGACGCTTGTTCCGCGCTGATGCGCGACGGCGCTGCCGGGACGGTTTCCATACCATCCGCCGATGCCGAGCTGGACCAGGTTCTTGGGATGGCAGTTCGGCAGGCCGACATCGTGCATGTGGCTATGGTCGCGATGCGATGTGTCACGCCCCTCATGCGTGGTCCAGAACCAGGGCGTGGTGTGCATGCGCTCATCCATGTCCTTTTCCTGGATATCGATATGCCGGTCGATATGGATGATCCCGACATTGCCGTCGATATGCGGAGCGATGCCCCGGACATTGGGGAAGCCGAGACTGTGATCGCCGCCGCAAATGATCGGGAAAACCCCGGACGTATAGATGTGGGACACCGCCTTGGTGACCTGATCGAACGTCTTTTCGATATTGCCGGGAATGACGAAAATGTCGCCGGCATCGCAGAGATCCAACTCCTCGTAGATGTCGACGCCGCCGTCGAACCAATAACCGTCATAAAGAGCCGAAATGCGTCGGACCGCCTGGGGTCCGAAACGGGTTCCGGGGCGGTAAGTCGTTGCCGAATCGAAAGGCGCGCCGACGAATGCCGCCTCATACTGGCCGATCTTGCGGATGTCCTCGCAATAAGGGACCTTCATGAAGGTGTTGATACCGGCAAAGGCCGGCTGATGGCCGCGGCTGAACAGCGAGATGCTGCGGTCGACCACGGATGATGCGGCCTCAAGCCCAAATTCAAGCGAGCGGGCTGTCTCCTCGGCCTGCTTCTTTTGCGAAATGCGCGAAAGTCGCTCCAGAGCCAGCCGTCCATCTGTCGAGCTCCTTATTTCCTCCGCGTGAGAGTGGCCATTTCCACCGCCGTGGTGATGATCGTGAGGTCCGTTTCCCATTGCTTCTGTCCTTGAGTTTGGAGTGGACGTTCTGGCTGTCACTCCCAACACTGTTCCACTCGAATTCGACGCATCAAACGCCAATTCAGACCTAGATTCTCCGGCATCAATACTTAAAGAGTGCTCGGAATTATTCTGACTATTCATCTACAATGAAAAACGTATCTCCTAAATATTTTCCCATCAACGACCTAAATTCCAATATCGAACATTGATCCCATCAATCTTCGACCTTCAGGATAGGAAAATCCGGGATTTGGCCGCAGAACCATCCCAGCAAGCAAAAGCCCCGCCGGAAAGATTTCCGGCGGGGCTTCTTTGCAGGACCGCTTTGCGGCGGGTCACATTTGATAGGTAGCGAGAAGGTGCCCGACGTAGATGGTCAGACCGCCTGTTACGAGAACGACATAGGGCAATATACCCGCTCGCTTTTTTATCATTCGCCCATCTTCCATCAGATCCGCCTGCATCCAGTCGGGGAATCGCCCGCGATCGGTCACGTAGTGGCGGAAGAGGAAGATCGGAATGATGCCGGCGGTGATCAGCAGGCTGGTCAGCAGAGCGCGCTCGCCCCAGAAGTCTGCACCCCAGCCCATGATCAGCAGATTGAGGTAGCCGCAGATTCCGCCGACCCACAGTAGCCAGTTCGGGCATCGGTAAGGCCGCGGTGCATTCGGTCGATCCATCCGATGCAGCCAGCCAGCCTGCAGGTTCAGGAAAACGAAGATCATGTAGGTGGTGTTGGCGAGAACGATGAGGAACACATAGTCCGACAACATCAACAAGAAGGCGTTGAAGATCAGATCGGTCCACATGGCGGCGACCGGGGCGCCGTGACTGTTGAGTCTCGACAGATATTTCGGCAGCCAACCATCATGCGCACCTTGATAGAGCGTGCGCGACGAGCCGGCCATCGCGGTCATGATGACCAGGCATACCGAGAGGATAAGCATGGTCATGATAATGTTGGCGAGTATGGGACCGGCGCCAACCATTTGCGCCATGAACCGGCCGACCCCGGTGCCGTCGTAAATTCCAGGATCGAGCAGGCCGTCCAGGCCGAGATAGCCTTGGAACGAGATCGGCACGATCGTGTAGAACAGGATGCAGAGCAGGCCTGAATAGACCAGCGCCCGCACGGTGTCGTATCCTGGATTCTTGAACTCGCGCACGTAGCAGACAGCGGTCTCAAAAGGATAGGTCGACCAGGCCGCGAGCAACAATCCGGCCGCGAACGTCGTATAGCCGACCATGTTCCAGGCGCCCGGAATGGGTTGACCCGACGCGTCATGCTCGAACGGAACAAACGGCAAGAAGCTGTCGGTGTGCAGATCGCCAGTGAAGAGCGGCACAACGCCGATAAGGAAAAGCGGCATCAGAACCGCGACCGCCACGATCATCTGCACCTTCGCGGCCTTCAGGACGCCACGATGCTGGATCGCGAAGACAATCAGCATCAGAAACAGCCCCAGCAGAAAGGTCGAATTGATCCGCAGCAGCAGACCTGTCTTGATGAAACTCAGGTCAACGAGCGTGACCGACCAGGTGCGTATGGCGGCATCGGCCGGAAACAGCATCTGAAGGACATAGCCGGCGGCCAAGCCTGATCCCACCGCAAGCACAGGAGACCATGAAAACCAATTCGCCCAGACCGAGATCGGCCCCAGAACCTTGCCGTATCGCACCCACGCGATGGCGCCATAGACCGAGGCGCCGCCGGACTTGTTCGGAAACAAGCCCGAAATCTCGGCGTAGGTGAAACATTGGATGAAGCCGATGAACATCGAGACGATCCACACCAGCGGAGAGATGTTGCCAACCGCCGAGGCCACGGCGCCGATGGAAAAGAGCACCAGGACCGGCGTGCCGGCCGCGAACCAAAAGGCATGCGTCCAGTTAAGCGAGCGCTGAAGTGAATATGATGGGGTTTCCTGGGTCGCTGCGAGCGCCGGCGCACTATCACCGACACCCAAGACCGACTGTGTTCCGGCTTGCATGCCATCTCCTCCATTTTTCGAGTCTTTGATTCAGACTGATTTTTTTAACTCTCATGGAGATCACACCGGCGGCGCCGAGAAACCTACCGGTCGGCTATTTTCTACATTGATGAGGTCAATGTCCGATCAACGGAAATATGATATGCAGGAACATGCAAGTGAAACCCGACGGGCGGGCGAGTTTTGCGTGCACTCAGAGTGCAACGCACAGTTCAGGTCTTCGCAACCTGAATATTTACTGGAGATTTGCGATGTCCACCGCACTCGCCAAGAAGGCTTCTCTTGCCGTGCGCTTCGGCGCATACTCGTTGGAGATAAGATAAATATCGCACGACATTTCCTCCGAACGTTCCATCAAAGGCCAAAGCAGGCCGCCTTCCACATCACCGGCGACGAATTGCTCGGGAAGAATGCAAATTCCGACCCCGGCCACAGTGAGACGCCGAGCCTCTTCCAGATTCGGCGTCCTGGCGGTCACTTTCTGACCGAGGCGGTGCCGCAAGCGGAAGCTGGTCAGAGAGTCCGGCTCATCGGATCCAGTCAAAATGAATGTCTCGTCGGCCAGAGCGGAGGCGCTTGGCATTTTTCCGAATAAGCGATGGCCACGTCCACAATAAACGTTGTGGTATTCAATCATGAGAAAATCGTATCTCAGATCACTATGTTTGTATAAAATGGGAGAAATTCCTACATCATAATCATTGTTGACGATACATTTAGTTATACTATCCCATGTAAGCACATCAACGTTCATAATTACATTAGGGTATTTCCAGTTATATTTGACATATATATCGTCCAGTATGCGACTTGAGAAATTGCTGATAACCGCGATATCAAGAACGCCCGAAACATAATCCTTCGAATTGGCTAAGGCATCCGGGATTTCTTCTATGTTTGCGTAAATTTTCTTTACGTAGTCGTAGAGGATCCTTCCTTCATCAGTGAGATCGAACCCCGCCCGTCCTCTTTGACACAACCTGCTCCCGATGATGGATTCAAGGCGCTGCAAGGCCAAGCTTATCGTGGATTGCTTGCGCCAGCCGCTATTGGCCGCAGCTGTAATGCCGTTGGCCTGGACGATATCGTGGAATGTCTTCAAAAGGTTCCAGTCGAGCCGACGGCTGAACTTCTGCATACCGCGGATGAAATCGCCATCTTGTATATGCATCGAGCGCTCCCTGAAATTTCGGGCAGGATAGCAGGACGGCAGGGACACGCCACATCCCGACGAAATTCCTCCCCAAGACGCTTCCAGATCACCGGTTTCCGATTAAAAGCAGAGCGGATTGTTGGCGGATTAGCGATCCTGGGAGGTGAAAATTGCTGTTTTACAGCCCGAATGGATAGGTTTCGGGCATTCCCGGCTTGGCGTGCTCGGGTCCCAAGGGCGTCACCGCTGCCGTTTGGTCGAACCAGACGAACGCGTCGAACTGCTGCGGCAGCGATGCATCGGCATAGTGGCTCATCAACTCGGTTTCCGGTCGGTAGATGACGCCGATAAATCGCTCCAGCCGCCTCTCCAGCAGACGCTGACGCAAGGCTTCGTCACGATTGAGGTCGAGCAGAAAACGCGGCTCGCCTGAATCGTGGCACAGCCGTTCGTAGCTGTCCTCATGCGAGGGCCGCACCTGTTTCACTTCCATATCGGCGTCCCAATCGCTGGCGGCCGCAACTCCCTCATGCGTACCGAAACCGATCAGGGCGGCGGCATCGCCGTAACGCTGCCGGCAGAGTTGCCCGATATTCAACTCTTCTCGGACGAAGCCCATTTCGGTGTAGCGGGCATCGCCAATATGCGAATTGTGCGCCCACACAATCGCCTTTGATTCCGGCCCGCCGGATTCCAGAAGATGTTCAAGCGTTTCGAACATATGGGTATCGCGCAGGTTCCAGGATTCCGCACCCCCGTAATACATGATCCGGTAGTAGCGCTCCGCCGAGGCGATCAGCCGTGCATTCTGAGCGGCATCGAGAAAATCGGTCCCGTCCCTTGCCATGTAGTCCAGCCGCTTGCTGAAAAGGTCACGGCATTGTTCCACCACCGCATTTTCGCATTTGCGGTATCCGCTGGTCAGCACCGCCCGCCCATAGGTTGAGGGCTCCTTCTGCCACGGCGTCAGGCAGCCGTAACGTTCGCGCGCGACCGCTGCCGCATCCGGGTCGATCTTGTCGAGATAATCGAGGACCGCAGCAATGGAGCCGCTCATATTGTATATGTCCAGCCCATAAAAGCCGGCGCGGTCCGGCGGGGCAATCGCCTCATTGTGGCGGTGCATCCAGTCGATGAACGCCGCGACATCCAGGTTGCGCCACATCCAGGTGGGAAAGCGCTGGAAGGGCGGCTCGGCGTCCGGTCGGGCCGAGCGATGGCGAACGTGGCGGTCGACGACCGCAGCATCCGGCCAGTCCGCCTCAACCGCCACGATCGTGAAGCCGTGTCTCTCGATCAGGTGGCGGGTGATCGCAGCGCGCGCACGGTAGAATTCCGAGGTGCCGTGGCTGGCTTCGCCCAACAGCACGACACGGCGCTCGGCAAAGCGGTCGAACATCGCGCCAAAGGCGGGGTCCTCGAAATCCGGCAGCGGCTCGGCCGCAGCGGCGATCATGTTCGGCAAGCTGCGCTCACTTGCATGGCCGCTTGTGCGCTTTGCGGCAATACGGCCGTTGCCCTCAGCCCAACCCTGCTCACCAATGAGCGGAACGAACATCACGCCGCCGAGGTCCTCTTCCGTGAAGACGGTCCCGCTCTCGCGCGTGATCTTCAGCAGGCGCTGTCCCCCTGCTTCCTTGCCGACCGGTATCACCAGGCGCCCGCCGACATCGAGTTGGTTCTTCAAAGCCTGAGGAGCACTTGGACCGCCCGCCGATACCAGGATGGCATCGAAGGGCGCCGCTTCCGGCCAGCCCTTGGTGCCGTCGCCGACACGCAGATCGATATTGCGATAACCGAGCTTTTGAAAACGCCGCGTTGCCGCTTCGCCGAGCGCTGCATGACGCTCTATCGCATAGACCCGGCCCGCAATCTGGCTCAATGCCGCTGCCGCATAGCCCGAGCCCGCGCCCACCTCAAGGACATTTTCTCCGGGCTTTACTTCCGCCGCCTCCATCATCAGCGCAACGATGTAAGGCTGCGAAATCGTCTGCCCCTCGCCGATGGGCAGCGGCGTGTCCTCGTAGGCAAATTCCTCGAAGCCGGACTCGACGAATGCTTCGCGCGGAACGCGACGCATCGCGTCAAGCACGTGCCGGTCGCCTATGCCGCGCCGGGCCAATTGAATGTCGACCATGCGCTCCCTTGCATGGGCGAAATCGGGCATGTCTGCACCTCCGTCTGATCGAGTGCAACGCGTCGAAGCGGACCGAAAGCTGGGTCAGATTTCGTCGAACTGACTGCCCTCGCGTGAAGGATCGCGCCTGATCGCCGCCTCCTCTGCATCGTCGGGTAGTGCCGCGTCGCTCTCCTGATACGGATTGTCGTCGTTGTCGTCGCCATCCTCGTTTTCGACCGTCTCGATCTCGTCGATGCTCTGCAGTTCCTGCTGAGCGGAGGCACCGCCCTTGTCGACCTCTTCGGCGATCTCGTCCCAGTCCTGGCTTTTCACCGGCCGCTCTGTGCGTTGGTCCTCGGCGGGTTCGGAATCCGCCGTCGCTTTTCTATCCGGGTTCATTGCCTTCTCCTTGAATGAAGCACCCCAGCGGCCGGGCAGTTGGTCGCCGATCAGTCGTCGGTGCGCTTCTTGTGGTGCTCGCTTTCCTGGTTCTCACCCCGAAGGATGTTCCTGTCGTCCTTGTCGACGAGGTCAGGTGCGCCGGTTCGCAAGCCAGTGCCTTTCCGGAACGCTTCCCGCTCCTGCTTGGTCTTTTTCAAATCCGCCTCGGCGTCGAAGTCCGCATCGGCATTCTTGGTGTTTTCCCGACCTTCGATGACACGAAGCTGCTGCTCGTGGGTTTTCCTTCCGGCCATGACAAATTCCTCCATGGAGCGGGCTATTTGTTTGTGCGTATTTTCTGTCGCGGATTGATCCCGCCGGCGGCGTTCGTGTCGTTCTCGACATCGCCGATGCTGGTGTTCTCACCGTCAAGCGCGGTCTCGTCGCCCTGATTCATCCTTCCCTTCGACGTTCCTATACCGGGATTTCTCTTCAGATCCGCGTCGCTGGGAGTTTTCGTTTTGGGATGTTTGTTATGAGCCATCGCCAACTCCTTCTTGCCGTTACCGCTCACTCCTTCTTGGGGATGCGATTGCCGACATGATCCTGGTATTGATCGGTTTGAACCTGTTTGCTGTCGAGACCTCTTTCTTCCGAATGCCTGGACTTGTCCCGGTTCGAAAGAACCATGTTCTCTTCGAGGTCTTCCTTTTCCACGCTGGTCATCGCACCGCTGCCCGATCCCTTGCCGTGAGTGCCTGCTCCAACGTGCTTCTTGCTCGCATTCGCCATTTCCTCATTCCTTCCTCGCTTCGGCAGCCGGGTTTTGTCAGGTATCGCCCTTCATTCGAGGGTTGTGCGTATGATGGCTGTCGCGCTCGCCGCCACCTCCCGAAACCTTGCTGCGACGCCGCTGATCCGACTCGGCCGGCGGCTTGTTGATCTCGAGCGGCGCCTTGGCGTTCTCGTGCGAAGCGCCGGGACCGCCCTGTCTGATGCTGTTGGGCGTCTTCTTCGATGTCGACATGGTTTTTGACCTATCGATCCTGTTGGTAGCCTTGATGGGTAGTATTGACCTTGGTGTTTCCCTGCTGACCCTGTTTGTCAGGGTCCGGGGCGCCTGAGCGGGCCTCACGTGTCTCGTCGCGCGCGGCTTCCTTGCGGTCGCCTGGACCTTTCGAACTTTGATTGTCGCGGGGAACGGGTGGGGGTTTGGTAGCCATAGGACCTCTCCCTTGTTTCGTCTCGGTAGGGAAAACCGAGAACCCATCGCAAGGTTCCACACTTGGCGAACCGATCGAGGCCTCCGGCGCTTCAAACGGTGAGCCAGGATGACGTGCGGACATTGGAACAATTTCGGAACAATTTCGCGGCCTGGCGGTTGGCCCTTGTCTTCGAACAAACGCGAGATCATGGCCGCCAACGCTGGCTGTCGTACCGGCGGGAAAGGACCTCAAATGAGGAAGGCGCCTTTAATAGTGATAACGGCGATGACATTGGCGCTCGCCGGTTGCGACCAGTCCGATCCCGATAGGGCGGGCACCGAACCTCCAGTTCAGAATCCACCGGTCGATGCTGACCCTACTCCCGATACGGGAACCGGCGGCGAGTCGCAGACAAGCGAGCCCGGTGCCAGCACCAACGGAGCGCCAGCCGCCAACCAGGACGCTGGACAGAACTGAGGGGCATGGCGCGGCAGCTTACATCCTGCCCTCTCTAGCAGGAGAAAGGAGCGGATCGGATTGGCTGATAATTTCTGGCTTCTGGCGGTTGCGGGCGGACCGATCATTCTGGCTATCGTGATCGGCTATGCTTTGCTCGCCCGTCGGCGGCGCACGTCCCAAGAGGTCAAAAGCCGCGACGACGCAACGCGACGGCTCTATGAGGAAGACCGGGATCGGCATTGAGGTGCCGGAAGCGCGCTCCTATCGGAACCCGAATATGCGCCTCGTCAGCACGCGCCAGGCGGTCAAGGGAACATCGAGCAGGCCCGGCAGCGGATCGTGGACGCTGAATGCCGCCCATGAGCGCACCCGAGCGAACGATCGCAGATACTCTCGCCATGAAAGCCGACCGCTCGACATCAATTTACCGGCGACTACGGCATCGCGAACCAGATACATCCATGATGCTTTCGATCGTGCCGAAACCGATGCTGTCTTACGACCATTCGCAACCTCCCAAAGCATCGCGCCGAGATCGACGCCGGCACCGTCTGCCAGACCGAACCACGACCATGGGCGCGGGTTGACGTCCAGAACCCGCAGCTTGCCGTCGCGCGGATCCCGCTTGAACTCGATTTCGACGAGCCCCTCGTGCCCGATGGATTCGAGAATCCGGCGCCCCGCATCGATCACCTCCGGCTCCTCGACGACTTCGACGAAGGTGCTCGTATAGCCGAACTCGATCGGATATTGCCGGACGCGGCGGGCGCTGAATTCAGCCACCGGCGCGCCCCGGTGCCACAGTGCCGCGTAGGAAAACTGGCTTTCGCCGCCGCCCATTATAAGTTCCTGGACGACGACGTTGTCGATGCCGATGTGCTCGGCAGCGTCCTTGTAGGCCGCCAGGAACGAGGCCTTGTCATCCGCGCGCACGACCTTCGCCCGCGAGAACCGATCATGCCCGCCGCCCATGTTGGGCTTCAGCACGACAGGAAACCGGATGTCGGAGCCGGCCGCCTGCTTCATGGAGTTGAAAACATAGGTCGCCGGAATATCGAGCTTCAGTTCGGCGGCACGGCGATAAAGCAGCGGCTTTTCACATACGTATTTGAGACTGTCCCACGCTGGCAGCATGATCCTGTAGCAGGACGACAGCGCGCCGATCGATTGCGAGACCAGCCGCACCTCGGGGTCGCCGCCTGGAACAAGAAGATGTCCCTCCAGCTTGTGGATTCTGGCAAGCTCGAGCAGGCAGGTCACGGCGTCGGCATTGTCGGGTCCGGGCCAGTCGAGCCTGCGGTCTATATGACGCGACCAGCCCGGCAACGGATTGTCGTTGCTGACCAGCCAGACCGGAACCTTCCGTTTTCCCAGACTGCGCGCCAGCGCCAGCGTTCCGTGCGCGCCGCCGAGCAATACGACCCCGGCAGGGCCATTTTCCTTCGCCCGTAAGGTAGCATCCTGCATTATCGACGAGCCTGCCCGTCGGCGCTCGCACCGCCGTCGACCTGCTCGACAAGTTGAGCGGGAAGATGGAGGTACCGTGCCACCTTGCGTTTGGCGGCAATATCGCTCCAGACGGCAGCGACCTGGTCTTCGGTAAGCGAGGCAGCCTGGGCCACCTGTGCGGCCGGCACCTTGTTGTTCAGCCCGTAGAGGCACAAATCCATCTTGTCGTAGGGCAGCGCGAAGTAGAATTCCTCCTGGGTCTGCGCCAGCGAATAGGTATCGGTGGTCGGCGCGCGGCGGCGCACCGCTTCGGGAACACCGAGATGAGCGGCGAGCTGATAGACCTGCGACTTGTAGAGATGCGCGATCGGCTTGACGTCGGCAGCGCCGTCGCCGTTCTTGACGAAGAAACCCTGATCATATTCGAGGCGGTTCGGAGTGCCGACCACGGCATGGTTGAGGCGGTCGGCGTGATAATATTCGATCTGCTTGCGCGTGCGCTGCTTCATGTTCGTTGCGGCAACAATGCCGAGATAGACCTGCGCCGGCAGGCGATGCTTGCGCATCTCTCCGCGGGGGTCGCGCACCACCAGCGAGCAGATGTTGTAGCCGCCGGTGGTCAGCGCATTGGCAATGACGATCTTCGAGCTCCAGCCCGGCTCGTAGTCCGGCTCGACCTGACGGATGAACGCGTCACGGCGCGCATAGCAGCCCATCACCTCGAGTGTCGGGCCGATATTCTCGACTTCGCCCTTGAGGTCGAATTCATTGGCGACAAGCTGGCCGAGCCGCAGGCTTTCGGGGTCGGAATCGTTTTCGGGCATGAACAGGCAGAAGACGTTCCGTGGCCCGACCGCCCGTGCCGCAAGGGCGGCGCAGACGCTGGAATCGATGCCGCCGGAAAGGCCAAGCACCAGCCCGCGCTTGCGCGTGGCGTCCCGCACCTGCGCGCGCAAAGCCGAGACTATACGGCTGGCCTCAGCCTCGGCATCGATGTCAAGCGTCCGCATCGAAAAGGGCATTCCGCTATCGCTCGCCGGGGTCATTGCGTCTTTTCTCCTGGACAGGCGACAAGGCGCCGAGCGACTTTTCCGCTGGCCGTCCTCGGCAGTTCCCTACGGAACTCTACCGACTTGGGCACCATGAAATCTGGCAAGCTGCGTGCGCAGCAATGAATGATGTCGCGCTCGCTCGGCGTCGGATCGGTCGGAACGATGACCGCATGCAGAACCGCACCAAGCAAGTCGTCCGGCATGCCGACGACGACTGCCTCGACGACGCCCGCGCAGCCATGCAGGACGGCCTCCACCTGTTGGGGCGCGACCTTCTCGCCGCGAATTTTCAGCATGTCGTCCTTGCGTCCGACGAAATAGAGGAAGCCGTCGGCGTCGCTGTAAAACAGGTCGCCGGTATGCAGCACCCTTTCCCATGGATTCAGGCTCGGACGTAGCGCGGTGTCGGTCGCTTGTTCGTTTTCCCAGTAACCCCGCATCAGATGCGGCCCTCGCACGACGAGCTCGCCAACCACGTCGGCGCCAGCCGGCCTGCCCGCGTCATCCACGACATAGGCCTGCGTATTGGGAATGGGCTTGCCGACCGAACCCGGCCTGCGATCGAGCTCCTCAGGCGCCAGAAAGGTGGCGCGCGCGCATTCGGTCAACCCGTACATGCAGAAAAGCCTCGCGCTCGGAAACAGCTTCCTCAGGCCTTCGATATGGGCCGGCGGCAGCGGGGCTGCGGCATTGGTGATACAGCGCAGGTTCGGCAGGGCGCCCGGCGCGAGTTCCTTCATGGCAAGGATCATCGCCGCCATGGTCGGGACCAGTGGCAGGCACGTAACCGCCTCGGCCCGCGCCTTCTCCAAAACCGCATGGGGAAAAGCGAAGTTCTTTTCAAGGACCAGAGTGGCCCCCACCCGCACAGCGACGATGAGCTGATAGAGGCCATAGGTGAACGACAGCGGCAGCACGCCGAGCACGACATCGCTGGCGGTGTTTTCCAGATAGGAGGCGATCGAGGCCGATGCCGCATCCATGCTGGCATGCGTCATCATCACGCCTTTCGGGCGACCGGTCGACCCGGAAGTGTAGATGATCATGGCAAGATCGATATCGATCCCTGCTTGCGGAAGCGGATCGGCAACGGGACGTTCCATGCAGTCTTCGAACGCAAGCGCATCGGCAGCGGAAATCACCTCCCCGCGCGCGACGACGATCAATGGACGCATCGCCGCGATGCTGGCCGCCTCGCCGCAGAGCCCGGCGAACTTCGCCTGCGTCAGCACTGCGCGCGGGCGGCAGTCGCGCATGACGAAGCCGAGCCAGTCGGCCTTTACCGAGGAATTGACCGGACAGAATATCGCTCCCGCCTTCATCACGGCGAAGATGGCGACCGCCGTTTCCCAGATATTCTCCATGAATATGACGACGCGGTCGCCACGGCTGACGCCCCGCGACAGAAGGGCGGCGGCGAGCCGGTCGGACCTGTCATTGAGCGCGGCAAAACTCAGGCGCGTTCCACCAGCGACGATGGCGATCTTCTCTGGATCGGCCGTCGCGCTGTGTCTTAGGAACGTCTCGACGCGCATCTTCGGTCTCAGCCTACCGCGGCGTGCTTGCGGGCAACAAAGGCGGCTATACGGGCTATGGAATCGAGATTGGTCGGCACGATGTCGGCATCGGCAATCGGAATGCCGAAACGTTCCTCGAGGAAGGCCACCAGCTCGAGGATTCCGGTGGAATCGACAAGATCGTTTTCGATCAGCGAAAGCTCGTCGCCGGGTGCACGTTCCGTTTCGCCGAACAGAAAATTATCGACGATGAAGGCTCGGATCTGGTTCTTTGTTGGATCGGACATGGGTTCTCCCGAATTCAGACTGCCGGCTCAGGCAGGCTCTGGCGTTGCGTGCTGGCGAACTCTCGCGACCAGAGCTGCGTCGAGACGATGCCGACGAAAGCGGCGTTGTCGCGAAAACCGCCAATCCCGTCGCGGTGGTATTTTTCCAGCAGCTTGCCGGTGGCTTGCGGGTTGAACAGACCGGTGGCCGCGAGCGCCTCGGCCGACATGAGCTCGTCGACATAGCTGCCCGCCGCACCCTGGAAAGAGGCGCTGTCGGGGGCGCGGTAGGGTTGCTTGGAGCGCTGGCCGATGACAGGCGGCAACAGGCCGGCGGCCGCCTCGCGCAATATGTGCTTTTCGCGAAGGCCTCGCAGCTTGAGGCGCGGCGGTATGCCGGCTGCGAATTCGACAAGACGGTGATCGAGAAAGGGAAAACGCGATTCGACGCCATGCGCCATCGCCATGCGATCACCCTGGCTCGACAGGATGTAGCCGGGCAGCAGAAAGCGCGTCTCAATGAACTGCGCCTGATGCAGCGGATGCCAGCGCGCGAAAGCCTTGGGCAGGGCTGCCGCCAATTCGTCGGCCGCATCGTAACCGCGAAGCGATTCCCGCAGATCGCGCGAGAAGAACATCTTGGCGCCCGCCGTTACGCGCATGCGCGGGCGGTGTGAAAACAGTGGATCGTCGGGTGCGTCGGCGCCCGCACCGAAGAAGGCAGCCAGATATTCCGGCGTCTGCTGCTGCAGCGAGGTGAGGTAGGGATAGATCTTGCGGAAAAGATGCGGCCGAATTTTCGAGCCCGGCTGGCGCCCGCAGAAACGGCGGATACCAGCTTCCTTGAACAGGTCGTACCCGGCAAAGATTTCGTCCGCGCCTTCGCCCGACAACACCACTTTCAGCCCTTCCTGCCGCAACAGTCCGGACAGCAGATAAAGCGGTGCGGGCGCGGTTCGCAGCACCGGACGCTCCATGTGGCGAACGATTTCGGGAAAAATCCCGGCAATATCGTCGGCCCCGCAGGCGACCGCGTGATGCCTTGTGCCGAGCGCTTTCACCATGATCGCCTGGTAGGCGCTTTCGTCGAATTCGGCATCGTCGAAGGTGACGGCGAATGTCCGCAATCCGCCCGGAACCATACGCACCGCGAGCGCCGAAACGATTGAGGAGTCGAGCCCGCCGGAGAGGAACGACCCGACCTCGACATCGGCGCGCAAGCGGATGCGTGTCGCGTCGTCGAGCAGTGCGCGCAGTTCCTCGGCAATCTCGCCTTCCGTGCGCCGATCGACACCCTCGTCGCTTTCGGGGAATGACAAGGACCAATATGGCCTGACACGGGCCTCGCCATTTTCGACGATCATGAAATGCGCCGGCGGCAGTTCGCAGATGCCCTTGAAGACGGTACGCGGCGCAATCGGCGCCCACAGCGTGAAGATCTGATCGAGGGCGATCGGATCGATCTCGGCTTCCACGCCCGGAATTTGGAGCAGCGCTTTCATTTCCGAGGCGAAATGAAAGGTGCCATCGCGCCATGCGTGGAACAGCGGTCGAACCCCCATCCGGTCGCGAGCCAGCACGAGCCGATTACGGGGTTGATCCCAGATAGCGAAAGCGAAATCGCCGTTGAGCCGCGTTACGAAGTCCGCTCCCATCTCCTCATAGAGCTGAAGAATGACCTCCGTATCGGTCGATGTCCGGCAGCGTCGGCCGAGCGCCGTCAACTCGCGACGCAGCTCGATATAGTTGAACACCTCGCCATTGTAAGTGATGTGGATGGTGCCCTCGGCATTGCTCATCGGCTGCGCGCCGTCGCTGAGGCCGATGACTGAAAGCCGCCGATGGCCAAGGCCGGCGCCATCGCCCACGAAGATGCCTTCGCCATCGGGCCCGCGATGCGCGATCGCCCGGCACATGCGCCGCAGCAGCATCGCCGCCTCTTCTTGTGGCCGGTAACCGCCGAAATAGCCGGCTATGCCGCACATGATTCGGCCATCTCCCTAGTCAAAACGGTCTCCAATCAGGCGCGACCAGGACTCTCCCGCAAAGCCGTTGAAAAAGGCCTTGCCGGCGACAAACGGTTCCAGAAGCGAGGGATCGCGCGCATGCACGATGCTCGCTGAGGCATGCAGGAACATGAAGCGTCGGCCAAGCATGGCTTCAAGCAGTGTCGGCTGTGTGCGGCCGCGCAGTCCGACCATACCGCGCTCGCTGGCATGGGCGAGCATGCTGTCGATGACAGCCCCGGCCTGCCCCGGTGAAAACAGGACCTGCACGACACGGCCGATGCGTCCCGGATCGCCGTAATACAGGAACATGCCGACCTCGCGGCCATCGCGCGTCCTCACCACACGCCGCACCATCGAGCCGTAGAGCGCCTTTCGGCGGGATTCGGCAATCATCCGGCGCAGGCTTGCGCAATCCCAGTCCGGCCGTGCGCCGAAGCTTTCGGTAAATCGCCTGAACAGCACAACTGCGATGTCATCGTCGGCATCGATACTCGCCAGCGTGCCCGTTGGTGCTGCGGCGGGAACGCTGATCCACCGTGGGCCGGGAGCCCCGCGCCGGATCGCGGCGTCGACGGGCTTTGCCAGCGGCCCGAACAGGCGCATCACGCCTGCCGCGCCAGCAGCCATTTCGGTCAGGAAACCCACCGGCCGGATGACGCGAAGCCATTCGAGACTATGCTCCGGCAGCACCGTGGCGCGCAGCTTGCGCCACATGGTGGTGGATACGTCGTTGGCGGTCTCCGTCAGCGAGATGTCCTGCGGACCGGAAAAAAAGGCCCGCATCAGGCGGGCGCCGGCAAAGGGGTCGTCGGCATGGTTGTTGACCATCAGCGTGCCGCAGACTGCCGCGCGCACCGATCGATCTCCGACCAGCAGCGGCAGTGGCAGCGCGCCGACGAAACCCGAGACGCGACCGTCGTCATTTACATGGACATGCGAATTGATCTCGGGATCGCGGCCAGGCCCGTCGAGAAACAGTTCCGCCAGATAGGCTTCGAGGGAAGCGGTGGCAGGCTGGCGTGTCTTGCGCAGGATGCGCTGAAACAGCTCCGCCAGGGTCGGTATGTCCGTCTGCCCCAATGCCCTGATTTCGCTCATTCAACGACGACCGCTTCCATCCTGCCAAAGGGCTATGGGCCGGCTTCGTTGCCGCCAAAACCTCAAGGTGCAGAGGCGCGCACCATAATCGATGGGAATTAACGTTCAGTTTTTGAGGTTTTCGCGCATGCGCGCACCTCTTTGGACTGATATCTTGCGTGAACGCAGAGGCATGGCCAAAAACAGAATCGATTTTTTGGGAGCGTTGTGCGTAGATTCGAAGGTGTCGCAGCGTCCTTCAGCGCGCGGGCCGACACGCGATCACGAGGAGGTTGGATGCGAGCCGCTTCGATAGCTGCCCTCCTGTTGTGCTCGCTCGCTCCGGCAGAAGCGGAGACTGTTCCAGGGGGATGGAAGCCTCCTGATTTTGACCGCATGGCCTTAGCCAACTCCACCATCGCGGCTTCCTATGCCGACAAACCGGCAGTCCTCATCGCATATGTCGCGGCGATGAGAAGCTATGGAGCGGCAGCCGAGCGGGAAGGCGTTACCAGCCTGGCCGATACGCTTGTGGCCAGAGATCGGCCGCCAAGCATCCCTTGGACCTGGACCGCAGCCAATGGCGATTCGGTGCGCCGCGTCGAAGAGGGCGTGTTTCGGCTCTCTACCGGCGATTATCTGGATAACTGGTTCACCGAGGTCGAATGCAGAATGGACGAATGGCCGTTGTTCCTTTGCAGTGACGGCAAGGAGCGGAGAATGTCGGCGCCGGACCTCGGCACAATGATCTTCCAGGGGATCGAGTATACGCGGCCCCTGCCGGAGGAGCAGCTTGTCGACGAAGATTCCGGCGCACAAGGGCCGCCCTGACCGCATGGCGCCAGATCGACGTGCGTCCTGACGGACGCATACTGTCGATCTAGCTGTTTGTTGGAGCATCGGATATTCCGAAAACCGGATCCACTTTTCGGTCCGATGCTCTAGCTCTTATGACCGTGGTCAAGTGTGATAGATGAACTTTTCCGTCCCATGTCTTTGCCACAGGATGTTTGCCTTTGACGGACAGCCCGGGGACGGGATGAGCCCTTGAGACGACGGTCGATCATGCTCTTATCCGCGGGTTGGCTACCGCACTTCCGTAATCCGTCTTGGGCTATCCTTGTCTAGAATCGGGCGTTGGGCCGTTGCCCAGCCACATAGCTAGCGCGGGAATTCCCCACCGTGGCCACATCCCGTCTCCGTGCTGTCCCGGTTGTTGCGCCG